>DAORIV010000001.1:0-37230 GCA_035438705.1 Parcubacteria group bacterium
GCACCGGATTTTGCAACACTTTTTGAAACAGTTAGTGTTGCGATAAGTAAACCTATAACTAAAGCAAAATTTAATACTAATCCAGAAGCGCTTGTACCAGCAGTTGCTCCACTTCCACTTGCTGCGTTTGCATTCGGACTAACATTTGTGTTTAGAAATAAATCAGCAAATGTTCCTTGTGATACAAATCCTGGACTACTTATTAGTGTGATTACAATCATAAGCATAATCATAAACACAGGTGCAAATAAGAGCTGTCCTTTAAGAGAATCCCACCATTTTTTCTGGTATGGTTGTACAGCATTTAATGCTATACCCATATAAGCTATTGGAGAAAGCACCAAAAGAATAATCAGGGTTATATATCTGATTACAAAGTTTGCTGTTATGGCAAACAAAATAAAAGTAGATATTAAAAATATAATTGAGCTTCCAATTAAAAATATTAGTGCACCACCTATTCCATTTGTACTCAAGTCAGGATTACTCGTGCTATATATAGTTTGAAGTTTTAGTTTTGAAAGAAGGATGGTGGCGATACTGTTTGTTGTGGGTGGTTGACCTGGTTGCGGTGGTGCAACAGGTGTAGAAAGTATTGAACGGTATACACCAATGGTTACAATATTGGAAGCATCAATAAGTACTTTAGTAAAAAATAAGCTGAAGTTTATCAGTAGTGAAGCTAACACAATACCCAGTACAAATCTTTTTACGGACTCTACACTTCCTTGCCCTATGATTATCTTGATAGATTCGTATAAAAGAATGAATATAAAAGCTATATTCATTAAGTCTTTTATTATCTTCCATGCAGTATTTATTCCTGTAATTCCTGGGTTTGCTGGACTTCCGTCACCAAAAACATTCACATTCATATTTACAATGGTGAAAGAGAGTACATAATCAAGAATTGCACCAGCAAAACCAGCTATCCAACTTAAAAATATAAGTATTGCATTAGCAAGATTAACAACCGCTGATTGTAAAAGACTACTTACACTTAATCTAAAAATACTCTGTGAATAGACTATATCTATAGGACCAAAAACCCCGACCAGTACAACGAGTATTAATATGTATGGTAATAATTTTTTCATTATTGATTATCTAAATGTCACAGAAACCGCTCCGTTTCCTGAAACATTACCTGCACATGTAGGCTGAGTTCCGAATGGTGCACATGCTCCTCCCCATCCTGCAAATACACTACCAATAGCAGCTTGCGCAGTAATAGATTGATATGAGTCTCTTGGATATGTTTTAGAAATTGTAAAAGGAGTAGTTGTGGTAGAAACTATGGTGTCAACTCCATCAGTAACAGAACCAAGTCCTGAAATAGTAAAGGTTACAGTATATGTTCCGGTACCAGGTAGTGGAGTTGCAGGTGATGGATGTGAGTATCCTGCGGGGTCTCTATTACATGCACACTCAACAATCCATCCCCAACCACCCTCAGCAATTGAGTCTTCACCATCTGGACCAGTATTTCCAACTGCACCTATCATTACATCCACGATCATTCCATTTCCGAAATCGAACTTGTCTAGTCTAACTGGGTGTTGGAGTATTACACCACCAAAAGATGATGTGATTTGTCCTTCTGCAGCACGCATACCATTATTGGATGCTGGGTAGTTGTTTAATATTCCTAGTACACCACCACTTGTTACTCTAGTACAATCAACACTTGGGTCTGGTGTGTATGCTGGGCATGAACCAGCACTTCCCGCACCCCCTCCTAGAGGCCAAGGAGGTAATCCTCTAACAGATCCTGGACTACTGGTACAACCACTGGTTCCACCAGAACCCCCACTACCTCCTCCACTACTTCCACCTCCACTACCTCCTGTTCCACCAGTCGATCTACAGTTTATTGACGGTTCAGTAACTGATATAGGATAGTTTGTTATCGGTTGCGTTTCGTCTCTAAGTTCATTGCTAAAAACAGAACCAGTAGAGTTTCTTTCACTAGCACCAAACAGACCACTTGATTTTCCAGCCAGTTGTTCAATAAGTTGCATTAGTAATGCTGTAATAACTTCATTGAATTCATCAGCAGCATTTAGTCTTTCCCAGCTGG
The DNA here is from genome assembly GCA_035438705.1 of Parcubacteria group bacterium. Classification (GTDB taxonomy): domain Bacteria; phylum Patescibacteriota; class Minisyncoccia; order Phycocordibacterales; family DATDWN01; genus C7867-006. The sequence goes on from DAORIV010000001.1 coordinate 2,081, forward strand.
ATCCTAAACTTTTTGATAGTTGGTCGTTTATTAGCACACCAGGGGTAACTGTTTCTTCCTCAACAGAACACAGTACTTCTCCTCTGGTATCTGTGTATGATCCTCCCCTAGGACATCTTTTTAGATTTAAAAATCCTCCACTTAAATCAAGCTCCTTTTGTTGGATTTGTTGATTAGCCTCTATTTGCATAGATAGATTACTTTGAGCTTCAAGGTATGCTCCATAAGGATTGTTTTGTGAGTTTTGTGTAAGTTCAAACCAGGCATCAAGACCTCCCTGACTAAAGTCATTCATAAATGACTGATAGTTGTTTCTGAGTATACTGAGAGTACAAGAGTAGTTAGATGGATCATTTTCTGCTAAATAGTTTGTTACAAGGGCTAGTCTGACTTGTGCACTAAATGGAGCACAGATGTTGTTTACCCCAGGTTGTGATAAAAAGTGTGAGACCGTTTCATCACCAATGTCTAGAAAAAATTGTTTAGGATTTTGAACATAACCAGGATTTCCTTTAAACCCATTATTAATCCAATTTACAGTTTTTGCGGTTAGTTTTTTTAGAGCAATAGCTGAGACTTGGTAAGCGATAGAGTCAAGAGCGTATTCCTTGGTGAAGTTTGGGATATCTACATATACAGCTTTAGCTTTCTGTGGTAAAGATAATGACAACAAACATAGAATCATCGTCATTATTATGGTTTTTTTCATAAATAATTTATTTAAAAAACAAGGTTAATATAAAATACGTACTAATTATATATTATTATATTAGATAAGTATTCAAATAAAAAGGAAAAATGTTGAAAACTAAAGGTAGTTAGATATTTTTTGTTAAAAATTCATTCATTTTAGTAAGCATTCTTGCAAATGTATCTGAGTCTTGGGCATAGTTTCCTATACCATTAAACATTTTTACAGGATCTTCTAATCCAGCTCTCATATCTTCTAAATCTGATAATATTGCAGAAGAAATATTCAGCAATTCAAGATGAACTATAACGGCTTTTTCCGGTACCTCCATATCAAGAAGGTATTTAATTGTACCTTTGTTAATAGAAATAATTGGGTCCAGTTTTTTAATGTCAGCTTCATTTTCTGTTCCTATCGCTGTAATCACAACGTTCATAGGGTCATCTTTCAGCCCGTAATACACTTTTTGTAAGCTTTGGTTTATCTTCTCCCTATAAATCCTCATTGTTTCAGAATCTCCTTTTGGTGTAATTTTAAGATTTTGTCTTATATATACCACTGATTTACTGTTATATTCTGGCAGTGAAAGGGTTTTTTGAGCAATAACATCTGCAGTTTCTTTGTTGATGGTTTCTCCAGCTTTAACTGCAAGAAGATATTGAGACATAAAATCTCTAGATAGTTGGTCGGTTAGAGTGGTATCATCTTCCTCTCCCCCTAAAATCGTTAAATCTTCAAAAGGATTTTTGTCGTCTACTTTTGTTAGAATTTTCTTCCAATCGTCATTTGTAGCTTCTTTGGTTTGTATAGAAGGAACCACCTCGGTATTTTCTGATTTTTGTATTAAAGCACTAACACCCTCCTGTTTATTTGTAGAAAGCCAAACAGACACAACTAAAGCCAAACAAATTATAAAAATGGAAATAGTTTTATTACTAGGCATTGAGTAAATAATAACACAAGGAAAGTTTTTATTTACTATGGGTTATAAACACCGACATACCAGTAAGCAAACAAATAACTTAAAGCAATTGCACCAAGAAAAAAGAATCGTAAGGTAAATATTTTTTTCTCATCGTACGGTTTCTTAGTTATGATTCTATAACTTACAAAACTAGAAGGGATTGCAAAAATATACAAAAGATAGAAAGAGAGGAAAATTGGAACAAGTAATATACTTAGGGCAAAAAGAATAGCCACGATTTTAACACCATGTGTTGGGAAAAGTGTGGGTATAGTTAAAATACCTTGTGCCCTATCTCCTTCTATATCTTTTATATCTTTAAAATTTATTGCCAATGTTACCATCGTTATAATTCCTAAGCTTAAAAAAATAGGAAATGTATCCATTTGTTTAGAGGTAGAAACAAAGAAAAAACCAGCAAAAACAGTTGCTAGACAAGCAACTCCAATTAAAAAAGCTGGTATCAGTGGGAACCTCCTTAGTCTAAGTGGTGGGGTTGAATATATGTATGAACAAGATATATATACTAGTGCCATAAAAAATGGGTAAAATCCTGCACACCATGAACCTAAAAGTGCGATGATAAGCCAAACCATTCCATAATCCCTCATCTCCTCTTTGGTCACATCCATTTTTACAAGAGGTCTGTTTTTATTTGATATTTTATCAATGTCCAGATCATAAATATCATTTGTGTGTACTGCATACATCCAAAGCGCAATCCAAGCGATTATAAGTGAAAGAAATCCAAATGCATCAACCCATACGATACTTTTCCCTAAACCATTTATATATGCAAAACCTATTCCACACATAAGAGAGGCAGTATAGAAATTCACCCTCTCAATTCTAATATTTTTAAGAATAGCTTTGAACTTGTTTTTATCTATTTTGTAAAGAATTATTGAAGAAATAATTATTGATATTATAAAAATTATTTGCGAGAGTATTTTGGTAAAACCAATTTCGATTAGTTGTTCGCGTGTAACAGATTCTAGTCCTCCCCTTATCGAGTTGTGAGAAACCGTGCTTACTTTCGTTAAGTTTTCAAAATATAAAACAACATCAGTTTGATTAACGGTACTAAATTTATGAGTTGTGGTGTAAAGAATCCCTGGGATACTAGCCATAATAAAAACAAAAATATAAATAGAAAGAGTACTAAATAAAACTTTTTTAATACTTTTTGTTTCTACCCAAAGTAGATAGCCTAAACCAACCAAAGATATAAATATTCCTACTCTAATACCAATTGTTGCCCCTCGATATAAACTTGGACCAAAAAAAGTTAAAAAATTTATCAAAATATTTTTACCAGTATCAAAAAGATATAGCATTTTGTATCCCCTACCACCACTTAAAACAATGTCCAAAATCGGAGCCAGCCATATAAGTGGTAATCCAAATAATACATATTTAGAAGATGCTTTGTAATTTTCTGAAAATGATCCAAAAATTAATATTGTTCCCAGTGTTACTCCAAGAAAGTACAATCCAATATGTAGTATTGAAAACGTATCAGTGTATGCCACCCTATCTAAACTTGGACTTGAAATAGATTCAAGAATGAGTCTTACAAGGATGATCCCCGTAAAACCAAATATCCATGATGATATGTTTATTTCTTGATTTTTAATCTCATTAATAATTTTATTTATCATTTTTGGTTCAGTTTGTTAGCTAAATCTAACCATGTGCTTAAACTCAAATCCTCTGCTCGTGCTTTTGGGTTAACCCCTAAATTTTCAAATGTTTTAGTGACAATATCTTTACTAAATTCAATAGACAAATTAGATAAAAGCTGTTTTCTTTTGTGGGCAAATCCAGCATGTAATATTTTGAAAAATATTTTAGGGTTTAATCCTCCCAATTTATCTTTTGAGATACTTTGAATAATTATTACTGCAGAATCTACATTGGGTACTGGGCTAAAGGCCCCCCTAGGAACATATCTTACTATTTTTGGTTCACCAAAAACTTTTACAGAAAGTGAAAGCAGGCTCTCCTTCCCATCTTTTGCTAGGATTCTTTGAGCGACTTCCTTTTGAACAAGCAACGTCATTGATAATGGTTCAAAATCGGATTCAAGAAACATCCTTATTATTTGTCCTGTTATGTAATACGGAATGTTCGCTATTACTTTGTATGGATGTTTGTAATATTTAAGACTTTCTATATCAAAATTCAGTATATCTTTTTCTAGAACATCTAACTTACCCACCTCTGTGTACTCTTTAAATTTTTCTTGAAGTACAGGTATTAATCTGTGATCTTTTTCTACAACGATTACTTTACCTGAGCACTTCAATAATTCCTCAGTCATAAAACCCTCACCTGGACCTATTTCTAGAATTATTTCTTCGGGTGTAATATCACTTGCGTCTATAATTGCTGAGACAACTGATTTGGATTTGAGAAAGTTTTGACCTAGTGATTTTTTCTTTAGCATTTTATTAAAAATCTATACTAAATAATGGAGCCTTTGTTTCTGTTACACCATTGAATCCATCATCTTCGGTAAATTTGGCTGGTATATCATCCAAGAACTCAGATGGAGAATTAACTTCCATTGTTCCAAATATAGTACGTACTCTAGCGTGGGTCAAATAGAGTTTTTTGCCTGCACGGGTAATTGCCACATAGAATAATCTTCTTTCTTCTTCTGCATCTTCTCCACTTTTTTTATCCTGATTCATTCTGTTGTGTGGGAATAAGTTTGCCTCAAGTCCAGTAACAAATACATAATCAAATTCTAATCCCTTTGAAGAGTGCACTGTCATAAGCTTTACTCCATTTTTCTTGCCATCTAGGGAGTCTTGATCTGAGGCTAATGCTGAGTCGGTTAAAAACTTTTCAATACCCTCTTCTCCGGGATAAATATCGTAACTTGTTGCAAGAGTAACTAGTTCCATAATGTTTTCAAGTCTTTCCAGATCTTCCTCTAACCCAGTTTTATACATGTCTTCCATTCCTGAGTTTTTAATTATGTTTTTTATGGCGACCGAGGGCAACTCATTTAACAATACCTCCCTAAAACCAAGTAACATTTTTCTAAAGTTATTGATTTTTATTTGCATGCTCATAGGTAATTCACTTTCTTTGCCTTGGAGTATTTTTTGCAAGGTGGTTTTACCAATACCTCTTGCTGGAATATTAATTATTCTAGCTAAGTCACTTAAGGAGCTTTCATTTAAAGAAGCTTTTATGTAGCTTAAACAATCTTTTATCTCCTTTCTCTCAAAGAATTTTGTTCCAAGCATTTGATATTGAACTGCATATGCAAGAAAAGCTTCTTCCAGTACTCTTGATTGGAAATTAGCTCTATATAGAACTGCTATTTGTTCAGGGTCTACACCTTTTTCAATCAGTTCTTTGGATTTTAGTGCAATAAAGTGTGCTTCATCTATTTCACTTCTAGCTTCAAATATCCCAATTTTTTCACCATCGTTATTTAAAGTAAACAATTTTTTGGGTATACGATAATTGTTTTTTTCGATTATAGTGTTTGCTACGGCCAATATGTTTTTTGTGGATCTATAGTTTTGCTCTAGAAAGAATGTTTGTACTTCTGGGTATGTTTTTTCAAAATGTAACATATTTTTGATCTCAGCCCCTCTCCAGGAATATATGTTTTGATCTGTATCCCCCACTACACAGATATTTTTGTGTTTTTTTGCAAGCATTTCTACAATCGTGTTCTGTACTTTGTTTGTGTCTTGGTACTCGTCAACATGAATATATAAATATCTATTTTGATATTTCTCTAATACATCTGGAAATTTTTCTAAAAGCTTTAGAGTTTTTAAAAGTAGGTCGTCAAAATCTAAAGCCCCTTCTTTTTTTAAAGTTTCTTCATATTTTTGCCAAACTTTTTTTACAAGTTCGGAAGTTTGATCATATGACCCTCGTTCCAAATATTCATGTATATTTATACCTCTGCTTTTTTCTTTTGATATTATATGGCTTATTTTATCTAAATGTTCTTTGGGGTCTAATCCTAAGATGGAAATAGCTTCTTTAATAGCTTTTTTGGAATCTGATTTATCATAAATACTAAAATGTCTTGGAATTTTTAATATTTCTGCATTTTCTTTTATAATTTGAACACCCAATGAGTGGAAGGTGCTAACAAACGGTTGAGTTCTTTGAGTTCCCAAAACAACAGAATTTTTTTTAATCAAATCTATCACCCTTTCTTTCATTTCTTTTCCAGCTTTGTTGGTAAAGGTAATAGCCAGTATATTTTCTGGTTTCACACCCTGAACAATAAGGTGAAGTATTCTGTGAGTAAGGGTTTTTGTCTTTCCTGCACCCGCACCCGCTACTATAAGCACTGGCCCTTCAGTTGTTTCAACAGCTTTTCGTTGCTCTGTGTTTAAAGAATCAAGATAATTCATCAAGTGATTATAGCATTTGTCTAAAACCTCATTTTATAGCCTGTTAATAACATCTATTGACCCACCTTTCTTACTATATATAATGGATAGGTACGGAAATGTAGTCATTAAATATGGCTCAACAGAGCCATTTTAAATCCAGAATTTCAGAATTTGTATTAAATTTTAGCTTATTTTGAGGTCTAAACATGATCCTCACTTCAGCTCAGGTCTTAAAATCATCAGTACAGAAGCCTTTAGGGTTTTGCGTCAGATGGGATCAGGAGGAAGTTTGGTGACAATATTGGCAACAATGGTCATTAATCCGGCCATTATAGTCTCTTTAGTTGTACCACTACAATTATCTGCATGTGGTATTTTTGACTTAAAAGCGTGTTTTGATGGTGGTAACAAAGTAGAGGCAGAAGAAGTGGTTTATGTTAATTCACAAAATATGGCTTTATTGCAAGCCACACTTTCTCCTATGCAGGGTTTGTCTTCTACTTCTCCCGAAATTGCAATTGTTGATGACATATTTATATCCAATGAGAATCAAAAGATTTCTGATGATGCCAAAACTATAGATGATGCTCAAATTAGTGTGTATGTGGTTAGATCTGGAGATACCTTACCTGCTATTGCTAAAATGTTTGGAGTTACCATAAATACTATTAGATGGGGTAATGATCTTAAAAATGATAAGTTAACTCCCGGGGAAACTCTTGTTATTTTACCTATTTCTGGAGTACAACACACAGTTAAGTCTGGAGAAACATTGCAAGGTATTACAAAATTGCACAAAGGGGACTTAAACGAGGTATTGCAATACAACAACCTAACATTGAGTTCAAAACTTGCTGTTGGAGACATTATTATCATTCCTGATGGAGAAATAACAACAGTTGTTTCTACAAAAAAGACCGCAACCAATAGTAAAAATACACCAACTTACATTGGGTACTATATGAGACCTATAGTAGGTGGTATAAGAACTCAAGGGGTGCATGGTCATAATGGTGTTGACTTAGCATCTGTTTACGGGGCAAATATCCTAGCATCTGCTTCCGGTGAAGTAATTATTGCAAGAGCTGGATGGAACGGTGGCTATGGAACATATGTAGTAATCAAGCATGGAAACGGAACACAAACTCTATATGGTCATATGAGCTCATTGTCGGTAAAAGCTGGCGATAGAGTTTCTCAAGGTCAAATAATTGGAAAAATGGGAAGTACTGGAAAGAGTACAGGTGTACACCTACACTTCGAAATCCGTGGTGCCAGAAATCCATTCTAAAACTTCCAAATTTAGCGATCTACAAAAATTTTCAGTAGAAAATTATTCTGGTGCTAGAAAAGATATAGTGAATAAGAGATTCTAATATTTCTTCGGTCTGTATTGAAGAGCTTCTAGTATGTGGTTTTGAGTGATCTCACTTGCACCTTCTAAATCTGCGATTGTTCGAGCAAGTTTAATTACCCTGTGATATGACCGAGCAGATAAATCTAGTTTTTTAGCCGATTCATTTAGAAGTTCTTTTATTTCATCACCGAGACTTATTTTCTTCACCAAGTCTTTGGATGATAATTCTGCGTTCGTTTTGATTTTTATGTCATTGTATCTATTTTCTTGTGTTAACCTTGCTTTCTGTACTCTAGGTTTTATTTTTTCTGTCCCCTCATGAAGCTCTCTTCCCTCTGTTAGTTTTTCATATTCAACTTTAGAAACTTCTACCCACATATCTATTCTATCCATTATCGGTCCAGAAAGTTTTCTTTTATATTTTTCAATTGCAATTGCAGAACAAATACATTCCTTACCTTTGGTTCCCAAGTTTCCACAAGGGCAAGGATTCATCGTCGCAACTAAAATAAAGTGAGCTGGATAGCGTACAGAACCTTTTGCACGCGACACTGTCACCACCCTATCTTCTAGTGGTTGTCTCAAGCTTTCGATAACTTTTTTATCAAATTCAGGGAACTCATCCATAAACAACACACCTTTATGAGCCAGAGTAACTTCACCGGGTTTTAAATTTGTTCCACCGCCAACGAGTGATACATAAGATGCGGTGTGGTGAGGAGATCTAAAGGGTGCTTGGTTAATTATTCCATCATTTAACATTCCACCAATAGAATATATTCCAGTTACTTCTAATTTTTCATCAAATGACAAGTCTGGCAGTAGGTGTGAAAATGCTTTTGCAAGCATTGTTTTTCCCGTGCCTGGTGGCCCATACATTATTATGTTGTGTCCTCCTGCAGCAGCAATTTCTAAGCCTCTTTTTGCTGACTCCTGTCCTTTAATATCAGCAAAATCGACTTCAATCTCTTTTTGTGTTTTTTCATTTTCCTGCCTTACATATTCAGGAATTTCCATTTTTGACAAAAATTCCTCTTCAGATTCTTTGGTATTTATATGTTTGATTATTTGTAGCAGTGACTCTCCGCCAAAAATTTTAACACCTTCTATGTTACTTGCTTCGTAACAATTTTCAATTGGTAAATATATCTCCTTAAAACCTTCTTTCTTGGCTTTTTGAACAATTGGCAATACTCCTTTTACTGGCCTCAGTTTTCCGTCTAAAGATAATTCACCAATAAAAAGTTTCTTTTCTGTTTCAGCTTTAATTTCTTCTCCTGCCATTAAATATGCAATGGCAATAGGTAGATCAAAAATAGGACCTTCCTTTTTGATATCAGCTGGTGCTAAAGAGACTACAACTTTCTGATTCTTATTTTTGGGTGACTTCCAGCCGGAGTTTTTTATTGCCGAAGAAACTCTGTCTTTGGCTTCCTCTACTGACTTGTCTCCTAACCCAACTATAGAAAAAGAGTGGAGCCCCCTAGAGAGATCCACTTCTAAATCTATAATCTGTGCAGATAGTAGTGTAGCCTGTGCAGAATATATCTTTGATACGGCCATTGTTCCGTAACTCTACTCCTATAATTTTAAATAGCAAGTATTCACTATTTATATGCAAAGTCTTATTGCATGTGTGAGATACAAGTAGTAGCACTTGGGTTAGCCTCTAGCCTATCATCCTCTATTTTGTTGCCACAGACATCACAGTTCCCATAGTTTCCTGACTCAATCTTGCTTAGAGCATGTTCTACTTCATGCAGTCTAGTTTCTAATGTTTCCAAAACCGCATTATCACTTTCGTATTGTTGAATTCCTTCTGCAACATCTAAGTCATCGGCAACATCGTCGCTTTCAGGTTTTAATGTTTGCCAGTCATTTTTATCATCGGGGTTTTGTCTACCCAAAGTTTTTAGTTGTTCAATAATTTCACCCTTTTCCTTAGCAAGTAAATCTTTAAAATATTGTATGTCTTTCATTTCTTTATTGTACCAGACAGCAGGTCTAGTGCAATCCTGTTACCTAACTTGTTTATTTAGTACAATTTTCCCCACAATCGCTGATAGAATACTTTCATTTTTAGTTATAACAAGAGTTTCTCGATCTATAAATGAGTAAAGTACCAAAGGTTTGCCAGTTGAATCCTTCAAAACCCTCATATCCCTGTTTTTTACAGTTTCATCTACAAAAGTATTTGTTTCCAGTACCCCATTCTTACTTAAATCAAATAATCCATCTAGATCATTCGCCATATTTTCTTCCCACTTTAACATTCCTGGGTAAGCTAGAGAATAATCATCAATAGAGATTATTATGAAAGTCTCATTAGTATCAAATGAATATATTCCCATCATGTACTCCTTTCCAAATGATCTAGAAAGTGAAGGAGGCATGTTTCGCCCAATTGTTTCAGTTATCTCAGATAAATCTGAAGGGTTATTTACTGGACCAATATTTAAATACATTACTGAATTTACTACACCATTCCATGTTTCCTTAGCATTTTGAATTGCTTGCACTAGACTATCTTTTGTTAGATTAACATCGGAAATTTCTTTTATTTCCGAATATGTTATGTAAGTTTTTTGTCTTTCTTCTTGGGTGATAGTTTCTTCTTTTTTAATATTTGTAAACAATAGGTAAATTGCTCCGATTCCCAACAGGATTAACATACTACCAATTATTAAGTAGGATTTGTTTTTTACATCAGCTTTCTTTTTTAAATCAGCCATTTCAGGCCTTTCTATCTGTCTTTTTTGTTCAGATACTAAAATAGTTGTGGAAGAGTATTTATTTTTTGAAATTGCTTCCTGCACATCACCTTGAAATGTTCGAAGTGACTTTATGGGAACTCTTTCAGTTTTTTGAATCTCTTCTTTTTTTACTTCGGCAGTGCTTTTGTTCTGTTCAGGGTTCATTCTGATTAATTGTAACAAAAACTTTTTTAATTAAAAACTATTTTTGAGTATTTCTCGGTACTCTTCTGGTTCTTTTGTTATTAAAGTTTCCCAACAGGTATTTACTCGGGTCGTTATCTAGGTCCATGAAGTCATCACACACTTCTATAAGTTTGCTTGATGAAGACTTACCAAACGAAACAACTTCAACCTGACAACCTTCATTTACTTGTAAATACTCTACTAAAGGAACAAAGTCTCCATCACCAGTCACCAGTATTATGGCATCAAGTTTAGGGGCTAGTTTAATTGCATCAACGGCTAGACCAACATCCCAGTCTGCTTTTTTGGCACCTCCTGAAAAAATTTGTAAGTTTTTTGTTTTCGTTTCTATTCCCATTTTTTCAAGAGCTTCGAAAAAATTCTTCTCATCCCCTGCTTCTGTGGTTATTACATACGCTACAGCTCGTATAAGTTGTCTACCTGCCAAACTATCTTTCACAACTTGTCCAAAGTTTACTCGGGTGTTGTAAATATTTTTAGCAGAGTGATATAAGTTTTGGGTATCTATAAAAACCCCAACTCTCTGGTTTTCGTGTTTTATTACTGACATTTAAATATAAAAATTAACTAATAAGATAAAAATATTAAAATAAGTCGACTAACTAAATTGTATCTTATTTAAAATACAATGCTACAAAGTTATAAATGATAATCGAATACGTTATTCCTTGAAATAGGAAAATTGCTTTAGATACGAGGCGTATGAAATTTTAGGAATGAGCCTTACAAAGTAGTAAGGTGAATGAGTAAAATTGAAATACAACGAAGTAGATGAAGTAATTTTATTTTTTCAAGCCTAGTTTCTTAGTAAGGGAGCTATATCTCTTAGGATTCTTTTTCTCCAAATACTTCATATGAGTCTTTCTAGTCGCTACCATTTGCAATAGTCCTCTTCTTGAGTGATTATCTTTTGCATTTTTCTTAAGGTGACTTGCTAGTTCATCTATTCTTTTGCTCAAAATAGCGATTTGTACCTCAGGAGAACCTGTGTCTTTGTCGTGCACTTGCACTTCCTTGACGATTTTTGTTTTCTTTGTCTTTGTAAGCATTGTTCTAATAAGATATCACAAAAGATTGCTATTTGCAAGGGGTTACTATATTAACCAAACATTGTGCGACATGGTATAATTTCCAATAATATGGCTTCTCTTAAACAACTAAAACAACAATTTTTAGAATATGTTGAAATAGAAAGAGGTCGTTCTGTTAAGACAATAGAGAATTATGACCACTATTTATCAGTTTTTTTAGAATTTCTTAAAAAAGATAGGCCGGAAGATATAACAGACGATAATGTTAGAACATTTCGTCTTTGGCTTAATCGTCGTCCTGTTGGTAAGCATGGTCAAACAGTTACTAGAAAAACTCAAAATTACTATCTTATTGCCCTAAGGGCATTTTTAAAGTATTTAGCAAGGCAAGAGATAAAAACTATGCCTGCTGAGAGAATAGAGCTTGCAAAGACAACAGAAAGATCTTTGGATCTAATTACTCAGGAAGAATTAACAAGGATTTTAGAAGCCCCAAACGGAAATGATGAGAAGTCACTGAGAGATAAGGCAATACTAGAACTGCTGTTTTCTACAGGTCTTCGTGTGTCAGAGCTTTGTTCCCTACCTAGAGACATAAACCTCCGTTCTGATGAACTTTCGGTAAGAGGTAAGGGTGGAAAAGTTAGGGTAGTTTTTCTTTCTGATGAAGCTAAAAAATGTGTTAAGAATTACTTAGACAAGAGAAAGGATATGAATGACGGACTTTTTGTGCGAGTAAATCAAGACTTAGATAAAAAAGCTAACAAAGACAAAAAAAGTACAGGAAAAACAACAATAGATCAAAAAAATAATCTAGATAGACGTTCGGTAGAAAGAATTGTTAGACACTATGCTATAAAAGCAGGAGTATCAAAAAAAGTAACTCCACACACCCTTAGACACTTGTTTGCCACAGACTTGCTTTCAAATGGTGCAGATCTGCGTTCAGTACAGGCATTGCTAGGTCATTCGAGTATCTCTACTACACAAATATATACACACGTTACTGATAAACATTTACGGGAAGTACATAAGAAATTCCATAAAAAAGGATAGTTTGTGTTAATATGTCTCTATGAAAATTATCTCTTGGAATGTAAACGGTATACGTGCTGTACACAAGAAAGGCCTTCTGGTTCCTTTTATTCAAAAACACAAACCAGATATACTTTGTTTACAAGAAACTAAAGCACAGCAAGATCAAAGTGAAGTCGATTTACCTGAATACACTGAGTATTGGAATTCTGCAGAAAAAAAAGGATATAGTGGTACTGCTATTTTTACAAAAGAGAAACCACTTTCAATTGCACTTAATTTCCCAGAGAAAATTGCTAAAAAATACAAATTTTCAGATAAATACGGCGACACCAACTCTGAGGGAAGAATAGTTTGTGCTGAATACAAAAATTTTTACCTAGTGACTGTTTACACCCCTAATGCAAAGGATGATTTAACTAGAGTGCCTATGCGTCACAAGTCCTGGGACCCAGCTTTTTTGGAATACATGAAAGAACTTGAAAAGTCTAAACCAGTTATATTCTGTGGAGATTTAAATGTTGCTCATACAGAAGAAGACTTAGCTCGTCCCAAAGAGAATGTTGGGAAAAAGGGTTTTACAAATGAAGAACGTGAAGGAATTCAGAACTTTGTAGATAATGGTTTTGTGGATACTTTAAGACTATTTAAAAAGGGAAATGGTTTTTATACTTGGTGGAGTCACTTCGGCGGGGCTAGGGCAAGAAACGTTGGTTGGAGAATAGATTATTTTTTCGTAAGTAAAAAACTGAAAGAAAAAGTAGTAAAAGCAGATATTCATCCGGAGGTAATGGGCTCAGATCACTGCCCTGTTTCTATTGAGATTTCAATATAATTTTTTAGTTTTCCACAGTTTTGTTGTGCGTGTCCTTTACATTATTTCTTAAAAGACATAAACTAATTTCAGAACGTAGATTAGATGTCCGATAAACCCCGGACTGACGTTCTGCAATTAGTTCTTTGTTATAAGTTGTACTTTGGGATTCGGCCGAATCCCCTTTTGGAAGACCGATCTGGTTTTCACAGGTAAGAGAGTAAACGAGCTCCTCACTATCTACTAAATTTTTTGAGCTTTCGTTATTACATCACTGCCCGCTGAAGTACTGGGCGACTCTTCTCCACTACGCACACCCAATGTTGTGTGCGTCCAACAGTCCGTTGACCACACAATTGCGAAATTGTCCGAGTCCGGGCTGTTTTTTATTTCAAATTTTTTTAGTAAATCATCCGAGAAATTGGGAAAAATAAGGATATTTGCTATTTTACCCTGTGTTCTGATCTAATTTTTTTTATCTCTTCATTATCTGCTTCTTCTTTAGATATCTTACCTTTTTCACCTAATTTTTTGAGTTCAGATTCTGGCAATTCCATAAGCTCTATTGCTTTATTTTCCAGATATTCAGTTGTGTTCTTTGTTGGATCTTCTAGTACTTCCTCAAGCAAAGCATGCAAAGTAAATCCAATTTTGGGTCCTGGGGTATTTTTTGTAATTTCCATTATTTTTTTGCCGTCAATATTTAACATTCCAACAGAAATTGGGTCACGAAGTGCTTCTTCAATCATTGAATGATATTTTCGGAGACGGTACGGGTCTTCTTTAGGCCTGCCAGCCCCTATACGGTCGCATATGCGTAGATTCATTAAATCCCAGATATTCTCCCGTCCAACATTTACAATCATTCTACGGACCGCTGAGAGGCTAATTTGCTCTGTGTCAGAAAAAAACATATGCCATCTGATCATCGATACAGTTTTTTCAATAATTTTTGTTGGATATTTTAAGTTCTCAAGAATTTTCTTAGTTTTTCTTGCTCCCAGTACTTCATGACCAAAAAAAGTCCACTTTTTATTTTTTCCACCTCCTCTTCTAGTCTCTGGCTTGGAAATATCATGAAAAAGCGCAGATAGTCTTATTTCTAGAGGGTAATCTTTATCAGCAGAATGTTGTAGTGATCTAAGCAAGTGTTCCCAAACGTCGTAAGTGTGCACTCCTCCCTGCTCTACACCTATTGTTTCCTCTAGCTCAGGCACAACATACTCAAGTATCCCTAGTTTTTTCATCATAAGTATCCCCTTCATTGGGTTTTTTGACATGATGATTTTTGTAAATTCATCTCTTATCCTCTCTTTGGATATATTTTTTAGTAAACTTGAGTTCAGAAGTATCGATTTTTCTGTTTTTTCTTCTATTTCGAATTCTAATTCTGCACTTAATCTAACTGCTCTTAGTATTCTTAAGCCATCCTCATTAAATCTTTTGTCCGCATCCCCTACTGTTCTGATTATTTTGTCTTTTATATCTTTTTTTCCTCCATAAAGGTCAATTACTTCATTATTAGAGACAGAATATGCCAGTGAGTTCATTGTGAAGTCTCTTCTTTGTAGATCATCTTCCAATTTTTGACTAAAAACAACAGTATCTGGGTGTCTATTGTCAGAGTACTCCCCTTCTATTCTGTATGGAGTCACTTCTATTACTTTAAGTGTGTTATTTTCAGTATCTATCTTCACCCCAACTGTTCCAAATGTATTTTCATAGAAGGAATCTGGGAAAACTCTCATTATCTCTTCAGGTTTTGCGTTGGTGGTTATATCCCAGTCTTTTGGTTCCCTATCTATCATAAGATCTCTTACACATCCTCCAACCAAAAAAGCCTCGAATCCCCCATTTTCGAGTGTTTCTACGACTTTTATTACTTCTGTTGGGATGTTTGGGTGCATATGTGTTGAATTTTATCTGTGCAGGAATCGTTCCAATTTGTGGTCACTCATAAAATTCTGGTGAATTTTTGTGCGACCCCGACTCGCGCCGTCGCGCTCCGTCTAGCACATGTATCAAAAAATATGATACCCATCATATTTTTTTATCATGTGCTCCCGGCAGGAATCGAACCCACATCCACGGTTCCGAAGACCGGTACTCTATCCATTGAGCTACGGGAGCAATATAAATTATACCATTAAAGTTTAAAATCTGTGCGGTCAGGGGTAATCGAAACCCCGACTGCTCCTTGGCAAGGAGCTGTTATACCACTTAACCATGACCGCATTTATCTAACAAATAACATCATATAACAATTTTAATAAAAATAAAAGAGTCTCAGTTATTAGACGTCTTATTCACAAATTGTGGATAACTATGGGGACATGTGCATTAAAGACAAGTCTCAGAATTTAAGTCAGTTATTAGACTATTGCCAAAAAATTTATATTATTTGGCCTAAAATAAGGATTATTTTAATACGACATGCCTTATAGATGTCTGTTTTTAATGAAATATTGAAATGTTTCACGTGAAATTATAAAATTGTTACATATGTAACATATTGTGGTTAAGGTTACATGTGTAACCACATTTGCTTTTTATTTGTTAGAGTAGTAGATTTTTTTATATGTTCAACAAGAATTTCTCTAAAGAGCCCACAGAAAAACAAAAAATCGGTCATATGGGTGAAGATTGCGCTTGTGAGTATCTCGTAAATATTGGTTATGAGGTACTTGAGAGGAACTATTTAAAGAAATGGGGAGAGATAGATATTATTGCTAGAAAAGACAGTAAGATTCATTTTGTTGAGGTAAAGAGTGTTACACATGTAACTAGCGGTGGGGGATACCGACCAGAGGATAATATGCATCCATGGAAGTTACAGAGATTAGGTAGGGCAGTACAATCGTACCTACTAGATAGAAATGTTTCAGATGAAACAGAGTGGCAGTTAGATTTAGTTACTGTAAGAGTAGATACAGATAAAGGACTTCATAAGATTGAAGTTCTGGAGGATATTGTCTTATAAAAAAATGTCGGAGTGCTGGGATTCGAACCCAGAGTCGCCTGTTCCCAAAACAGGAATGTTAGCCGTTACACTACACTCCGATGTAACTATGAAAGTTTATCACAAATCCTATAAATAACAATTATATAATTTTAACCGCCAGTACGAACTTCGTACTGGCGGTTTTAGGTTGGTTAGTGGTGGAAACCACAGAACCACAGATCGTAGAGACGAAACCAGAGGGGAGGACGGTGGTCGTTCTTCACTCTTTTTCTAAATAGCCACATAGTGACCTCCATTTAAAAGTATGGCTAATATCGCACAACTTGTCAAAAATGTGATATATTTTTTCAAATGGCATTTATTAAGAATATTGAGGATTTTGTTTGTGAAAAGTGTGGTTATTCTGTTGAGGGTAATGGTTTTACTAACCATTGCCCAGAGTGTTTATGGTCAAAGCATGTAGATATTGATCCTGGTGATAGGGCAAATACTTGTGGGGGAATGATGGAGCCAGTTGGTGTAGATAAAAAGGGGAGTGAATACGTTATTTTACATAGATGTATTAAGTGCGGATACGAAAAACCTAACAAAGCCGTTAAAGAGGATAATTTTCAAATGATAGTTCAGGTCTCTGCAAATCCAAAAAAAATAGTTATCTTGCAAGTTCGTCGGTAATCAATTTAGATAATTCAACTCCAAGACTAATAGAAAATTCTTTTGCATACTTCTCATGATCTAATTCCAAGAATTCTCTCATATTTTTACCTAATTCTTTCTGTAATGTTCTATTGATATACCCTAAGGTTATTGCGTTTAAGCCTCGGCTACTCGTTGTATTTCCATCAGAGCTAGTTGTAATTATTCCTATAAGAGAAGTATTTTTATCTACCACTAAACCCCCAGATGATCCCTTTTGAGAAACTACTGTTCCACCAACTGAGATAACATCTATTGTGCCATCTTTAAAAGTGTATATGTCTTGAATATTGGTTATACTACTCGTGATATTTAGGTCTCTTAAAATTGATAGTCCTCCTAGAAAACCCGCAGGATAGGAGGCAAGTAAAACAGGTTCTCCAATATTAATTAACTCTCTAACATTGGGTTCAATAAATGATTTCAACTGATTATTGGATTCATCAATATTTCCAGTTATGCGTAAAAAGGCAAAGTCATCTTCACCGGTCCCCTTAGGATTTTGTTCTTTGAGTAAAGATTTGTTTGCTCGAACCCAATTTTGTGAAATATATACTAATTCTAAATTGTATTTAGGGTAAGCTGGGCTACCTGTTCTTCCTACGCATTTTAAATAATCTTTTTCTCTAAAATCTTTTAAAAGGAAATATTGTCCAATATGTGCATTCGTAAGTACTAGTCCATTTGAACTTATAATTACACCAGTACCAGATATGGGAGATAGATCGCCATACTTTGTCGTACACAAAATATTTATTGTTGTTTTTCTGGCATCTGTATTAATTTTTTCAAAATCAACTGGAGTTTCAATTGGTGTTGAAGCTGGCACAACTTCTTTTGGTGCAATAATTTCTTCGGGTTTCTTTTGGGATGCTGTATTGGGTGTTAAAGTTTTCTTTTTTATTTCTGGTATTTCTGGATTTTTAACGACTGTTTCTGGAGAAGAAGTGGATTTATCATGTAAAATCTCCTTAACAACTGAATATTCTTGTTCCGGGGCAGTATATACAAGCTCAGAGTTAGTGTTAAAAATCTGAGATATAAACAATATGGGTGCAATAAGTAAGGATACTATTGTTTTAATAATCATATTGTAATTATATCAATATTAGGGTCTGGGTTAAATTGCTCGAATTAAATTTTTCTGCTAAGATAACTTTTGTTAACAAATGATTGCGGGATTAGTTTATCGGTAAAACAACAGTTTTCCAAACTGTGGAGAGCGGTTCGATTCCGCTATCCCGCACAAAACAAGGCCTCCGAAAGGAGGTTTTGTGTTAGGGGTAGCGGAATCGAACCAGATAGGGGTCGGGAAAGAAAGTCTTTCCCGCACAGGAAGGCAACGAATGAAATGAGTGTTGGAAAACCGTCGGTTTCCAAGGAGTGAGATATCCGCTATCTTGAATTGAAATTATCCGTGACCGAATAACCAGACTCCTGACCAGGGGAGGTCTTATGTTATTATTAACACATGACTGCTACCCAGAAACTCTTATACATCACCACAGCAAACACAATTTTTATATTCCACTTTGCACTCGTCTTGATTGTTTGTTTAGGTTGGATTTTCCCATCTCTATTTTATATTTTTATAACACTCCTTTTTGCTACTGCATTGTCTGAAATTTTTCTAGGTTACTGTATTTTGACTAAATGGGAGTTTGATATAAGAAGAAAGATGCAACCTACAAAACAATATGATACCTCATGCATATTTCATTACAGTAGGGGATTAATCGGTTTACCACCGAGAATTCCTGTAAATAAAAAAGAATCTGGATTTTTTAAGAAATATTCTTCTTTACTTATTCTTTTGCTTCCTCTGTTGGGAGCTATATTGGTTAAGTTTTAACTAAAAAACACCCGTTAGGGTGTTTTTTAGTTTCCTCTAGAGAAAATATTCAAAATTTTTTAATTTTGATGAAATCCGAAAAGGAGTTCGCCAAATTTAAGAATTTTTATTTTACTGCTTCTTTAAGGGCCTTAGCTGCTCTAAACTTAGGAACCTTCATTGATGGAACAGATATTGTTTCTCCTGTTCTAGGGTTTCTAGCTTGTCTTGCAGCTCTTGTTTTTGTAGAGAAAATACCCAAACCAGCGATAGAGACTTCGCCACCTTTTTTAAGGGTATTAACGATAGAGTCTATCATTAGGTCTACAACTTCCTCGGCTTGGACTTTTGTACCACCCAACTTTTCGTGTACTGCATCTACAATACTTGCTTTGTTCATATTTGTTAATGATTAAGCCACTAATAATCCACTATCTACTGGTATTTAGTATACAGTAAGGCTTTTCTGACGCAATACATTGACAAAACACTCAAAAACATGCATAAAATCTGATTTTTATAGATTGAGAAAATTGATTCAGATACTAGGAACAGGAAATTTTGTGATTGAGCCTTACATCTAGTAAGGTGAATGAGCAAAATTGAACTGTGACAACGTAGATGGATTAATTTTATCAGTCTATCTAGCAAATTCGATGGTTCTGGATTCGCGGATGACTGAAACCTTTATCTCACCAGGATATTTTAATTCTGATTCTATTTTTGTAGCTATATCACGAGCCATTTTCTTTGCTTCTAGATCAGTAACTTCATTTGGGGTAACAAATATTCTAATTTCTCTACCTGCTTGCAAGGCATATGATTTTTCAACACCCTTAAATGAATTAGCAACTGCTTCTAAGTCTTTTAATCTCTTTAGGTAATTTTCTATACTATCTCTTCGAGCTCCCGGTCTTCCACCTGAGATTGCGTCTGCTGACTGAACAATCATTGATTCAATGGTTTCGTAAGGGTACTCTTCATGATGTGCCTGCATTGCCTTAATGATATTTTCATCAGTACCAAATTTTTGCAGAATTTTTCTTCCAATTTCAACGTGTGTACCAACCACTTCATGATCTAATGCTTTTCCAATGTCGTGAACCAATGCTCCAGCTTTTGCGACTTGAACATTTGCACCAATTTCTTCAGCAAGCATTCCAGCAATATGTGTCATTTCTACAGAGTGGGCCAGAACATTTTGCCCATAACTTGTTCTAAAATGAAGTCTTCCTAGTATAGAAACAACTTTCGGATCTAAACCAAGTACCCCAGTTTCGTATACAGCCTCTTCTCCTTTTTGTCTTATAATTTTGTTGATTTCTTCTTCAGCTAACTTAACCATATCCTCAATTTTTGCCGGTTGTATTCTTCCATCAGTGATTAATTTTTCTAAAGCAAGTTTGGCAATTTGTCTTCTAACTGGGTCAAAAGATGATATGGTTATGGAACCAGGTGTGTCGTCAACTATAACTTCAACACCAGTGCATCTTTCAAAAGCCTTTATGTTTCTGCCTTCCTTTCCAATAATTTTTCCTTTTATTTCATCACTTGGAATACTTACACTCGTTGTTAGCATGTCAGAGGTTACTGAATTAGAAAGTCTCTGAATAGATGTAGCCAGTATCTCCTTTGCTTTTTCTTCTATTTTTTCACTACCATACATTTCTAGCTTTTTCATTCTTGCCAAAATGTCTTCCTCGGATTCTCTCTCAACTCTTTTTAGAATTTCTTCACGAGCTTCCTCTGGGGTTAATCTAGCAATTTTTTGGAGCTCTTCTTTTTTCTGCATTTCCATTTTATCTGCATTTTCACGAATTTGTTTGATTTCCTGTATTTTCTTTTTTACTTCCTCAACTTCAGCATCTAAATCTCCTTGACGCTTTAAAAGAAGCTCATCTTTTTTGATAAGTCTCTCTTCGTTCTTTTTAGCATCCTCCTCTTTTTGTTTTATTTCTGTTCTTGCAGTTGTAACGATATCTTCAGCTTTTCTTTCAGCTTCTTCAATTATTTTCTGCTCTTTATCTTTGGCTTGAAGCATCATTTGCTGGATATCTAGCTCCATAGAGCCTTTTTTACTTTTTGCAACCAATATACGCAAATAATAACCAATCACCATTGATACAAGTGACGCGGCGCCTAATAATAGGCCTAATTTTTCTAATGACATTTTTTTCGGGTAACCCCAAATTCAACTTTCGAGATCCTTAAAACGATTTAAGTATTCTTTCTTTGGAAAATATAATAAATTTCAATTTTGTAGTTCAGATTGTCGGTAAGGTGCGGTATAAATCAAGAAAAGCCAAAAACGGTAAGTTATTTAATTAATATAAATAATAACCGTACTATATAAGAAAGAGGGGAATAAGTCAAAATTAAGTAGTTTTATAGAACCTTGTCTACAATGCCATATTTTTTAGCCTCATCTGAAGTCATGTAAAAGTCTCTATCTCCGTCTTTCTCAATTTTTGATACAGGTTGGCCTGTATTTTTTGATAGTATTTTATACAAGTTTTCACGCATTCTGAGTATATTCTTAGCTCCAATTTCAATATCTGAAGCTTGTCCTTCAAGTCCTCTAAGTAGTGGTTGATGAATCATTATTTCTGCATTAGGAAGAGCGAATCTTTTACCTTTTTTACCAGCAGAAAGTATAACAGCGCCCATTGATGCGGCTACTCCTACACAGACAGTAGAAACATCATTTTTAATATGATTCATTGTGTCAACTATGGCCAGACCAGCAGTAACTGATCCACCTGGAGAGTTTATGTAAAAGCTAATATCTTTTTTAGGGTCTTCTGATTGAAGAAACAGCATTTGGGCAATAATAAGGTTAGCTACATGGTCATCAATAGGACCATCTAGGAAAATGATGTTATCTCGAAGAAGGCGCGAGAATATATCATACGCTCTTTCACCGAATTGGGATTTTTCTATAACGGTTGGTATAAGCATTTTTTTATAAAATTAATTTGTTTCATGAGTATACCAGAAAGTGCCTTTTTGTAAAATTGTGGTATAGTTTCATAAAACAAAATATATGAGAGTTCACAGATTTTATACAAGTACTCCTATTACAAATAATAAATTCGATATCACCGATCGAGACATTATACACCAATGGAAAAGTGTTTTTCGTTACAATGTAGGTTCACAAGTTATTCTTTTTGATGGGTCAGGTACAGATTATCTATGCATGATTACTTCTTTGAGAAACTTAGGAGCTACAGTTGAAGTGATTGAGAATAAAGAAATAAGTATGAAACGTAATAATGTTTTTCTTTGTATGGCATTAGTAAAAAAAGATAATTTTGAATTAATTGCACAAAAAGTTACAGAAATAGGGGTTACACATATTGTTCCAATACTTTGTGAACACAGCGAAAAAAGAAAACTTAATTTTGAAAGACTAAATAAAATAGTTTTGGAAGCATCAGAACAGTCTGGCAGGGGAGACATTCCCACTATTCATGAAGTAATGAAAATAGAAGAGGTTTTTAAAAAAGGAATATTGCCTCAAGAAAAAATAGTTTTACATCCAGAAGGGGATACACTAAAAAAATATTTAAGTGGGTTACATGAAGCTAAATCATTTGCAGTTTTTGTGGGACCTGAGGGTGGATTTACTCCTAAGGAATTAGAATTATTAAAATCTTACAATGTTCCCATTGTTTCACTCGGATCTCAGATTCTTAGGGCTGAAACTGCCGCCATAGCTATATCCAGCTTACTTATATTGTAAAAAACAGCCCCGAGTGGGGCTGTTTTTTACTTTTATTAATTTCCGTACCAGTTTCGTAGCCAGTTTTGCATATCTGCTATTTCTTTATTTTGTGCAGATATAATTGCTCTAGATAAGTTTTTAATTTCCTCATGTTTTGCATATCTTAATGCAGATTCTGCCATAACTACAGCACCTTGGTGGTGTACAATCATCTCTCTTAGGAAAGCTTCATCAAATTCATCACCAGTTTTTCCTACGAGATTACCCATCATCATTTCCATACTGTGTTCCATACTGTTATCAGTATTCCTCATCATGGTTCCGTTTGGCATCATGTGCATTCCAGAATTACTATAAGAAGTTGGGTTATTACCAATAATGTATCCGAACCCGAATCCAACAAGTAGAACTAGTAAACCAATAAATAATGTATTATTTTTTTCCATAATTTTTAAGTTAATTTATAATTAATATTAAAAATATGTCTATGGTGCTTTGGGGTTAAGTATGCCTGAGGAGAATAGTAGTAATAATAGACTTCTAAAAACTCCGAGTTTATTCTGGGTATTAATATAAATTCTATACCTAGATTTATCTATATCATTTCTATTTCTTAATATAAATAACAGTATTGTTGAAAATACGAATACACTAAAAACCTTAAACAATGTAGATATAAAAATATTAGAGAATATTCTTATATACTCTCTTGTTTCCATTGTGCATATCACGTCCTTACTGAGCATGAAAGGGCAGTGAGTACTATGTTCTGTATGCTTCATGTTTGCGAGGTAATATCCTCCGAACACAAAAGTTAGGGTGACAATAACGGCTACCACTGATGTAAGCACGTTTCTCATACCTAACATTATAACAAATACTAATTTTCTAGCGATTTTATTCTTTTTCCAGGAATTGAAAAACTAGTTCGTTAGTAAGGAAAGTTTCTACATACATTCTTACTCTAAAACGGTCTGCATCTTTGTAATGTGAAAGAATATTCTCCATTTCTTTCTTAACTTCATCTTCTTTTGGTGCTATGCCTCCATCTTTGGCGATAGTGTTTAGAACCACTTGAGATTTTGCTCTTTTCACAGAAGCATCTTTCCACTCAAGTCTTAAATCATCTTCTGTTTTTTTAATATGTTTAAGATAGTCCTCGTATGAAATGCCACTTTTAGCTATGTCATCTTTAAACTGAGCAAGCATTTTTTCCATTTCACCATCCACTATTATTTTAGGTAGGTCTATTGTAGATTCTTCAATGATTTTCTCTAGAATTTCTGTTCGCTTCTTGTCTTTCGCTTTCATTTCCTTTTCTTTTGACAAGTTCTCTCGTATTTTCTTTTTCATTTCTTCCAAGTTTTCAAAGTTTCCTAACATTTTAGCAAACTCATCATTCACCTCAGGTAAATCACTGTCTTCTATTTTTCTATGGTTATGCTCGTGGCCTCCACCAGCTTCAGCGTGAACTTTTTCATGTGCCAAGTTTTCTCGGATATTTTGTATTACATCCTCAACATCTTTATCTGTTGCCGAAACATCCTCTGCTTTTTTAGAAAGCACTTTACCAGCTATCTTTTTATAGTCTGCAAGTTTTACTTCAGGCATAAGTGCTGTTTTTATTTTGAATTCCATGTCTGAACCAACACCAATTTTAGTTATGGTTATCTCAGGTCTTCCAATAGCATCTATCTTATGCTCTTCTAGTATATTTGGATACTCTTCAGTAAGAGCTATCTCAGCAGCTTCTTCCAATATAGAACCTTCGCCAACTTTTTGTGCAACTAAAGAGTCAGGGGCATTTCCTTTTCGAAAACCTGGTAATTCAATCTTTTCCTTGAGTTTTTTAAGAGCTTTTTCTCGCATTAAACTCATTTTTTCTGCGTTAATTGAACCAATAATTTCTAGTTCTCTTTCAGGAAGAGGGGACAGTTTTATATCTTTGTAATGTTTTTTACTCATGTGTTGAATCCTATATTATTAGCCATACTTTGGCAACATAAAAACCACCCTTAGGTAGTTTTTATTTTTTTTATTTATAAGAATAATTTACTCTAGTTCTGCATCGAGCTCAGCACCTAAACCATTTAAATTTGTTGCATTCAATTCTGCTTCTAGTGAACTAACATCGTCAGAATTTCCAACACTTTTTATTTTATCAGCTTCGGAAACTTCTTGAATTGTGGTGTTTTGAGAATTTTCAAATACAGCTTGTTGTGCTGCATTTTCCTGTCTGAGCTTTGCCTCATCGATTCTTTTGCCCCAGAAATAAAGTCCTCCAAGGATAATAATGGCTATTACAAGTATTGTGCCGAGTATACCTCCAATAGAAGACTTATTTTCATGTATATTATTTGGTATTTCTCCCATTGGGGGGATATTGCTTACAGGGGGCATATTGTTTAATGGTGCATTTGTTTGTGTGTTCGGTTCCATATTATTTGTATTTTATATTAAATTAATTTGTACCAGTGGTTGTTGCATTCGGTGCAATTTTAGATAAACCCTTTAGACTAGTAACCGCTTTCTCTAAAGATCGATGAGCTTCCTTTAAACCATCAGTTATTTTTTTATTTTCTTCTCTCATCTTGTCCATAGTTTCTTTCTTTACGGCTACAGTTGTCGAAGAAAGGTTGTTCGCGGCATTTGAGCTTGATGTTTTAAGTGCTTCTAGAGCAACTTTAGATTTATCAATATTTGTTTTTGCATTTGCAACATGACTTTCCGCCTCAGTTGTCGAGCCTCCTTCAGATTTTATTTTTTCAATTCTAGTATTAATCTTAGCCATTATTTTCTCTTGTCGCTCTATTGTAGCTTGAATTCTTTCAACCATATTTCCGAAATTCTTAGCGAGCTGCTCTTTTATACGAGCAAATCTTTCTTGAGCATTTTCCTTTCGAGCTTCTGTTGAGCTAGCTCTTTTATCTTTGATGTCTTCAATTCTGTCTTTTCTAGCTTGTGTTGTGCTAGCAATTTTTTCTTTTATATCCTGAACCTTTTCTTTTGCTTCAGTCCGGATTGCTTTTGTTGTACTAGCAAGATTTTGCCTTACCTCCTTTCTTTCTTCCACAAGAGCTTTAATTGGCTTAGGTTTTACTTGCTGGGTGTTTACTGTTCCAGTAGTAGGTGCCGTTTCGGTAGTTTCTTCTGCTTGCACAACAGAAGATATAGAAAATGCAAATACTATCATCATTAAACTCAAAATAATTTTTTTCATTTTATAAAAAAGTCTTTTTAATATTACTAATTAAAATATTATACAATAAAAAATCCCCAAACAATACATAGTTGGGGATTTTTATATCTATAACTACTTTTTTGTGTCGTAATTCTTTCTAGCTTTTTCAAATGCTTCCATTGCTTTATCTTTTCCATCTATTCCATTTATTTCTACAATTTTATCTTGGAGATTCTTGTATGTTTTTAGAAAATGTTCAAGTTCTTTTATGGTGTGTTTGTTTATATCACTTAAATCTTTAACATCATCCCACCTAGGGTCTTTTGCTGGAACGGCAATTATTTTAGCATCAGACTCACCATCATCAACCATGTTTATAACTGCTATGGGTCTTACTTTAACAAGTACACCAGGAAACAGTGCATTTGTGGTAAGAACAAAAACATCTAGTGGGTCTCCATCATCCCAAAGTGTTTGAGGCACGAAACCATAATCAAAAGGGTAGTCTTGAGTGGTGTACATTGCTCTATCAAGCATGATTAAGCCTGTTTCTTTGTCTATCTCGTATTTATTCTTTGAGCCTTTGTTTATTTCAATGATTACATTTATTTTATCAGCTGAGCCCGGATCGATTTCTTTTATAAGATTCATAATTATTTCAAGTTTATTTTTAATGTTATTAATATAACACAATTATTTTTCTTCAGTTTCTGTTTCAGTAGAAACTTCACTCTTTTGTACAGATTGAATATCTATTTTCCATCCAGTAAGTTTTGCTGCAAGTCTAACGTTTTGACCACCTTTACCAATAGCTAGAGATTGTTGATCTTCAGAAACTGTAACAGTAGCTTGTTTTTCTTCCTCGTTTATTTTAACTTCTAGAGTTTTTGCGGGTGAAAGCGCATCTTCTATAAATTTTTTAGCATCTTCAGACCACTCGATAATATCTATTTTTTCTCCTCCAAGTTCTGACATTACAGTAGAAACTCTTACACCTCTTTGACCAACCATAGATCCCACTGGGTCAATATGTGAGTCTGTTGACGATACTGCAATTTTTGTTCTGCTTCCAGCTTCTCTTGCAACAGATTTAACAACAACAGTTCCATTAACTATCTCTGGTGTTTCTGCCTCAAAAAGTTTCTCTAGAAACTTTGGATGTGAGCGAGAGAGTCTTAGGAATACACCCTTTCCAGATTCTTCCACTCTGTATAGATATGCTCTAACTCTTTCTCCTTGACCAAATCTTTCTCCCGGAATTTGTTCTTCGTAAGGAAGAAGCCCCGTCGCTCTACCCATATCTATAAATATATTTCCTCTTTCTATTCTTTGTACTGTTCCAGAAACAATTTCACCTTCTCTTTTTCCATACTCACTCATAACAGAAACTTTCTCAGCTTCTCTTATCTTTTGCATGATAACTTGCTTTGCGGTTTGAGCAGCAATTCTACTATAGTCATCTTGCGCCTCAAGAGGGAATATCATTTCCTCTCCAACAGTGACATTTTTCTTTATTCTTCTAGCATCGTCTACCATGATGTGTTGTTCAGGATTGTATAGGTCAATTACTGTAGCTGGATCAGCTGTCGGGTCGTATTCAGGTAGATCATCCTCATCCATTACAACCGTTGTTTCATCAACAACTTTTTTCACTTGAAACATTTCTGTTTTTCCAGAGTTAATATCAAATTTTGCTCTAATTATTTGTCCCTTCTTTCCATATTCTTTTTTGTATGCAGTAGCTAGAGCAAGTTCAATAGCCTCGATTATTTTCTCTCGAGGGATTCCTCTCTCTTCTTCTAGTTGTGTAAGCACTGAGCCTACTACCTTTAGATCAATCATATATTTATTGTTTAATTTTAATTTATCTAAAACAGGATTTTGGTAAAGCTGTTTAATTGTTTTTTACCTCTGGTAAAAAAATGAGCCCGGCCGAGTGGCCGAACTTCAATAACAATATAATACACCCATACATTAAATTTGTCAAACTTTATATATAAAAGAAGGACCAGCGCTCTGCTGGTCCTTTTGCCCCTAGATCTGGAAACTTTGAACCCACTTGAGGTCCGCCACACCCTATGGTTTAAGGGGGGCGGAGCGACGGGTCAATTCATTGTTTTGATCTTGTTTTGGATGGGGAGGTGTGCATCCATGTGGCTAGGGCAAGCCACCACCTGTGTAGACCGACCCGTCGCCGAACTTTCTGTACTGTATATTATTTATTAAAAATTTTTTGTCAAAACATATATCTTTTACACATTTCTTAAATACATTTTATTTTTTTTGATATAATATATTAACAATTTATAACTATTCACTAATTTATAGTTCAAATGCACATAGAAGAAACACAATTAAAAAATTTTATTCTAGATTCTGGTCTTGTTTCAAAGGCAGATATTGAAACAGCAGAAAAAGAAACTAAGGAAAATGGTGGAAATATAGGGAAGACCTTGGTAAATAAAGGTAAACTGACAGAAGATGATCTCCGTAGAATGCAGGCTTATATATTAGGCATTCCTTTTGTAGATTTAAAGAAAGAGAAACTCCCATTTGAAGTTTTGTCTCTAATACCAGAACCCATTGCTAGAAATCACAATATTGTTGCTTTCAAGAAAACAGATACTACACTTGAGGTAGCAATGCTTGATACTGAAGATCTTACAGCTATTGATTTCGTAAAAAAGAAAGTGGGTCTTAAGATTCTCCCAAGACTTACAGATGATGACTCAATGAAAAGTGCTATTTTGCAATATCAAAAGAGTCTTAAGGCAGAATTTGGAGATTTGATTGCGGAAGATGTAAGTAATATAAAAAGTATTCCTACGGGTGATGCAGAGGCTGAATTAAATGAACAAGATCTGAAAAAGATGGCAGATGATGTGCCAATGATTAGAATCGTAGATACACTTTTGAAACACGCTATATTACAAAATGCATCCGACATACATATTGAGCCACAAGAAACTGAGTTATTAGTAAGATACAGAATTGACGGTTTACTACATGATGCCATGATATTGCCAAAAAATATGGCACCAAGTATCGCTGCACGTATAAAAGTGCTTTCTTCGCTTAAGCTTGATGAAAAAAGGCTTCCACAAGATGGAAGATTTAAAATTGATTCTGATGGAGAGAAAGTTTCTTTCCGTGTTTCATCTCTTCCAACATACTATGGAGAAAAAATCGTTATGCGTCTTTTGCGAGAGAACGTTTCAGGATTTACACTAGAATCCTTGGCATTTCATGGTGAGGGGTTAGACAGGATTCATAAGGCTGTAAAGAGTACTACAGGAATGATTCTTACTACTGGACCGACAGGTTCAGGAAAAACTACCACACTATATACTGTATTAGATATTCTAAATACACCAGATGTAAATATTTCTACAATTGAGGATCCTATTGAATACCAAATGAAAAGAGTAAATCAAACTCAGGTTAAACCAGAAATTGGTTTTACCTTTGCGTCTGGTCTTCGAACACTGGTTCGTCAGGATCCAGACATAATCATGGTTGGGGAGATTCGTGATGGAGAAACTGCAAGTCTTGCTGTAAACGCAGCACTTACTGGACACGTTGTGCTTTCAACTCTTCACACCAATTCAGCAGCTGGTGCTATACCAAGACTAATAGATATGAAAGTGGAGCCATTTCTTATTGTTTCTACAGTAAACATTATTATTGGGCAAAGACTTGTAAGAAAACTTACAGACCAAAAAGAAAAATATAAACTTTCTAAAGCTGAAATAGATACTTTGGGTAAATCAATAAATTTGGATAAGGTTCTTAACGCACTAAAAGCTGAAAAAATAATTGGTAAAAGTGATAAGTGGGAAGATGTAGAATTTTACAGACCAAAAAAGGGGGTGAATCCAGAAGAATGTTTTGCGGGGCGTTCTGGTATCCATGAAATCTTAAAAGTTTCTCCAGCTATAAAGGAAGTGATACTAAAATCAGGAACAAGTGACCAAATACAAAAAGTAGCTGAGGATGAGGGTATGCTTACCATGATAGAGGATGGAATCTTTCAGTGTGTGCAGGGGTATACAACTATAGAGGAAGTGCTTCGTGTTATCGCTGAGTAATCACT
Organism: Parcubacteria group bacterium; assembly: GCA_035438705.1. GTDB lineage: Bacteria > Patescibacteriota > Minisyncoccia > Phycocordibacterales > DATDWN01 > C7867-006. The sequence goes on from DAORIV010000001.1 coordinate 31,802, forward strand.
TAACTTCCAAATAATATTTTTAGATAACAATGAATATATTGTTTATTATTACTGTTAACAATTTTTATACTAATTAAATTTTATTTTGATACAATTATAAAAGCAAAAAACTTTTATGTTGTTTCATTACAAAATTTTAAATAAAGAAGGAAAAGTTATAGAAGGTAGCCAAGAAGCAAAAGATAAGTTTGCTTTGTATCATACTTTAAAACAGGATGGTTCAACTGTTGTTTCAGCTGATGAGATAAAAGATAAAAAGGGGATTGAAATTCCATTTCTTTCAGCACTATTTGATGGGGTAAAAGCTAGAGATAAAATAGTCTTTGCAAAAAACCTAGCAAAGATGACTGATGCCGGACTTCCAATTACTCGTGCTCTTTCTATACTAGAGAGACAATCTAAGGGACAGTTTAAAAAAGTATTAGCAGGTATTAGTGACTCAATTAACAAAGGAAACACGTTAAGTGATGGAATGAAAAACTATCCAAAAGTTTTTTCTACCCTATTTGTTTCTATGGTAAAAGCAGGAGAAGAGTCTGGTAATCTTTCATTGGCTCTACAAAACGTGGGGATGCAAATGGATAAGTCGTATCAATTAACAAAAAAAGTTAGGGGGGCAATGATGTATCCAGCAGTAATCATTACACTCATGGTTGTTATTGGAATACTAATGATGGTGTATATGGTGCCAACACTTACTTCCACTTTCGTTGGTTTGGGTATAAAACTTCCTCTTTCAACTAGAATAATTATTTGGGTAAGTGATTTTCTTAAAAATTATATTGCATTTATTGGTATTGGTGCTATAGCCTCAGTATTTCTTGCTGTTTGGGGTTACAGAACTGAAAAAGGTCAAAGAATGGCTGACTTTGCTTTCATACACATGCCACTTATTAAAGACATGGTAAAGCAAGTTAACTCTGCACGTACTGCTAGAACATTATCATCTTTACTTTCATCAGGTGTTGATATTGTTTTAGCTATAGGTATAACAAGAGATGTTATACAAAACTCATACTACAAAAATGTTTTACAAAATGTGCAAGACATAATTCAGAAAGGAGAACCTATTTCTGGAGTATTTGCACAAAATAGTAATCTTTACCCAATGTTTGTAAGTGAAATGGTGGCGGTGGGTGAGGAGACAGGTAAAATCGGTGAAATGCTTTTGGGAGTAGCGAATTTTTATGAGGATGAGGTAGATCAAAAAACAAAAGATCTTTCATCTATCATAGAGCCAGTAATCATGATCATTATTGGAGTAGGGGTGGGATTCTTTGCGTTGAGTATGCTGGGACCAACCTACAGCCTCGCGGACGCATTGTAGAAATTCCAAATTTGGCGAATTCCTCGTTTCGATTTTGAAAATTCTCGTCGATGTACTATTTGTACACCTTCTCGTATTTTCAAAACCTCAACTACGGACTTCACTCAAATTGTGAAATTTCTAAGAAGAATTTGTTTTTGATACAAGAAACATGAAGAAGGTAAATTTAAAATATAATAGTAAGAAAGGGTTTTCACTAGTCGAGCTTCTAGTGGGAGTAGCAGTTTTTTCGGTAATACTTGTTTCCGTATACACAAGTTATATAAGTATATTTGATATAGTAAAAGTAAGTAGGGGTAGGCTTCAAGCAGTTGATTTGGTAAATGAACAGTTCGAAATAATAAGAAATCTACCATATGCAGATGTTGGTATATATGGGGGTATTCCAAATGGAATTCTTGCAAGTAACCAAACATTAGTCAGAGGTTCAAATACTTTTACTGTTCTAACTACTATTAGAAACGTTGATGATCCTTTTGACGGGACTCTTGGGGGAGCACCAAATGATTTATCACCAGCAGATTTTAAATTAGTTGAAATTGAAATAAATTGTTCTACTTGTAAAAATTTTACACCAGTTGTTTTTACAAGTAGGGTTGCCCCAAAAAACCTAGAAACAGCTTCAACGAACGGAGCATTGTTCGTGAGAGTTTTTGATGCAAATGGTGACCCTATTTCTGGAGCAAGTGTTCATATAGAAAATAATCTAACTGTTCCTCCTATAGTTATAGATGATATTACTAATACTAACGGAATGCTTCAGATAGTTGATGCGCCTCCTGGAGTGAATGCTTACGATATTACAGTAACAAAAAGTGGATATTCTACTGATGAAACATTTGCACCAACAGTAGCAAATCCTAATCCTAGTAAGCCATTAGCTACAGTAGTTTTGCAACAAGTAACTCAAATATCTTTTACAATTGATAGAGTGAGTAGTTTTAATGTAAGTTCAGTAACACAAACATGTACATCAGTTCCATCAATTGATTTTAACTTAAAAGGAAATAAATTAATCGGTTCTACACCCGATGTGCTGAAATATGATTTAGATCACATAACAAATGGTGGGGGAACACTTTCAATTTCTAATCTAGAGTGGGACTCATATACTCTAGTGGGTGAAGATGATGCTTATGACATTATCGGCTGGAATCCTATTTCTCCAATGAATCTTATTCCAAATAGTAGTCAATCAGTACAACTTGTTGTTGCTCCGAAAAATCCAAGGACACTAGTTGTTACTGTTCTTGATGGTGCTACCGGACTACCTCTTTCAGATGTTTCAGTCGAGTTATCAAAGTCTGGTTTTACTACAGTTACAAATTCTACTGGGCAAGGTTTTATTAATCAAACTGATTGGTCTGGTGGTGCAGGACAAGCTACATCAACAGTTGCCAATCAATATTTTTCATCCAATGGGAACATAGAAAATAATTCTCCTTCAGGTGAAGCAAAATTGTCACAAGTTTTTGGAGAGTATGTTGCTTCTGGAGTTTTGGAATCATCCTCATTTGATGTGGGATCAATCAGTAATTTTCAAAAAATATACTGGAAACCAGTAGATCAACCAGTTGAAAGTGGAAGTCCTAGTGTACGTTTTCAAGTTGCTACAAATGATGATGGTGGTGTTTGGGATTTCAATGGTCCTGATGGCACAAGTAGTACTTATTACACAGTAGGAAACCAAAATATTCATTCTATAAATAATTCTAAAAGATATTTAAGATACAAAATGTTTCTAGACACTATTTCAACTACCACCTCTCCAAATATAAGTGATGTGTCATTTACTTTTACATCGTTATGTACTCCACCTGGTCAGGTTAGTTTTTCAGGACTTCCAAGTGGTACATACAATATAAATATTTCAAAAACAGGTTATACAACTCAGGATGTATCAGTAGATGTAAGTTCTCCTTGGCAAAGTCAAAGTATAATTATGTTACCTAATTAAAATTATGTATAAAAAAGGTTTTACAATTATAGAGTTCATTATAAGCATAGCCATACTTTCTCTTTTGACATATACCGTATCAACTTTTCAAAGAGATGTTTTTTCACTCAGCACAAACTTGCAAAGTAGTTTAAACGCTCAGCTCGAGGCTAGGCACCTTATAAAAACCATGGTATCTGAACTTAGAAAGGTAACTCCTTCTGCAAATGGTGCCTATCCTATTGAACTAGCATCATCTACAGGCATAACTTTTTATTCTGATATTAATGATAATGGCACAGTTGAGAAAGTTAGATATTATTTGCACAATAAAACCATAAGAAAGGGTGTGATCACTCCTACTGGCAATCCACCGGTATACAACTCTGGAAGCGAAGTGACAACAACTTTATTAAATTATGTGCTTGCAAGTTCTACTCTTCCAATATTCCAGTATTACACCTCAAACTATTCTGGAACAACTTCACCTATTTCAATGCCACCAAACATATCCACAATAAGATTAGTAAAAATTACTGTTATAATTGATACTGACCCGAACAGATCTCCAACCCCGATAATTTCTACTTCTCAAGTGAACTTGCGTAACCTAAAAGACAATCTTTAATATGAAAATTTTCAGATTCAAAGAACAAAAAGGTAGTTTGATGATACAAGCCATTGTTTTCGGTAGTATCTCAGTATTGATGATAGGAGGTCTTATAAGTTGGGCTGGAATAAATATAAAATCTGGCAGAGTCGCCATGAACAGAGAGCAAGCTTTGCAGGTAGCAGAAGCGGGCATAGATTATTATAGATGGCACTTAGCTCACGCACCGACAGATTATCAGGATGGTACTGGAGTAGCTGGACCGTATGTACATGATTTTTTTGATAAAGAGGGGGTTAAGGTTGGTGAGTATTCTCTAGAAATAATTCCTCCTCCAGTAGGTTTTACAATTGTTACTGTGCGATCAACCGGTACAATAATAGCTGACCCAACAGTATCTAGAACTATTGAAACCAGGCTTGCTATACCATCTCTTGCAAGATATGCTATCGCTTCAAATAATGATATTCGTTTCGGAGAAGGAACAGAAGTTTTTGGTCCAATACACTCAAATGGTGGTATTCGCTTTGATGGTCTTGCTCACAATCTGGTAACTAGTTCTAGAGATTCATATGATGATCCAGATCATACAGGTGCAGTTGAGTTTGGTGTGCATACACACGTAAATGCACCTCCAAGTAGTGGGGTTAATGATACATTTAGATCGGCGGAGGCCCCACCCAATGCTGTTCCAGCGAGGACAGATGTGTTTGTGGCGGGTAGACAATTTCCAGTTCCTGCAATTGATTTTCTTGGATTTACAACAGATCTGGCACAAATAAAAACAGATGCACAAGCTAGCGGTAGGTACTTTGCTGGTTCTGGGGCACTTGGTTATAGAATACTTTTAAGAACAGATGACACTTTCGATTTATATAGAGTAAATCAATTAACAAGTGCCAGTGGAAGTTGTACAGAAAGCACAACTGGTTGGGGAACATGGAGTATACGAACAACAGGTGGCTCACAGACATTTTTGGCTAACTACGCTATACCTGCAAATGGTTTAGTTTTTGTTGAAGACCATGTGTGGGTGGAAGGGCAAGTAAATTCAGCAAGAATTACTATTGCAGCCGGTCGTTTCCCAGATAACGCAACTACAAGACCAAATATAATGATAAATAATAACCTCTTATATACAAATTATGATGGTCAAGATGTTGTGTCCCTAATTGCTCAAGGTAATATTAATGCAGGACTTTCTAGCGCAAATAATTTACGGGTAGATGCGGCATTAGTTGCACAAAATGGAAGAGTTGGTAGATATCACTATTCATCTAACTGTGGTACGGGATACACAAGAAATTCAATAACCCTTTATGGAATGATAGCAAGTAACCAGAGATATGGTTTTGCATATACAGACAACACAGGATATGACACGAGAGACATTATATATGATGCGAATTTGTTGTACGGTCCACCACCGAGTTTTCCGCTGACAAGTGACCAGTATCAGATTGTCTCATGGCGCGAATTGTAGAACTTCCAAAACTGGCGAACTCCTCGTTTCATTTTTGGAAGTACTCGTCAATGTACTTTGTGTACACCTCCTC
>DAORIV010000001.1:37330-108320 GCA_035438705.1 Parcubacteria group bacterium
ACTCCTCGTTTCATTTTTGGAAGTACTCGTCAATGTACTTTGTGTACACCTCCTCATATTTCCAAAATCTCAACTTCGGATTTCATCCAGTTTGTGAAAATTCTAGAAAAACCCTTATCTTAAGGGTTTTTCTATTAAATACGGTAAAATACTTGACTATATTCTTATAGTATGCTATCATGTTGAAAGTTAGATATTTTAAAAATGGTCTGGTTGAGTTGCAACGCAGTTGCAACATGAGGCTAAAGATGGATACCTCATGGACTCAGTCTGAAAAGGTCAAATGTGTACCACCAAAATACACATTCGCAGGGGGCAATCCTGCAGTAAAATAAGGAGGATGTTCAGAGAACGTCCGCCCGCCGCAATGGCAACCTTATTTATAATCGGGACAGAGCAATGTATCCATCCAAAGCTACTGTCCTATCCCACTCGGCGCAATGCGTCGAGTTTTTCGTATATGGGGAATAATTTGGTACAATATCTGGTATGAAAAAGGTAAAAAAACTGATTGTTGGGAATTGGAAGATGAACCCGGTAGATGAAGATAAGGCAAGGAGTATTGTTAGTTTGGTAAAAAAAGTAAGTTTAAAGCTCAAAAAAAGTGAAGTTGTTGTTTGTCCACCATATTTATATTTACCATTATTTTCAAAAAGTAAAAGTAAGAATTTTATTCTTGGCAGTCAGAATGCTCATCATGAATTATCAGGTTCATATACTGGTGAAGTAAGCTTTTCTATGTTGTATCAGTATGGAGTGCGATTTGTTATCGTGGGTCACTCTGAGAGAAGAAAAATGGGCGAAACAGATGAAATTATAAACAGAAAAGTTAAATCGGTTGTAAATTCTGGTATGAAGGCAATAGTTTGTATCGGAGAATCAATCAGAGATAACAATGGTGATTACTTGGACTTTATAAAAAAACAAATTATTAATGCACTTGTTGATGTCCCCAAAAAACTTTTAGAAAATATTGTTATTGCTTATGAACCTATATGGGCAATTGGTGCTAGTTCCGCCATGTCGCCTAGGGATTTGCATGAAATGACTATTTTTATTAAAAAAGTTCTAAACGATATTTTAGGAGTATCTTCAGCAGATATTCGTATACTATATGGTGGTTCGGTTGATAGGGTAAATGCGGATATGTTAATAAAAGAGGGAAATGTTTCAGGGTTTTTAGTCGGAAGACAGAGTTTGGTTCCAAAAGATTTTATTGAAATAATGAAAGCAGTTGATATTGCGCAGTAAAAATATTATGAAATATTTAAATGACTTAGAAGAGAAGGATTTGAAGGGTAAATACGTTTTACTTAGATTAGATTTAAATGTTCCTATAGTGAACGGAGAGGTCCATGATACTTTTAGACTAGATAGGGTTATAGAAACTATAGATTTCTTAAGAGATAAAAAAGCACGAACTATTATCATTTCTCATATTGAAAGTGGTGATAAAACTCTTGTGCCTGTTTGGCACTATCTAAACGGCTTTTTCCCATTAGAGTTTTCTCCTACATATTTCACTCCTGAAGCAATAGATAAAATAAGCAAACTTGAAGACAGGGGAGTAATACTTTTCGAAAATCTTCGTGTAAATCCTGGTGAGAAAGAGAATGATGAGGAGTTTGCTAAGAAACTTTCTCAAATGGCAGAAATATATGTAAATGATGCTTTTGCTGTGTCACACAGAAAGCATGCTTCTATTGTTGGTGTACCAAAGTTTCTGCCATCTTATGCTGGTCTTCTTATGAAACAAGAAGTAGAGCATTTGGGAAAAGCATTTAATCCAGAGCACCCATTTCTTTTTGTTCTGGGTGGTGCGAAATTTGAAACGAAAATGCCACTAATTACTAAATTTGTTGGCAAAGCAGACAAGATATTTTTAGCTGGAGCACTTGCAAACAATATTTTCAAGGAAAGAGGTTTGGAATTAGGAACTTCTCTAGTTTCAGAAGTCACTGCTGATCTTCGAGGACTTTCTAATAGTGAAAGTGTGGTTACTCCAATTGATGTAACTGTAACAAATATAAATGGGGAAGTATTAAACAGAAAACCAAATGAAATACAAAGTGATGAATGTATTGTGGATGTAGGAGCAGAAACTATTCATCAGTTGCAAAATTTAATTAAAGGCACAAAAACCATTTTATGGAACGGGCCACTTGGTAACTACGAGTTAGGTTTTCAAGATAAAACAGAAGTACTCGCGAAAATGGTAGCTGATCTTACGAAAAAAGATGGAGTTACTTCTATAGTGGGTGGGGGAGATACCATTGCTTCAATAAACAAGCTTGAATTAAATGATAACTTTACTTTCATTTCTACTGGAGGAGGAGCGATGCTGGATTTCTTGGTAAATGAGTCTTTGCCTGGTCTAGATGCTCTTAAATAGTTAAGTTTTCTTTTATTTTTGCGAGGTTTGTTTCAAAATCTTTTGCATTTCCAGAAACTTCTTTGTTTGGGAAAACCCAGATATGGGCGTGGGGGACTTCATCGCCAACTATTTTAGATAGAATCCAGTCAGTGTTAAAAGCTTTTTGTTGTGCAAGGGCCACTTTTTTAGCGACTTCAAAATACTCTCCAACGTTTTCTACGTCCCATACCCATCTTTTATGCTCTTTCGGTATTACTTGGGTGTGGCCAGGTGATTGAGGATTGATATCAAGAAAAGCTAGGAATTTATCATCCTCATAGACCTTGTAAGAAGGTATTTCTCCCTTAACTATTTTACAAAATATACAGTCGTTCATATTCTCAGTATAGCAAATTTGAAATTCTTATTCACAATATCATTTTTGAGACCGTTTACTCCGCCTGCGCTACGTTCACTTTGTCCTCAACCCAAATCCGTCAAGATGGAATGCCTTGATGGAACCAGCTTTGGGTTTGCGGAGTCTCAAAAATGAAATTGTTCAACGAATTTTTTAGTGTGTTAAACTAGATGGATGAAAAATTACAGAGTTCGGCAGAGCATTCCAGATAAGATAGATAAACTTTTTGAAGCACACTCTCCGCTTGTTCGTTCACTTTTGTATGCTCGTGGCATAGAAGATCTAGAAACAGCAGATACATTTCTAAATCCTGACTACGAGAAGCATCTTCATGATCCGTTTCTGTTAAAGGATATGGACAAGGTAGTGAGTAGAATTTTGAAAGCAATTAAAGATGGAGAGAGAATTGGAATTTTTTCTGACTATGATGCAGATGGTATTCCTGGTGGAGTAGCACTACATGACTTTTTCAAGAAAATTAGTTACACAAACTTTACTAACTACATACCACTTAGAAACGAAGAAGGTTTTGGATTAAACAACGATGCGGTGGAAACTTTAAGCAAAGATGGGGTTAAACTTATTATCACCATCGACTGTGGCATCACAGATGTGTCCCAGGTAGATCTTGCGAACAAGCTTGGTATGGATGTGATTATTACTGACCATCACATACCGGGGAAAAAACTTCCAAAAGCATTTGGAATAATAAATCCTAAACAGAAGGGATGTGAGTATCCAGAGAAAATGCTTTGTGGTTCCGGAGTTATTTTTAAAGTTATTCAAGGTTTAATTAAAAAAGGTAAAGAGTGTGGTGTGTTTGAATGGAAAGATGGTCAGGAAAAATGGTTTTTAGATATGGTGGGACTCGCTACACTTTCTGATATGGTTCCTCTTTTAGGAGAGAATAGAGCATTTTCATACTACGGAATGAAAGTTATACAGAAAAGTCCTCGAGCAGGACTACAAAAACTTTTCTCGTTATTAAAGATAAATCAGAACAAGGTTACTGAAGATGACATAGCATTTATGATAACTCCTCGAATAAACGCTGCGAGTAGAATGGGGGTTCCACTTGATGCATTTAAACTACTTTCAACCACTAACACAGTAGAAGCTGGAATGTTTGCAGAGCATTTGAATAATAAAAACGACGAGAGAAAAGGTGTAGTAGGTAGTATGATACGTGAAATTAAGAAGAGACTTGATGAGAGAGATGAAGATATGCGACATGTTTTTGTTTTTGGAAATCCAGAGTGGAAGCCAAGTTTGCTAGGACTAGTTGCAAACAGTTTTAGTGATGAGCATAATCGCCCAGTATTTTTCTGGGGTAGAAACGGAGAGAGTGGAGACGCGGGAGTAATAAAGGGTTCATGTCGTGCAGGCGGTGATACGGACATAGTGAAACTAATGGAGAAGTGCAAAGACATTTTTGTAGATTACGGAGGACACAAAGGTGCGGGAGGATTTTCACTTCTTCAGGAAAATATTCATCATCTGGAGGACAGACTAAATGAAGCATTTCAAGAACTAATTAAAGAAGAGCAGATAATCCCAGACACATTACTCGATAAGAAACTCACACTTGATGATGTGAATTGGAATACATATAGTAGTATAGAAAAGTTCGCTCCATTTGGGTTAGATAACCCAAAGCCACTTTTTCTTTTTGATGATGTGCAAATACAGGCAGTTAAACTTTTCGGTAAGGAGAAAAACCACCTTGAACTTAAATTCAAAAATAGTGGCGGTAAGGATATAACCGCAATGGCATTTTTTAAAACAGATAGTAGTTTCGACAGACCACTTAAGGTGGGGGATAAAATAAACCTTGTAGCTACTTTAGAAAAGTCCGAGTTTAGAAACTTTCCAGAGTTGCGCCTACGAATTGTTGACATATACTAATATTCGGGTACTATATATTACAGGTTGTCTACGGTAAATTACTATGACAGGCTTTGCCATAATGGCGGCCAAATTGCTGGCTTATCCTTCGGGGACCAGCTTACGAATTAGCGCGGGTAAGTCACATGACAGCCCGCGTTTTGCTATAATAAAAAAATGATAAAGATTTTTACTGATGGTAGTAGTAGAGGCAATCCAGGTCCTGGGGGATGGGGAGCAATAATTGTTTTGGAGGACAGGGTTATTGAGCTTGGGGGAAGAGAGGACGAAACTACAAATAATCGCATGGAACTTTCTGCAGTTTTAGAGTCTCTGAAATATATAAAAAATGAACATAACTTAGAAATAAACACAGATTCTGCTTATGTGTTAAACGGTGCTACACGATGGGTCAAAGGTTGGGTAAAAAATAATTGGAAAACTAGTACAAAAGATCATGTGTTAAACAAAGATTTATGGGAGCAAATGCTTGAGCTTACAACCCACAGAAATATTTCTTGGAATTTACTCAAGGGTCACTCAGGACACTCAGCAAACGAGAGGTGTGATGTTATCGCAACATCCTTTGCCGACAATGCTCCGGTAGTTTTGTATGTTGGATCAAAAGACAGATACGGAGTAAATGTAAATCAAACTATTTCAAAAACAGAAGGTAAATCAAAAAGCAAAACAAAAGCGTATTCGTATATAAGTATGGTAGATAACGAAATACAAGTTCACAAAACTTGGGACGAATGCAAAGCAAGAGTAAACGGCAAAAGTGGTGCGCGATACAAGAAATCTACATCTCCAGAAAACGAAGAAGAAATTATTGCGGATTTTGGGGAATAGAATCTCATCCTCCTCATAACTTTTTTAGAAACAGAATATCCGTCTGATGGCGGATTTCTTCGCACTCATCTCTACACTAACTCCGCGATGTTCTAAAAAATTATGAGTCGACTGGATTCTTATTTGCCTAATGTTTAAATATAAGTAGAGTATTGGCATGATACTTTCTGCTACTTTTGGTTTCATTTCGGGCATTGCTTTGGCTTCGTTTGTACATATTACTACCGTATATTTTTACACCCTATCTTTCGTTGTCTTGCTCTGTTTTATATATAGATATTTTGTAGAAGGTGAGGATAGAAAAAGACTGACTATGTTTACAGTCTTTTTTCTTTTTGTATTGGTTGGAGTTTTACGGGTGAATATTTCTAACTTATATTCACAGTCAAAACTTTCAGAGTTTGAAAATAAAAAAGTACAGATAGTTGGTGCTGTTGTTTCTGAGCCGGATGTACGCGAGAAAAACACCAAACTAACCATTGAAACAGAAATTGTTGATGGAAATAAAATAAAAGAAAAAATTCTTATCTCTGTTCCGCTATACCCAGAGTTTCAATATGGGGATAAGGTTTCAGGGGTTGTTTCACTTCAAAAACCAAAAGAAATAGAATCAGAAGATGGAAGAGTTTTTGACTATGGCGGTTACTTAAGAGTGCGTGGGATATGGTACACATCTAGTTACACCTCTCTTACACTACTCTCCTCTGGTAATGGAAACAGTATTAAAACATTGTTATTCAAAACCAAAAAACTTTTCACAAATTCTATACAAAAAGTTTTACCAGAACCAGAGTCCAGTTTACTTGGGGGACTACTTTTAGGAAGTAAACAAAGTTTGGGGAAAGAGTTACTTACAGAGTTTCAACGAACTGGTGTTTCACATATAGTGGTTCTCTCTGGTTACAATATTGCCATTGTTAGTGAAAGTATAATTAATTTTCTAAAATTTTTACCCAAAAATGTTTCTTTTGGTTTTGGTGTATTAGGAATTATTTTATTTACAATGCTTGCAGGTAGTGGTGCCTCTGGAGTCCGAGCTTCTATTATGGTTTTGGTTGCACTATTGGCAAAACATTTTAATCGTGAATACAAAGCAAGTAGAGTTTTGGGTTTTACAATTATTTTAATGCTTGCGCCCAATCCACTTCTATTAGTTTTTGATCCTTCTTTTCAATTATCTATTCTGGCTACGATTGGTATTGTGTATGTTTCACCAATTGTTGAAACTTATTTTGAAGGTGTTACAAATAAATGGGGGATAAGAGAAACTCTATCAACTACTGTGGCCACACAAATAACAGTTCTTCCATTTCTAGTATTCAATACAGGTTTGCTTTCACTTGTTTCACTTCCTGTAAATGTTTTGATTCTTGGAACAATACCCATAACTATGTTTCTCGGATTTACAACAGGACTACTTGGATTAATTAATTTTTATCTTTCAGTCATTCCAGGATTTTTTACCTACTGGCTTTTATGGTATCAATTAAAAGTAGTTCATTTAGGTTCATCAATTTCATTTGGAGCAATAAATCTTCCATTATTCAATCCAGTAATAGTAATTTTTATCTACGCATTTATTTTTACTGTTTTATATAAACTAAGGAAAGTTTAACTATTTTACTTCCAAGAAATTTTTTTCTATTACACTCCAGTTTAGGTTTGCGAAGAAATCTTCTACATATTGTTTCTTGCCACTTGGTTGGTAGTCTGCGACATATGAATGTTCCCACATATCAAGAGCAAGTATTGGAGCGCATCCTTGTAGTTGTCCCAAGTGTTGTTCGTCCACCCATGATGTAAGTAGTTTATTTTCTTTTTTATCAAACCAAAGCATTGCCCAGCCAATACCTCTAATCATCGCGATTGTTTTAAAGTACTTTAGAAAAGTTTCTACTGTTCCATAATTTTCTTCAATAGCTTTTTTCAGTTGTCCATCGGAAAGGGGGGTAGCTCCACCTGACAAAGACTCAAAATAGATTTCATGATTTCTCATCCCATTGTACTCAAAACTGAATCGTCTAATTAATTCATTCATTACATAAGTATTTTTCTCAGCATCCTCCGTCCACAATTCAAATAATTTTTGGTTTACTAAATTAGCATTTTTAACATATCCAGAATACAGCTTTAGATGCTCTTCAATATTTTTTGCCGAAATACCTTTTAACTCCCCAAGATTAAATTTTTTCTCTTCAAATTGTGCCATGTTTAGTTTTATATTTATTAATATGTATACTATATCACATGGAGGAAGTCTCATTTTATAGGAAGTATTTAAAGTGGTATTTTATTTTAGGTCTACTGGTTATAGTAATCCTTCTTTTATATGCAGTATTTTTTAAAAACACTGAGGGGGTTTTGAAATTCACCATTATGGATGTGGGGCAAGGGGATAGTATATATATCGAGTCTCCAACAGGAGTCCAGATAATTGTAGATGGTGGTCCTGGTAATAATCTTTTAAAAGAAATACCAAAAGTTTTGCCATGGTATGACAGAAGTGTGGATATGATTTTTGTGACCAATCCTGATAGTGATCATTATGAAGGGTTTATTAAGTTTTTAGACAAGTATTCAGTTGGGGGCCTCGTGGAATCCGGAACAACAAATAGTTATAGTGCTTTTGTGGTTTTTCAGGAAAAGATAAAAGAAAAAGGTATTACAAAAACTCTAGCTCGTAGAGGGCTGACAATAGATATAGGTGGAGGAGCATATATTCAGATACTTTTTCCAGATAGAAATGTTTCTGAGGTCAGTCCAAACACAGGCTCAATTGTAATGAAGCTTGTATATGGAGACACTTCAGTTTTGCTACAAGGTGATTCTGTTGCAAGTATTGAGCAATACCTATTAGAAATTGATGGCGATTATTTAAATAGTGATATTTTAAAAGTGGGGCATCATGGTTCCAAGACTAGCAGTGTAAAAGAGTATGTTGAAAAAGTGTCACCAGACTATGCTGTTATTTCTGCGGGTTCGGATAATAGTTACGGGCATCCACATAAAGAAGTTATCGAGACGTTAAGAGATTTGAACATTAAAATAATAACAACATGCAATAATGGTGCTATATATTTTGAATCAGATGGTAAAGATTTTGTTTTAAAAAATAGAAATACAGAAGAGGTTGAAGTGGGTTGCAAATAATTGACTAAATGACAAAAAATGTTATTGTGTGTTTGGAGGGTATTCATTTGGCGTACGAACTCAGGTACAGGGTAGCGGGTGAGAGTGTGATGAGTGGTATCGAGAAGTTGTCTGGGAGTCACGACTCAGCACTCGCACAAGCAAAACATCTGGCACAGAATCTTGCCTTTTCACCGAACAATCTCTCGGATTTCACTTTCTGTGGTCCAAACGGAGAAAGGATCCCGATCCAAGTGACCAGAGAAAGAGTTCCAGGGTAATACAAAACGACCGGTTCCATTAGGACCCGGTCGTTTTTAGTTTTGTATAAACTATACTATTCCTGCTTTATGGAGAGTTGCGTAAGCCCCGTTCTTTTGAATGGTTTTTATTCCTTTTGCAGATAGTGTTAAAGTCACTGACTTTTTAAGTTCAGGTATGTATATTCTCTTTTTTTGAAGGTTAGGATATCTTCTTCTGATACCAGTTGGGTTAAACTGGGTTGCACGAGTTCTGTTAGAGTATCCTCCTCCTAATTTAGACGTCTTTCCTGTAATGTCGCATACTTTTGCCATAGTGTGGAATATGTTAGCATATTATCTACATAATGCAAATAGATTTCATATTCTCAATAGTAATATTAATATTTTCCGTAGTTGTTCATGAGGTGGCTCATGGCTATATGGCGTATATGCTAGGGGACAACACAGCTAAATATGAAGGTAGATTAAATCTCAATCCACTGAACCATTTAGAACTTTTTGGTTCATTTTTATTGCCAGTTGCCTCATATTTTCTAGGAGGTTTCATTATCGGTTGGGCAAAACCAGTGCCATTTAACCCATATAATCTAAGGGACCAAAAATGGGGTGAAGCTAAGGTTGCAATGGCAGGACCTCTTTCAAATATACTAATAGCTCTATTTTTCGGATTACTAATACGCTTCGGTATCCTCACTTCACTAGGAGAATCCTTTTTATATATAGGGACAATGATTGTGTTTATTAATCTTGTACTTGCTACATTTAATTTAATCCCGATACCTCCACTAGATGGCTCGAAAATACTGTTTTCATTTTTACCGTATAGTAAAAACAACATAAGAGACTGGATGGAACAGAATGGTATTTTCCTCATGTTGTTTTTTGTATTTTTCTTGTGGAAGTTTATTGTGCCTATTGTTTACTGGGAATTCATACTCATTACCGGTTTGAGTATATAAATTGATATATAGAAGAACAGTTGCATTTTTCTCAAGGATATATTAGAGTAACCCGTACATGTCAACGATAAATCAATTGGTTAGAAGAAGAAGAAAGAATGTTAAAACAAAGCCGAAGGCCGTGGCTCTTACTCGTGGTTTCAATAACCTTACAAACAGACCTGTATTTTATCCTGCACCTTTTAAAAGAGGTGTGTGTACAAAGGTGACTACAAAAACTCCAAAGAAACCTAACTCAGCTATTCGAAAGATTGCGAGAGTCAGACTTACAAATGGTATGGAAGTAACAGCATATATTCCTGGAATGGGACACAACCTGCAAGAACACTCAGTTGTTCTACTTAGAGGTGGAAAGGTTAAAGACGTTGGCGTTAGATACACTATAGTTAGAGGTATGCTAGATGCTACAGGAGTAGAGAAGAGAATGAAGGGTCGTTCAAGATACGGTGCAAAGAGACCAAAAGCTAAATAATTTAAAAACAAATGCGAAGAAAAGTTACAAATAGAAATATAGTTGGACCAGATAGTAAATACAACTCAGAAAAGGTTGGTAAATTTGTTAATTACATAATGTGGAGAGGTCAAAAAGAAACAGCAAGAGGTATTGTTTATGAGGCAATGGATATAGTAAAGGATACTGCCAAAGTAGAGGATCCGATGGAAGTTTTTGATACAGCCTTGAAAAACTCCGGACCACTTACAGAAGTAAGAAGTAGAAGAGTTGGAGGTGCTAACTACCAAATTCCGAGAGAAGTAAGACCAGAAAGAAGAACTTTCCTTGCTATGAAATGGATTATAGAAGCAGCAAGAGATGGAAAGGGAGCTCCTATGGCAAAAAGACTAGCTGATGAAATACTACTAGCAGCTAAAAACGAAGGTAAGGCGGTGAAGAAGAGAGAAGATACACATAAGATGGCAGAAGCTAACAAAGCTTTCGCACACCTTGCATGGTAAAAGAAAATCCCCTGAAGGGGATTTTTTATAATGAAACTTTGCAATAAAAACAAAGGCCTCATGACGAGGCCTTTTGTAACTATTGTTCTGGTGGAAATTCGATCTGTTCGACCGGTTTCCATTCAGCGAGTTCACGAGTCAGAACATGACCTTTCCTTTCTCCTTCTTTTGCGACAACAGTTATGGTAACTGTCATGCCTCTCGGCGTAAATGTTGCCGAAACAGGGTTGAATAGGATGAGGTTTCTGGTGACACCACTGTTACGAGCCCCACCAGCACGTCGTACAATTTCGGGGATAGTTGCTTTCAAGTTTCCTCCGTCTTTTATGGATTTTTACATATGATAAATTCAATTGCAATATGGGTGTTTTTAGTATATAGTTTTCGTTGAATTACCCAATTGGGTTTTTTCTTTACTTTAGTAAAATTAATAATTATAAATTTATTTATGAATCGCGATTATACATTAGATAAGGTTAGAAATTTTGGGATCATTGCTCACATTGATGCAGGTAAAACTACTACATCAGAACGTGTACTTTTCTACACAGGAATGACGCACAAAATTGGTGAAGTGCATGAGGGAGAAACAGTTACTGACTGGATGGAGCAGGAGCGTGAAAGAGGAATTACGATCACGGCCGCTGCTATTACTTGTTTCTGGAATCCAACATACATGCCTAAGGGCCAAAGACCTGAGTACCGTTTCAACATTATTGATACTCCAGGTCACATTGATTTTACAGCAGAAGTAAAGAGATCTCTTCGAGTGCTAGACGGTGCAGTGGTTGTGTTTGACGGAGTTGCTGGGGTAGAACCGCAGTCAGAAACTAACTGGAGATATGCTGATGATGGAAATGTTCCAAGAATTTGTTTTATCAATAAACTAGATAGAACAGGAGCATCTTTTGAAAGAAGTTACGCATCTATTTTAGACAGACTTACAAAAAATGCTGTAAGAGTTCAAATACCAATTGGACTAGAAGAAAACTTCCAGGGAGTTATTGATCTTTTGAAAATGAAAGCATTCTACTTTGAGGGTAATATGGGTATGAACATTCGTGAGGAAGAAATTCCAGCAGAATTTCTGGAGGAGGCTAAAAAATATAGAGCTGAACTTGTTGAAAAAATTGTAGAACAAGATGATGCTTTGATGTCAGCATATCTAGATGGAAAGGAGCCTTCATTTGAGGATATGAAGAAAACTTTAAGAGCAGCTACTCTTAAGGTAAAACTTATTCCTGTTTTCGCTGGCTCAGCATTGAAAAACAAAGGTGTACAACTTGTACTGGATGGTGTTGTTGATTATCTACCAAGTCCTATTGATGTTCCGCCAGTTCACGGTATTGATCCAAAAACAAATGCAGAAATATTTAGAAACTCATCTGATACAGAACCTTTTGCTGCTCTTGCTTTCAAACTTCAAAACGATCCATTCGTAGGACAACTTACTTTCTTCAGAGTTTATTCAGGAAGTATAGAAGCTGGTACATACATATATAATGCAACTACAGGAGAGAAAGAAAGACTAGGTCGTATTGTGCGATTGCAAGCTGACAAACGTGAAGAAGTTAAAAAAGTTTTCGCAGGAGAAATCGCTGCAGCTGTAGGACTAAAGTCTGCGAAAACTTCTCATACACTTTGTGATGAAAACAATCCTATAATTCTAGATCCAATCAAGTTCGTAGCTCCTGTGGTGTCTCTACGTATTGAACCAAAAACTAAAGCAGACCAAGAAAAAATGGGTATGGCTTTGAAGAAACTTTCTGATGAAGATCCAACTTTCGTGATCTCTTCAAACACAGATACTGGTGAATCAATTATTTCAGGAATGGGTGAGCTACACCTTGAAATCATGGTTGATCGTATGAAAAGAGAGTTTGGTGTAGAAGTAAATGTTGGTAAGCCACAAGTTGCATATAGAGAAACTATTCTTGGAGAGGCAGAGGCTGAACACAAATACATCAAGCAAACTGGAGGTAAGGGTCAATACGGTCACGTTAAACTTACAATTAAGCCAATGCAAGCTATTGAAGAGGGAGAAAAGATTCCTAAAAATGTTAAAAGATATGAAGATTTTGAATTCATCGATAACATTAAAGGAGGAGTTATCCCACAAGAATTTATTCCAGCTGTTGAAAAGGGAGTGTATGAAGCTATGGAAAGAGGAATTGTTGCTGGTTATAAAATGGTAAATATTTCATGTGATCTGACTTTCGGTTCATACCACGATGTGGATTCATCTGAAATCGCATACAAAATTGCAGCTTCACAAGCTTTCCAAGAAGCAGCTAAAAAGGCAAGACCAGTTATTCTCGAGCCTATCATGAAAGTTGAAGCTATAATGCCAGAGCAATTCATGGGAGACGTAACAGGTTCACTTTCAGGTAAAAGAGGACAAATAGAAGGAATGGCAGAGAGAGGAATGCTAAGAGTTATTCATGCAAAAGTTCCTCTATCTGAAATGTTTGGTTATACAACTGATATTAGATCAATGACACAAGGAAGAGGAAGTGTGCAAATGGAATTTGATCACTATGAAGTGGTACCACCTAACGTAGAGAAGCAAATTGTTGAATCAAGAAAATAATTAAAATAAAAATCTCACAAAAAGTGAGATTTTTATTTTTTTTATTAACATCTTATCCAGATATTTATATCATTTTGTTTGATACTAAAATTCTTAAGATATATAATATGTGTTATGAGTCTCTCTACTTCTGAAGATTATACTCCACATAGTGGTAATGAAAGAGTGATTGATCTAGATCATCTAGATGATTTGCCATTAAATGTAAAACAAGATGATAAAGATGTTTTGGGTGATTTTGATATCTTACATAAACAACTAGACCCTGAAGAAAGAAAATCCGCAGTCGTACATGATTTTTCTGCATATAAAAAACCAACAGAAATAATTGAAGGACCAGTTTCAGAATCTATTGACGGTTTAGATATCGAAGATTTGAGAACTAAAATTAATTCTAATTTAGAAGATAATAATTTTGATGCTGCATACAATATAATTCAAAAAATTGACAGTGAAAGTGTTTTACATGCTGTTTTAAGTGAAGCTATCACTTTTCTCATAAGAAAAAAAGAATTTTCAGTTGCAAAGAAATTTGTGCGACTTATTCATAACATGGACGTGTACACGACTGAACTTAATTACATATTGGAGAAAGAGAGGAATACTGACCCACTTTCAGATTTTAAATCTCAAAATGACGAGGTGGTGGTAAATAAAATTGAAATTAAAAAACCAAAAAAAGAAGTTGAACCGGTTTTTGCAAATACTGAGAAGGGAAGCATTTCGGATATTAATGAACGCACAATTGACGAGACTAACGAGGAACTTATCTCTGATGAAGATTATGATAATTTTGTTAAAAAAGGTGATGTCTCAGGCGATATACTGGTAAACATAGCTGACAGAATGGCAAGAGGAGAAAAAACAACTGAAAGAGAGCTGGCTATTTACCAAACCTTTGGCCCAAAAATTGAATTACTTTTGAGGAATAGAAAAGGTGATAAAGAAGCTGTGGTTGAAGGGGAAACTGTGGAAACAGAAGACTCACATGAGGTTGTTCCTTCAGTACCAGAAGTAAGTAGTAGTATTGAAAACACCGAAAAACTAGAAAAAGATCTTGAGGATTCTAGAAAAGAATTTGTTGCACAAGAAGCTGTTTGGAGGGCAAAAAACCAACAAAGTAAAAGTTGGTTTAGAAAAAATGTTCTAGGGAATTTAGGTATGGACAAACAAACTCCTTTAATCCCAGAACAATCAGAGCTTGAAGAAGCCAGAATTGTGTATAATCTCGCAAAGAAAAATAAACTTAGAGAAACTATAGGTATGGGGGACATCACTGTCTTATTAGAAGAAACAGAAAGAGAAAGAAAGACTCTCGAATCTTTAAAGTCTAGTTATTCACCAAAAGTTATTAAAGAGTCCCAACTTAATAGAGATATAAGAACTGGTTTTTTGGGACTTAATTCAAAAGAAGAAGATGGGGTTGTGTACGAAGTGGAAAAGGGAGTGTTTGCAGAAAAGTTTGAATCTATGTCCCAAAAAGCCATGGATAAATGGTCTAAACTTCCTAAGCCAGTTCAGATAGCTACAAGTACAGCACTTGTTACTGGAACAAGCTTTACATTTGGTTTAGCTGCAGCAGCAGGCCCTTTGGGTTATGCAGGATATAGAGTTGCAAAAAGTGCACTATTTGGAGGAGTAGTAGCTCAACCACTTGGAAAATTTGTTGACAATATACACAATAGAAAAAATAAAGCTTCAGAAGAAGAAAGTCTGGAAGAATTTTCAGAGGGGATAAATATAGATAATTTTGAAGAAAAAGAAGCAGAAAGAATGGCTCGAGATGAAAAGATGGTGGATGAAAAGAAAAAGCAGAGATTTGTAAAGGCAATGACAAAAGTTGCTGCGGGAGGAATAGTATCTGCTGGAATGGAAATGAGCGGTGCATCTAGTTTACTTTTTGATAAGGGAGACATAGACCTTCCTGGAAAAGGCACACTAAATGTTCCAAATGATTTCGGAGATGTAGATAAAAATTTAGATAAATTAGAAAAATTCAGACTAAATGCAAAAGAAGTTTTACCTACAGATGATAAATTAGATAACCTTCAGGAGTTTAAGCCTGCAGTTTCAAGTAATTTGGATACAACACAAGTAGTAAATGAAGCACCTTCAGACCTAATTATCCAGGATATTCATAATCTAAAGGCACAGATAATGTCACAGTATGGGGGAGAGGTACCAGATAGTCTAAAGCCAATCATGGAAAAAACTCCAAAAGAATTAATAAAAATATTTGATTTCAATAATCCAGGTAATACTGATTTTAAACCTGGTGTAGATACTGAGGATTTAACTATAGATAGTAATGGAAATGTTTATTATGTACACCAAGATGGAAGCAGGCAAACTCTTTTTGATTCACAAAAAGGAAAATTTTACCGATTTGATGGCACTGAAGCTGAAAAAACTATTTCTAGTATAGGAACTGATGGTTCAGAGATTTATCCAAATGGTCAGATAGGAGATAAAGTTTATTCCAAACTAGATTTTGGAGGAAATAAGATTTTGACACCAGATCCTGTTGTTCAGACTGTTGGAACAGAAGTGCTGGAGGGTGATCCAATTTTCAAAACTGAAGCTGTCTCTGTTTTGGATGTGAAAGATACCACCGAAGAAGAAGTAGCAAATAACACAGTTTCTCACACAGAACTTTCACAGGGTAAATCTGTAGATGTATTCAGAATGGGAGAAGATAAAATTGTTTCATATGATGGGGCAAGAATTGGTCAGGAGGTATTACAAAATGGTAAAAAAACTCTAGTTCTTGATGATACTTACCAAGACGGTGAACAGTATAGAAGTACAAGAGAAGCTTTTTCAAAAGCATTTGAGGCAAATGCAACAGTGGAAAACGTTGGTACGAATCCAATAGCAGAATCTTTTGAAGGTGGTAAAATATATATTACATACAACATTCCAAACGATCCTAATTCAGTTAGAGTTTATTTAAATGGTAAAGAGATAGCAGTTGGAGATACTACAGTCGTTGATAGTAAGGGAATTCCAAAGATAAAAATGCATGGCAATTTAAAAGGGGGTTGGTTTCTTGTCGACAATGCGTACGAGAGGGCTTTCAAGCACATCGATAAGTTGATAAAAGCTGGCACTTTTAATTTTAAGAATTAATACATGAAAAACATTTTACCAAACGACATAATCAAAGAGTGGGGATTGCAATCTTTGCCACAAGAAAAACAACTTGAAATGGTTGAAAGAATAGGGAAGATAATATATCAAGCTCTTATGGTCAGATCATTAGACATACTTTCTTTAGACGAGCAGGAAGAATTTGACGAGCTGTTAGATCAAGATTCGACTACTCCAGATGATGTTTTGGGTTTTTTACAAAAGAAAATCAAGAATTTCGACAAGATAGTTTTGGAGGAAAGAAGGAGTCTAAAAAATGATTTATTGATTGAGGTTTGAGGTTTGACTATTTCATTATTTTTGTCTAGTATAGTAATGCCGTCGGTGTTTTTTTGCATACGGTCCATTTTTAAGTTCCCAAAATTCAGGTTTTCTCGAACACTGAGTTTTTGGAATTTCTCTCTGGTATTTATATACAGGAGGAAGACAAAATGGCAATTATTAATTATTAATTAATTTATAAATATTATGGCAGATTTTGATAGATCAAAACCTCACATAAACGTGGGAACAATTGGTCACGTTGACCATGGAAAGACAACATTAACAGCAGCTATCCTAAACACATTGGGTAGACAAGGAGCAGGCTACAGCGCAAAAGTTGTAGGTATCGATGGTATCGATAAAGCTCCTGAAGAAAAAGCAAGAGGAATCACTATTGCTCTTTCTCACAACGAGTATGAGACACCTACAAGACACTATGCTCACGTAGATGCTCCAGGACACGCCGACTACATCAAGAACATGATTACTGGTGCCGCTCAAATGGATGGTGCCATCCTAGTGGTTGCTGCAACTGATGGAGTTATGCCACAAACAAGAGAACACGTTCTTTTGGCAAAACAAGTTGGAGTACCAAAACTTATCGTATTCCTAAACAAATGCGACATGGTACCTGATAAGGAGCTTATTGATCTAGTTGAAGAGGAAGTTCGAGAGTTGCTTACAAAACAAGGTTTCGACGGAGCAGGAGCTCCAGTTATCAGAGGTTCAGGACTAAAAGCTCTTGAGTCAGCTAATAATGATGATGAATGGGCAAAGAAGGTTCTAGAGCTTGCAAACGCACTAGATACATACTTCCCAGTTCCAGAAAGAGATCTTGATAAACCATTCCTAATGCCAGTTGAAGACATCTTCTCAATTGAAGGAAGAGGAACAGTGGTAACAGGAAGAATTGAAAGAGGAATTGTTAAGGTTGGAGAGGAAATTGAATGTGTTGGTCTACACGAGACACAAAAATACACAGTTACTGGTATTGAAATGTTCAATAAATCTCTACAACAAGGACAAGCTGGAGATAACGCAGGTATCCTACTTAGAGGTGCTTCAAAGGATGGTGTTCACAGAGGACAAGTTCTTGCTAAGCCAAAATCTGTAACTCCTCACACAGAATTTACAGCTGAGGTGTACATCCTAAAGAAAGAGGAAGGAGGAAGACACACTCCATTCTTCTCTGGATACAAACCACAATTCTACATCAGAACAACAGACGTTACAGGAGATGTGACTCTAAATGAAGGAGTAGAAATGGTTATGCCAGGAGACCAAGTAACTTTCAAAGTTAAACTTGTTGCCCCAGTAGCTCTAGAAGACAACACTAAGTTTGCTATTAGAGAGGGAGGTAAGACTGTGGGAGCGGGAGTTGTAACTAAAATTATAGCCTAAGCCACAGCGTTTCCAAATTTGGTCAATCTCATTGGCTAATATCAAAAAACCACCATGAGGTGGTTTTTTGATATTTATAATAAAAACACTTGAAATAAAAACACATATCTGTTAGTATTCTGAAATCAACAAATTGACATATGGCAACTAAAGAAACAACAAAAAAAGCACCTGCAAAGAAAGCTGTAAAAGCTAAATCTAACCCAGATGTTATTTCAAAACTTAGAATACGTGTAAGAGCTTATGAATATAAGATTCTAGATGTTTCTGTAAGACAAATCATAGATACAGCTCTTAGATATGATGCTAAAGTAGAGGGTCCTATACCACTTCCTACTGAAGTTAAGAAATACACTGTAAACCGATCATCATTCGTTTACAAAAACGCTAGAGAGCAGTTTGAGATGCGAGTTCACAAGAGAGTTATCGACATACTAAACCCAACTCCAAAGATTATGGAGGCACTGACAAACTTGTCGCTACCTTCAGGAGTAAACATCGACGTAAAGATAATCTAAACTAAAAACCACCGGTAGGTGGTTTTTAGTTTTGTTTATGATAATGTGATTTGGGGTTATTAATAGTGCACAAACTTATAATTGGGAGTTTTACCAAGCGAGAAATTGGCGAGGTATATACATCTCTAACTGATCACAGAAGAATTCTTCACAAAGGTCAGAGGTTTAAAGTTGTAGGTATAAGTAATCTAGAAGATTGGATTGCTTGCATGAAAGCTTTGGGCAGTGAGCCTTACTGGGAAGAGATTGCTATACCTTGTGATTTTTACTACGAAATTGAAACGGACTGACAGGTGTTGTCGGTCCGTTTTCTTTTAGGACTTGATATTAAATTCACTTTCTGCTAATGTATGCAAATCGCCTTTTGGGGCTAGTTTTGAAGGAGACTATCGATGGGCAATGTTGAGGAAAATCTTTCCTCGTTACTGTCCGAAAAATGTCTCCAAATTAAATAAATAATATGAAATTTTTATTGGGTACAAAAGTAAATATGACACAAATCTTCGATGAGAAGGGTATTGTGCATCCTGCAACTGTTATAAAAACAGGTCCTATGACTGTTACTCAAGTAAAGACAGTTGAAACTGATGGATACAATGCTGTCCAAGTAGGTTTTGGTGTAAGAAATGCAAAGAATATAAACAAAGCTCTTAAGGGTCATATGAAGGAAGGAAATTTTGCAAACTTAGTAGAATTCAGATTGGATGATGTTTCTGGATTTAAAGTTGGAGATGTTTTACCACTGTCATTTGTTGCAGGAGATGTAGTTACAACTTCAAGTATTTCAAAAGGAAAAGGATTCCAAGGAGGTGTTAAGAGACACGGTTTCAAAGGAGGTCCAAGATCTCACGGTCAAAAGCACTCAGAGAGAGAACCAGGTTCACTTGGAGGAGGAGGAAGAGATGGAGGAAGAGTTGCTAAGGGAAAGAGAATGGCAGGAAGAATGGGTGGGGATGTTATTACCTCAAAAGGTCTTACAATAGTTTCTGTGAATGCAGATACAAATGAAGTATTTGTTAGAGGTGCAGTGGCTGGTAGAAAAGGAACTCTTGTAGAGATTCTAGGTTAGGATAAATAGAAAATAAAAATATGGAAACAATAGTTTACAACTTAAAAGGAAAAGAAGCGGGAAAGGTAAAACTACCTGAATCTGTTTTTGGTCTAAAATGGAATGCAGACTTGGTTCACCAGGTTGTAACTTCTATGCAGTCTAGTGCTAGAGTTAATGTTGCTCATACTAAAACTAGAGGAGAAGTTTCTGGAGGAGGAAAGAAGCCATGGCAACAAAAGGGAACAGGAAGAGCTAGACATGGTTCTACACGTTCACCTATCTGGAGACATGGAGGTATTACTCATGGTCCTAGAAATGACAAAGACTATACAAGAAAGATAAACAAGAAAATGAAAGCTAAAGCTTTGTATACTATTCTTTCTGCAAAATTCTCAAAAGGCCAGATTTTCTTTGTTGATGACCTATCTTTAAAATCAATTAAGACTAAAGATGCCAGAGAGACACTTGCTTCTTTTGCGAAAGTGGAAGGGTTCAAGGATATTCTTTCAAAGAAGAAAAATTCAGCTTATATTGCTTTATCTAATAAAGACGTAAATACAGAAAAAAGTTTCAGAAATCTAAACAACTTACTTGTTGATGAAATTAGAAATATGAGCCCTCTAGATTTGATGAAATATAAATATGTTGTTATCTCTAATCCAGAAAAAGGTCTACCTCAAATAACAGAGAAACTTACTGCTAAAAAATAAAAATTATGAAGAAAGACTTAAACAAAGTAATAATTCGCCCACACATTACAGAGAAAGCAACAATTTCTTCTGAGAAATCTGTTTATGTTTTTGAAGTAGATTCAAAATCAACTAAAGCTTCTATAACTAGATCTTTTGAAGAGAAATATAAAATATCTCCAGTAAAAGTTTCAACAGTTACAATCCCAGCTAAATCTGTTTTTGTAAGAGGTAAAAAGGGGAGTAAGTCTGGATACAAAAAAGCTTATGTTTATCTAAAACCAGGAACTAAGATAGAGAATCTATAATATTTAATACAAGATTATGAAACGATATAAACCAACATCAAAATCACGAAGAGCAATGACCACTATTTCTTTTGGTGATTTTGTAACTGTAAATGAGCCAGTTAAGTCTCTAACTCACGGTTTTAGAAGACAAATGGGAAGAAACCATCATGGTAAAGTTACAACTCGACATAAGGGCGGAGGACACAAGAGGCTATTTAGAGAGATTGATTTTAGATATAACAAAATAGATGTTCCTTACACTATAAAAACAGTAGAGTATGATCCAAATAGATCAGGATTCATCGGTCTAGCTCAATATCATGATGGTGAGAAAAGATATGTTCTACTTCCACAATCTGTAAAAGTTGGTGATGTTAGAATTACATCTAGTAATGCTGAGCAAATACCTGGAAACAGACTACAACTTAAAAATATAAACGCTGGTACATTTATATATAACGTAGAAGTTAAGCCAGAAGGTGGGGCTAAACTAGGAAGATCAGCAGGGAACTATGTAGAACTTGTGGCTAAAGATGCTGGAATGGTAGACATAAAGCTTCCTTCTACTGAAGTTAGAAAAATAAAGGATACTGCTTGGGCATCTATCGGAGAAGTTTCAAATAATGAAAACAGATTAGTAAATCTTGGAAAAGCTGGAAGAAGTAGATGGCTTGGTATACGACCTACGGTTAAAGGTACAGCTCAAAACCCTGTTGACCACCCACACGGAGGAGGAGAAGGAAGACAAGGTAGAGGTAGAAAGAGAGCAATCTCAGTTTATGGTAAACCAACAGGTAAAGGACAAAAATCTAGAACACCTAAGAAATACTCAAACAAATTCATCGTGTCTCGCCGAAAGGTTGGAAAGAGAAAGTAAGAGTTTTCAAAACAAAAGCGCCGAAAGGCGTTTTTGTTTGAAATAGTGAATAAGTGTTGACATTTAACCTGCTTTTGTATAGTATGACTGGCACTGAAGTGAAATTGGGTAGGGACCCAATTGTAAAACCTTGAGTGTTCTGCTATTTAATTAATAGCAGAAAGCGAAAGGTGTACAGAACCTGTAAGGTTTTGCTTCGATCCATTAGGGATTTGAAGTAAGTCAGTACCACACGATTTAAATTTACTGAGTGGTTTTCTTTTTGCCAGTAGGCTTATACGGGCAGGGAATTAAAATAGACAAAATATGACAAGATCATCAAAAAAAGGTCCATATGTAGACGAAAGACTCCTTAAGAAAATTGAGGGTAAAAAGCCTATAGAAACAGGTGTTATTAAAACATGGTCAAGAGCATGTGTTATTTCTCCTGAAATGGTAGGTTTTATTTTTGGTGTACATAACGGTAAGTCTCACATAGAGGTTTTGGTTTCTGAAGATATGGTGGGTCACAGACTAGGCGAGTTTTCTCCTACTAAGAAATTCATAAAACACGGAGGTAAGATGCAAAAAGAGCTAGAAATCAAGAAGAAGGAAAGTGAAATCGCTTCTGCTCAGGCAGCAAAGGCGGCTACTTCTGATGCAAAGAAATAATTAATAAACGAATATGAAGACAGCACAAGCAACATTAAGAAACTTTAGACAATCACCTCGAAAAATGAGAATGGTTGTTAATGCTGTGAGAGGTAAAAAAGTCTCAGACGTTTTAGTTAACCTTGATTTCGTCGCAAAAAGAGCTTCACTTCCAGTAAAGAATCTTATTCTTTCTGCTTTAGCAAATGCTAAGAACCTAGATATTCCTACAGAGAATTTGGTAATAAAAACAATAAAAGTTGATGGTGGAAGTATAATGTATAGAAGAAGACCAGCTTCTAGAGGAAGTGCTCACCCTATTAGAAAAAGAACAAGTTCTATCTTTGTTGAATTAGGAGAAGTAGAATCAAAAAAGAAAACAAAGGTAGTTAAGGAAGAAGTTTCAGAAGAGTCTAAGGAGGTTAAGGTAAAAGCAAAAAAGCCAAGAGCTAAAAAAGCAACAAAATAATAATATGACACATACAGTTCACCCATATTCACATAGACTTGGAATCATAAGAGATTGGAAATCTCGATGGTTTGGAGTAAAAAGTAAATACAAAGACTTTCTAAAGAGTGACGTTTTGCTTAGAGAATATCTTGAAAAGAAGTTTAGAGGATTTTACGTAAGTAATGTTGAAATGGAAAGAGGAGAAAAATTCCTAAGAATCATAATTGAAACTTCAAGACCTGGAATGATTATCGGCAGAAGTGGAGATGGTGCTGTAAAACTAAAAAATGATATTTTGAAATTTATCAATAGAAATAAACTTGTTTCAGGTGGAGAGGTGAAGGTTGATATAAAGGAAATAAAATCTCCAGAATCTAACGCTTCTATCGTTGCTCAAATGGTAGCTGATGGTCTAGAAAAGAGATTACCTTTCAGAAGAGTTACAAAACAAATGGTAGAGAAAGTAATGGCAAATAGAGATGTAAAGGGTGTAAGAATCATCCTTTCTGGAATTCTAGGTGGTAACTCAATGGCAAGAACAGAAATGATTAAGAAGGGAAGAGTGCCTCTACAGACTTTTAGAGCAGATATTGATTATGCACAATCTACTGCAAGACTTACTCTCGGAGCTGTTGGAGTAAAAGTTTGGATATATAAGGGAGATATTTTTGCAAAGAAATAATTTAAGTATTAATAATAAATACCATGTTGTTACCAAAAAAAGTAAAATATAGAAAATGGCACACTATGAGAAAAAACCCTAATAAGGTTGGGGTTGCTTCTCGTGGAGCTACTATCTCATTTGGTTCACATGCTATTAAAGCAGTTCAAGGTGCAAGAATAATGTCTAATCAAATTGAGGCCGCAAGAAAGGCATTGTCTAGAGCTTTAGGTAAAACTGGAAAAATCTGGATCAGAGTTTTCCCAGATATGCCACTTACAAAAAAGCCTGCTGAAGTAAAACTTGGAAAAGGAAAGGGAGATTTGTTTGGATATTGTGCTCCAGTAAAACCTGGAAGAATAATATTTGAAGTGGATGGTGTTACAGATGCTGTTGCTAGAGAAGCTTTGAGAAAGGCGGGAACAAAGCTTCCTTTGAATACAAAAATCATAGCAAAAGCGCACTAGAATAATATAAATACTATGAAGATAAAAGAATTAGTAAAAAAGAATAATGCGGAACTAGTTAAGACTCTTTCAGAAAAGAGAACAGCTTTGAGGGACTTTAGATTTTCTGTAAGCGGAAGTAATGTTAGAAATGTTAAAGAGGGTAAAGTTCTTAAGAAAGATATTGCTAGAATTCTTACTTTGTTAAACAAGAAAGCATAATCTAAAAAAAGTATATGAAAAAAACTGAAAATAAAACAAAATATGCAGGTAAGATGGATGGTGTGGTAGTTTCTGACAAAATGAAAGACACTGTGGTGGTTAAGGTAAAAAGATTTGTAAAACACCCGAAATATGATAAATATACATCTATCGATAAGAGATATAAGGCTCATGATGCTGGAAATACGAAGAAAGTAGGGGACAAAGTAACAATTGTAGAAACAGCACCAGTTTCAAAAGATAAGAGACACAAGGTAATTTAAAACATAAACTTAATTATATGATACAACCAAGATCAATCGTAAAAATTGCTGATAACTCCGGAGGTAAAATCGGAAGAGTTTTCAAGGTGCTTGGTTCATCTAAAAAAAGATATGCAAGAATAGGTGAGGTCGTAGTTATTTCAGTTCAGAAAGCTGAGCCTAGAAAAACTACAAAGAAAAAAGATGTTCTATACGCTTTAGTTGTTAGACAAAAAGCTCCATTTAGAAGAAAAGATGGGTCATATATTAGATTTGATGAAAATGCGGTTGTAATCGTAATGAAAGACAAGCCGGAACCAGTTGCAGGAAGAATCTTTGGACCTATTCCAAGAGAGATTGGAGAGGTTGGATATCAAAAAATTATCTCTCTAGCTCCAGAAGTTGTATAAGGTATAACTTTAAATATTATGCATATAAAAAAAGACGACAAAGTAATAGTGTTAACAGGAAAAGATAAGGGTAAAACTGGTTCTGTTATTAAATCTATGCCTAAAGAGGGTAAGGTTATTGTTTCAGGAATAAATATTTCAAAGAAGCACCAAAGAGCAAGAAAGTCTGGAGAAACTGGACAAGTTTTGGATAAAGCGATGCCAATAAGTAGTTCAAATGTTAAAAAGGTAAAATAATATATAAAAAGATGGAAACTATTAAACAAAAAACAGAAAAGGCCTTTGATGTTCTAAAGAGTGAATTTGGCTATAAAAATGCAATGCAAGCTCCTCACATAATGAAGGTGGTTATATCTTCTGGTATAGGATCTGTTAAAGATAAAAAGAAAATTGAACTTATTGCTGATAGACTTTCAAAAATTACCGGTCAAAAGCCTGTTAGAAAGGGAGCAAAGATTTCTATTGCTGCATTTAAGGTTAGAGAGGGCGATCCAGTAGGTATGCAAGTAACATTAAGAGGAGCTAGAATGTATGATTTTCTAGATAAGTTGATAAATATAGCTCTACCTAGAACAAAAGACTTTAGGGGCATTTCAAGTAATGGTATAGATGAAATGGGCAACTATACTCTAGGAATAAAGGAAAATACTATTTTCCCAGAATCTGGAGATGAAGATTTGAAAGACATCTTTGGACTTGCAGTTACAGTAGTAACAAACGTTAAGGATCCAAAGGAAACAAAAGCGTTCCTTACTCATCTAGGATTCCCATTTAAAAAAGTGGAAACTAAAGAAGCAAGAGCAAAAGTAGAAGTAAAGAAGGGGGGATTTAGAAAGAAATAAAAAGAGGCTCGAAAGAGCCCTTTTTATATTGTTGACATTCATAGGCAGAATTGCTAGTATGAACCCCGAGCTTAAAGGCTCTATTTTAATTCAATGGCAAAAACATCAGTATTAGCAAGAGCAGCAAAGAAGCCAAAGTTTTCTACTCGGGCTACAAACCGATGTTTTAAATGTGGTCGTGGAAGAGCATTTATGAGAGATTTCGGTCTCTGCAGAATATGCTTCCGTGAACTTGCTAATGAAGGTAAGATACCAGGAGTGAAGAAATCGTCTTGGTAAAATATTAAGTCAGTTTAGGTAAGTCCAAATCGCTAGAAGAGGAAACTACCTAAATATAATAAAAACAAAATGGATCCAATTTCAAACATGATAGTAATGATAAAGAATGCATCTGATTCAAAGAAAGAGTCAGTAGTTTTTTCTTATTCTAAAATAAAATTAGCAATATTAGATCTTTTGCAAAAAGAAGGTTTTATTAAATCTTTTGGGAAAAAGGGCAAAAAGGTGGTTAAGTTTATTGAAGTAGAATTAATGTATTCTGGTAAAGAGCCAAGGATTAATGGTGTAAAAAGAGTTTCAAAAACTTCTAAAAGAGTTTATTTTGGAACAAAGGAAATAAAGAAGGTTAAAAATGGTTTGGGTAGCTTGATAATGTCAACTCCGAAAGGAATTATGACAGATAAAATGGCTCGTGAAGCAAAGGTCGGAGGAGAGGCATTGTTTGAAATATGGTAATTTAAAAAAATATGTCAAGAATAGGTAAAAAAGTAATAAGTATCCCAGCTGGAGTTGAAGTGAGTTACAATCACCCAGTTTTTACTGTAAAAGGCAAAGAAGGGACTCTAATTAAGAATTTCAATAATAGTATAGATATAAAAATAGAAGGCAATGAAATAACTCTTGCTCCAAAAGTAGTTACACTACAAAACAAGGCTCTTTGGGGAACATATTCTTCTCACATACAAAATATGGTAAAAGGTGTCGTCGCTCCTTTCGTTAAGAAACTTATCCTTGAAGGTATCGGTTATAAATCTGAAGTAAAAGGTACAAATCTTGTACTTGCTTTAGGATTTTCTCACCAAGTAAATGTGCCTATTCCTGAAGGATTAAAAGTTACAGCTGAGAAGAACCTAATTACTATGTCAGGGGCTGATAAGGAAGTAGTAGGTAGTTTTGCAGCAAAAGTAAGATCTCTTAAGAAACCAGAGCCATATAAAGGTAAGGGTATGAGATATGAAGGGGAGGTAATAAAGAGAAAACAAGGTAAGAAAACTGCTTAGTCTAGAGTAATGAATAAAGAATAAAATGAAAACATTAAATTCAAAAATAACAAATAGAATCAGAAGAAGAAACAGAATTAGATCTAAAATTTCTGGAACTACTTCGGTGCCTAGACTTTCAGTATTTAAATCAAATACAAGTATTTCAGCTCAACTTATCGATGATACAAAGGGTGCTACTATAGCTTCAGCACACAGTAGAGAAGTAAAGGGCAAGGGTCTCCTAGCTAAGGCAACTGAAGTCGGTAAACTTATTGCTGAAAGAGCTTCAAAGAATAAAGTTACTAAGGTAGTTTTTGATAGAGGAGGTTTTATTTATACAGGAAACGTGAAAGCTTTGGCTGAAGCAGCTAGATCAGGAGGTTTGAAGTTTTAATTTATAATAAAAATATGGAAACAGAAGTAAAAAATGAAGAAATAATATCTGAGGCTCTACCACAAGAAACTACGAGCGATCGTGCTCCTAGAGAGTTTAAGAGAAACAGTAGAAAACCTGCTCCAAAAAGAGAAGCTAGAGTTAAACCTGAATTCGATCAAAAAATAATCGATATTAGGAGAGTAACACGTGTTGTAACCGGAGGAAGAAGATTTAGTTTTTCTGTAGCAGTTGTTATTGGTGACAGAAAGGGGAGAGTTGGGGTTGGTATGGGTAAGGCAGGAGATACTCCAGTAGCTATAGATAAGGCCGTTAGAGACGCTAAGAAGAATATGATAAAAGTTAATCTAACTAAACATTCTTCACCTTTGCATGAAGTAAGTGCAAAATACTCTAGCTCTAGGGTTCTAATAATGAAGGCACCAGGAAAAGGAGTTTTGGCAGGTTCATCAGTTCGTGTAGTATTAGAATTGGCTGGTATTAAAGAGGTTAGTTCAAAGATTTTCTCTAGAAGTAAAAACAAGATTAATAACGCTAAAGCTGCTGTGAAAGCTCTTTCATTAATGAAAGCACCTAAGTAATAAAAATATGCAAAATAATAATTTAAAAAGAAAGACACCTAACAAGAAATCCAAACAAGTTGGAAGAGGTGGTAAACATGCAAAAACTTCTGGTAGAGGTACAAAAGGCCAAAATGCAAGAGCTGGACACAAAAAGAGACCAGAAATCAGAGATTTTATTAAGAGAATACCTAAGCTTAGAGGAAGAGGTAAAAATATAAATACTTCTATACAATCAAAGCCTGCTGTAATAAAACTATCTGTATTAAACAAGTTATGTAAAAATGGAGACACAGTCTCTCCAGTAACTTTGGTTAAACACAACCTGGTAAAAACTTTTGGTAATGTTACTCCTAAAATTAAAATCCTAGGGGGAGGGGATTTTGATAAGAAATTGATATTTGAAGGTTGCCAAGTGTCTACTTCTGCAAAAGAGGCTATAATAAAGGCTGGTGGTAGTATTAATTAATTTCTAAGCCTAAAACAAAATGAAAGATTTTTTCGGTAAAATAAGCCTAGTTTTTCAAGATAGTATTTTAAGAAAAAAGATACTATTTACATTAGGAGCTCTAGTTTTGTTTAGAGTTCTTTCTGCTGTACCTATTTCTGGTGTGGATGCGGGCAGACTAGCTCAGTTTTTTTCAAATAATCAATTTCTAGGTTTGCTAAACGTCTTTTCTGGAGGTGGCCTTTCACAACTTTCTATAGTTATGCTTGGTGTAGGTCCTTATATTACTGGATCTATAATAATGCAACTTCTTACAATAATGTCTCCTAAACTAAAGGCGATGTATCAAGAGGATGGAGAAGCAGGCAGAAGAAAATTTGCTCAATATGGAAGAATAATTACTATTCCACTTGCAATACTTCAATCATTTTCATTCCTAAAAATACTTGAAAATCAGCAAATTATAACCAATCTTTCAGGTATGACATTATTCGTAAACTTGGCTGTTATCACAGCAGGTTCACTTCTACTTATGTGGATTGGAGAACTTGTTTCTGAATATGGTATCGGAAATGGTATTAGTTTGATCATATTTGCAGGTATAGTAGCCTCTCTTCCAAGTGCTATAGGTCAACTCATATTTGCTTTTGACCCATCACAGATTGTGGTTTATCTAACTCTTCTTTTCGCTTCTATACTAGTTATTATAGGGGTGGTTGTGGTTACAGAAGCAGAAAGACCAATACCAGTTACATATGCAAAGCAGGTTAGGGGTAATAGGGTTTTTGGGGGAACATCAACATATCTTCCTCTAAGAATAAACCAAGCTGGAGTTATTCCAATAATCTTTGCTTCATCTATACTACTATTTCCTCAAATGATTTTAAGTTTTCTTCAAAACTTAAATAATGAAGTAGTTAAAAATGTATCTACAACTATCTTATCCTTACTAAACAATAGCTGGTTTTATGGGGTAGCTTATTTCTTGCTTGTATTCATATTCACTTACTTCTACACAGCTGTAACTTTTGACCCAGATCAAATTTCTACAAATTTACAAAAGAATGGAGCATTTATTCCTGGTGTAAGACCTGGAAAATCTACTTCTGATCATATTTCTAGAATACTAACTAGACTTACTCTTGTCGGAGCTTCATTTTTGGCAGTTATAGCTTTATTGCCTATAGTTGTTGCACAAACAACTGGTATTACAGCAATATCTATTGGAGGTACTTCACTTCTTATTATAGTGTCAGTTGTAATTGATTTGGTTAAGAAAGTTGACGCTCAAGTATCTATAAGAGAATATTAAAAAAAGACCTCCCTCGGGAGGTCTTTTTGTTTACATCTGGTATAATATTCTTTATGACACCACAAACCTTTATATTTATTGGACGTTCAGGATGCGGAAAGGGAACTCAAGCAGAATTATTAATGCAGAAACTAAAGGAAAAAGATGACAGTAATGAAATATTCTATTTAGAAACAGGTCAAAAATTTAGGGATTTTACAAGTAGTGGGGGTTACACAAGTGGTCTTTCAAAAGAAATACAAAGTAAGGGTGGATTACAACCTTCATTTCTTGCAGTATGGATATGGTCAAGTATATTTGTTGAAAAAATAAATAAAGATCAGCATTTGTTCATTGATGGAACTCCGAGGAAATTTAATGAAGCTCTTATTTTAGCAGAGGCAATGAAATTTTATGGTAGAAAACCATATGTGGTATACATAGATGTAGGGAGAACATGGGCTGAAGAAAGACTGTCTTCAAGACACAGAGAAGATGATTTAACTTTGATGGTTAAAAGTAGACTAGATTGGTTCGATACTGATGTAGTTCCAGTTGTTGAATACTTTAAAAGTAATACCGATGTGGATTTTATAAGTGTTAACGGGGAGCAGTCTATAGAAGAAGTTCACAACGAGTTATTATCTAAGCTAGGTTGGTAAGTTTTACAAGTTCTGATTTTGATGTATTGTTAGGGTATTGATGATAAATATAAAGAAAAAAGAGGAAATTGAAATAATGAAAGAAGGTGGAAAACGCCATTCATTTATACTGTCCGAACTATCTAAACTGGTGGTGCCTGGAGTTTCTACTCAAGAACTTGAGGATGCCGCTCGAAAGTATATAGAAGAGGGTGGAGATAAGGCAGCTTTTCTAAACTACACTCCAAGGGGTGCAAAAAGACCATATCCAGCTGGTTTGTGTGTGTCAGTTAATGATGAAATAGTTCATGGAATACCGAATGAGAATCCTAAAGTTCTAAAAGAGGGTGACGTTGTAACTCTGGATCTCGGTTTAGTTCATAAGGGTCTAATAACCGATAGTGCAGTGACTTTACCAGTTGGAGAAGTTTCAAATGAAAATCAAAAAATGATTGAGCATTGTAAAGAGGCATTATATTTGGGTATAAATGCAGCCCGTGGAGGAAATACTGTGGGTGATATCGGTCATGCCATTGAGTCATTTATTAAACCCTTAGGTTACGGCTTATCAGAGGGATTGGC
The DNA here is from genome assembly GCA_035438705.1 of Parcubacteria group bacterium. Lineage (GTDB taxonomy): Bacteria > Patescibacteriota > Minisyncoccia > Phycocordibacterales > DATDWN01 > C7867-006. The sequence continues at coordinate 68,055 of DAORIV010000001.1, forward strand.
TGGTCATGGGGTTGGTTATAAGGTTCATGAAGATCCGTTCGTTCCAAATGAGGGAAATAGGGGGCAAGGAGAGAAACTCGTTCCTGGTATGGTGATAGCTATTGAGCCAATGATTACACTAGGTAGTAGTAAAATCACGTTAGCAAAAGATGGTTATACATACAAGACCAGAGATGGTTCAAATGCTGCACATTTTGAACACACGGTGGCAATTACTGACGGAAATCCTATAATACTTACAAAATAATATAAATTTATGCATCCAAAAAAAGAAAGAACATTTGTGATAATTAAACCAGATGGTATTCAGAGATCATTGATTGGAGAAATTATAACTAGGTTAGAAAAAGTCGGATTAAAATTTATTGCAGTGAAGTTCTTTGTTCCTACCATAGAACAATGTATGGAGCATTATAAAAAAGACGATGTCTGGCTTAGAGAAAAAGGTCAAAGAATACTAGATAATAGAAAAGAAAAAGGACTTGCTGTGGAAAAAGATGCAATGGGTTATGGTAATGAAATTATAGAGAGGTTGGTTAAATTTATGACATCAGGACCTGTTTTAGCCATGGTGCTCGAGGGTAATAAGGCAGTGGGTGTTGTCAGAAAGCTTGTTGGTGGTACTGAACCATTAACATCAGATGTGGGAACAATAAGGGGAGATCTGACACTTGATTCATATGATATATCTGGTACAGACGGTAGAGCGGTGAGAAATTTAATCCATTGTTCAGATAAAGTAGAAGAGGCAGAAAGAGAGATAAAAATATGGTTTAAGGAAAATGAAATAGTAAATTATAGATTCGCACACGAAGAAATATTATATGATATCGATTTAAATGGTATTTTGGAATAAGTTCTGACACATTTTAAGATTTTCTCAAGTTACATAATTAAAAAGTAGGGATATAATAATAAATAGGGTAGTGAATGATATTTTCTACCTAAAATTTATTTTTGGGAGTCTTAAATTTCTAGAGTTCTTGGACCCTAGGTGCGGACACCCACCTACTATCACAGTAGGCAAATATCTTTACTACCCCACTAGTAAACCCACGAAAGTGGGATTTCTAGTTTAAGAAAAATAAAGTACAATTATAAATAGTAATTTTATGAACAAAAGACTTTTTCGAAATACTGCTATTTTGTTTTTTATAATTGGAGGTTCTAACTATTTAGGTAATAAACTGTATTTATATTGGACTACTTGGTGGCACGATATGATAATGCATTTTATTGCGGGTGTAGTGGTAGCAATGACATCTATTTTGTTCTATCAATTATTCTTTAAAAAATCAGAATGGTCTAAAAGTAAACTAGTCATGTTTTCTGTGGCAGTTACTATGATCGTCGGTTTGCTTTGGGAGTATTTTGAACTTTATTTTGAGATAACATCATTTGCTGACGGCTTGTCTTTCTGGACTGATACTTTGTCAGATTTATTTCTGGATACTGTAGGAGGTTATCTGGGTGCTTTATATTCTATTAAAATATCAAAAAATGAGTAAATTACAAATTACATTCTATTCTGGTGTTGGAACAGTAACTGGCGCGAATTTTTTACTGGAAAGCTTGAGAACAAGAATATTAGTTGATTGTGGCTTAATACAGGGAACTCCGGATTCATACATTTTAAATAAAAAATCTTTTGAATATGATCCAAAATCTGTAGATTATTTATTTATAACCCATGCACATATGGATCACATCGGTAGGGTGTGTAAGCTAGTTAGAGAGGGGTTTAGTGGAACTATTTATTCTACAGAAGAAACAAAAAGTTTGGCGAATGTAATGATAGCTGATGCCCTGAAGGTTATGAGTATGAAAGAAAAAGATCTAAATGCTGAAGTAAAAGAGGAGCCACTATATACATTGAATGATTTTAATAAAACCATGGCATTATGGAGAACTTTGCCATATTACAAAAAAACTAAAATCAACAATGAGTTTGAAGTTTTTCTAAAGGATGCTGGACATATACTTGGATCAAGTATGTATGAGTTCTTTTTTGAGGGCAAGAAAATTGTTTTTACTGGAGATTCAGGCAATTCTCCGGCCCCACTTTTGAAAAATACAGATAGTATTACCGATGCCGATTTTCTTATAGTTGATAGTGTTTATGGAGATAGAAATCATGAAGATAAGGAAGTTAGAGATGAGAGGTTTAAAGAAGTTCTTTTAGATACAGTAAAAAGGGGAGGGGCATTGGTTATTCCAGCTTTTTCTATTGAAAGAACTCAAGTGGTTTTGTATATTCTTAATAATTTAATTGAAGAAAAACAAATACCATCAATTCCAGTTTTTCTAGATTCTCCATTGGCACTAAAGGTGACTGATATTTATAAGCATTTTACAAAAGATTTTAATAAAAATGTTAAAGAAGAAATATCTTCTGGAGACAATATATTTAATTTCCCAAAGTTAAATATAATCCACAGTAAAGAGGAGTCGAATGAGATATTTAAAACTCCTAATCCCAAAATTATTATTGCTGGAAGTGGAATGTCTTCTGGTGGAAGAGTGGTTGGTCACGAAATGCAGTTTTTGCCAGATCCAAATTCAACCATTTTATTAATGGGTTACCAGGCTGTAGGTACTTTAGGCAGAAGAATTCAAGAAAAGCCTTCGTATGTTGAAATAAATGGTCAAAATATACCTGTAAAAGCAAGAATAGAGAATATTACAGGTTACTCATCTCATAAAGATTCAGATGGTATTGTGGATATGGTTTCAAATACAGCAAATACAGTTAAGAAAGTGTTCGTGGTAATGGGGGAGCCAAAATCTGCTTTGTTTCTAGCACAAAGATTGAGAGATGAGTTGGGGGTTAGTGTAACATACCCAGAGCAAGGCATAAACTACAAACTATTTTAAAAAAACCGGCATATGCTGGTTTTTTTAAAAGTTATTTAACTTGAGCGACTATTTTCTTGAATACTTCTGGATTTTCTGTTGCTAGAGTAGCGAGTATTTTTCTATCTAGTAGGATGCCTTTCTTCTTAAGCCCTCCCATTAGTTTAGAGTATGAAGTTCCAAGTTCCTTTGCACCGTATGAAATCTTCACATTCCACATATTTCTAGCATCGCCTTTTTTGTCTCTTCTGTGAGCAAATGCGTAAGCTCCAGCGTGGTATAGAGCATCCCAAGCTTGTCTTTCTTTAGACTTTCTACCATGTCTAAAACCTTTTGTTCTTTTTAGAACATTTTTTCTTCCTTTCAGTGCATTTACTCCTTTTTTAACTCTTGTCATGGTATTTCTTTAAAATTTAATTACTTAATATGCTATTTAAATTATTTTATATCAATTATTTGATATAAAATGCCTTGTCTTTGTTACTCATAGGGAAGTTAACTCCTCTTTTCTTTGAAAGTTGTGATCTTCGAGACTCCTTAGCATTGAAATGGTTTTGGCCAGTTTTTCTAGCTTTTATTTTTCCATTCTTACTAACTTTCAATCTTTTAGTGAATGATTTGTTTGTTTTTGTGCTCATAATTTTGTATTCAAATTTATATTTTATGCTCGTTCTATCACAATACTTAGTCCCTTAGGAGACTTTTTGGCAGGGTCAGCCACTTTGTATTCCTCAGTTATTAACTTTAGAACTCTCGCCATTCTTTCCTCTAGGAACTTAATATCCATGTATTTAGTCCTTCCTGGCAAAAATAGGTCTATTTTTATACGATTTCCTTCCTTTAGCCAGCTACTTGCTTTTTTAGCCTTTAGCTCTAGGTCGTGGTCCCCAGTACCTACTTTTACCTGTATATTCTTGACTTCTACAGTATGAGCCTTGGTTTTAGCCACCTTTAGCTTCTTGTTTTCGGCATACTGAAATTTACCATAATCCATGATTTTTGCAACTGGTGGAATGGCTTTTGGCGATATTTCAATAAGATCCATTGCTAGCTCTCTTGCTTTGTCTAAAGCTTCTTTGAAGGAGATAACTCCAAGGTTTGAACCGTCCTCGAGTATTACACGTAGTTCTGGTGCTTGGATTTGGTTATTTATTCTTATGTGTGTGGACAATTTATTGTTATTTAATATTAAAATCAATTATGAATATAACACATTTATTTGGTGTTTACAATGAACTTTAACTTTAGTCTATTGCCTACCTTTTAAAAAAGTATATGATTATAGTTATTATAAGAATTTAATATTTCATCAAACAATATGAAGAATTCACTAATTTGGGCAGGGGTTATCGTAGTTATACTAGGTCTATTTATTTGGAGGATGGGTCAGGATACAAATACAAGCTTAGACTCTACCTTGGAAACACAAGAAGTCAGCACAACAACTGAAAAAGTTACTAAAACTCAACCTGTTGCAACAAAACCTGCGCCAGTAACTGGGATGAAAGTATCTCTAGGAGGAATTTTTGCTGAAAAGGGTAACTATCAATGTGATTATGAGCAAGCTACTCAACAAAATAGAAGTAAACATGTCATTTATATTTCAAATGGAAAAATGCGAGCAGAGTTTAGGACTTCTGAGGGTCTAAATAGTGATAATACATTAATGGTTTATGATGGTAGATACTTGTATGTTTGGACAGAAGGTAAGTCAACTGGAACTATTTCAGAACCAAAAACTATAAAAGATCTTCCTTCTCTAATACCAGAGGATATAAGTAGTGGAAGAATACTTGGCTCAGGTATAAATAATGTAAGTTGGAACTGTCACGCTTGGTCACTTGATAAGAGTAAGCTTGTACCGCCATCTTACGTGAGGTTTAACTAATAATACCATAAAACCACCTCTACGGTGGTTTTATGGTATTATTAGAATATTAAAATTTAATTAATCAAAATATGAATTTTAGGATTCTCTTTTTATTTGCGTTCATACTTTTAACAACACCATTTCATGTTCAAGCTAAAGATTTGTACGTAGACCCAAATGGAAATGATGCTGTTTCTTATGCAAACAACTCAGCATCGACTCCTTGGAGAACTATCGGTCGTGCGGCATGGGGAAGTACGAATAGAGAGGCAAGAAATGGTTCTGAGGCCGCTAGAGCAGGAGATATTGTTATAGTTAATGCTGGCACATATACAGGAGTCGGAACGAACTCTAGAAATGAAATTTTGTATTACCAAGAAAACAATGGTACAGCTGGGAATCCTATTACGTTCAGAGCAAATGGTACTGTAAATCTAACTCAGACAGGGGCGGGTGCAATGATAGGTTCATACAGAAGAAATTATATTGTATGGGATGGTTTCACAATAAATGAAGCAACTGCAGCATCTGTGGCTGATACTGGCCCTGTTACAGTGTATGAGTGTACTGGATGTGTATTGCAAAACTTAAATATAAATGGGAACGGAGATGGAAACGGCAGAATGGACAACCACAATGGAATTAGAATTGAAGCATCAAATAATATAACTATAAAAAATAATAGAATTCAAAATGTTTACACAGATCACAATGTTTATAACGGTGCTTGTGTTATGACATACTCCAGTCAGGGTCTGACTATTGAAAACAACCATTTTTCTGAATGTGGTTCAGGTGTGTTTATAAAAGGAGGTCCGTTCGGATCTCAAATCACAAACACTTCATATATAAGATACAACCTTTTTGAAAATGTGTATGAAAATAGAGGAGGGGATCTTTCTGGCGGTTGTATAGCACTTCATGCTGGGGCACCATATTCTGCATCAGCACCAATTCTTATATATCAAAACATCATGAAAAATTGTGGTTGGGCAGGTGTGAGAATATGGGCTTTTGATAGCACTAATCCGCTAAACAATCCGACTAACGCAAAAATATTTAACAATGTAATAGATAATGCTACAAACGGTATTTGGGTTACAGGAGGCCTTTTAACAAATGCTGGTCATCAGTTTTGGAATAACATTATTACAAATACTACTGGAGATGCTATAGCATTTGGAACAACCCCATCAGAAAATGTAAAGAGTCGTTTTGATTCTGAACACAACCTATTCTATAGCAATTCTAGTATTGCTCAAGATGCTCCAGGAACTAGATATACTTTGGCAACATGGAAAGCAACCGGCCAAGATTCTGCTTCGCCTGAGTCTGTAAACGCAAATCCACTATTTATAGGTCCATCATCAAATAATTATAGACTTCAGTCTGGTTCACCAGCATCATCTCTGGGTAGAGCTATATATGGAATTGGTGGTGTAACTGGTGCTGTAATACCTGTTGGAGCATATATAACAGGCAGTGAGCTGATTGGAATATCTAATGGAGGCAATATACAAAACTCTAATCCAATTACACCAGTAACACCAGCCCCGACAGCAGATATTAGGATAAATAATTCCTCAACGGGTGTAAGTGTTAATGTGGGAACTTCAGTCGTTATTTCTTGGACATCAACTAATGCTACTTCTTGTACTGTTTCACCTAGCTCATGGAGTGGAACAGCTGGGACACAAACTGTCACCCCTATTTCAAGTGCCACTTATACCATTTCTTGTTCTGGTGCGGGTGGTTCGGTAACTGATTCTGTTTCAGTGACCGTAAATCCTGTTGTTGTAGATCCGGTACCAGTTACTCCAGTTGCAACATCTACAGAAGAGTGGGTATTTTGTTCGAATGAAAATGGAACATGTACTTTTTCTGGAACTAAGGATGTTAGATATGGAGCACAAAATTCATATAATATAAGAACAGTAACTGGTTCAATAGGATGTAACAATGATGTTTTTGGAGACCCTATTTTAAATGTCGTAAAGCAATGTCAATATAAAAATATTGTCACAAATACTACACCCACAACTACAACTCCAACAACTCCGACTGCCACAACAACTACTAGTAATGATAATTTAATTAAGGTTGGAGATAGAATAAAAACAACAGCTACAATAAATGTAAGATCATCTGCTGGGGGAAGAATTGTGGGTACTCAAAGAACTGGTAGGGTAGGAAGTGTTACCACAGGACCTTCTACAGTTAGTAGGAGGGATTGGTTTAGAGTTAATTTTGAATCAGGAGTAGATGGTTGGGTTGCGGTGGATTATATAACTAAAATTTCTACAACCACACTTTCTCAAGAAGAAATATTAAATCAAATTGCAAATCTGTTCATACTTATTAAACAACTTCAACAACAACTTAATAATCTAAGATAAAAAATAAAACCACCTCTACGGTGGTTTTATTTTTGGATGTGTTGAGTGATGCTGTAAATTGGTGAGATTATTGATATGGAGACGAACCCGATTATAATACCTACAATTATCATCATGATTGGCTCAATTAGACTCGAGATATTTTTGGTGAATTCATCTATTTCCTGTTCATAATTTTTTGAGACGTAAATCAAAGATTCCGAAAGATTCCCGCTTTTTTCACCAGATGAAATTAATGCTGTCATTTCGTGAGGGAATAAAAAATTATTTTTTTGAGTATAAGAAGATAGTTGTTCGCCTTTTTCTGATATAGAAAGTAATTTCTTTAGTTCTTTTTTGTATATGATATTTTGAGTGGTCCTTTCGGTTACAAGTATGCCTTCACTAAGAGACATACCACTCTGGAGTAGAACCCCGAGAGTCCTTGTTATGTTGCTTAATATGTATTTTTTTATAACATCACCTATAACAGGTGTAGATAGTGTTTTGTAGAAAGTAAAATATCTCACTCTTTTGTTGTTTTTAAGTATATATAATAATCCCAAGATAATTAATATTGTTAAGAGTAACAATATTAACCAATTATTTAGCACAAAACTACTAGTGTAGATTAGTATTTTTGTTGATGTCGGTATCTCAATGTTCATAGTTTTAAAAACCGGGGTAATTTTGGGAAATAAGTATACTATTAGAAAAATAGTAATACACAGTGTAGATAAACCGATAACTATTGGATAAATAAGAGAGTTTATTAATTTTTTTCTGATCAAGTTTTTCTTTGTGATTTCCTCTGTGAGATATTCAAGATTTTCACTTAAGGTTCCACTTGATTCTCCATAATCAATAATATTTATACTAAACTCATTAAATACTTTTGGAAACCTAGCAAGACTTTTTGATAATTTTTTACCATTAGATATGTCGGTGATTAGATGATTAATAATGGTTGAATGTTTTTTAGTAGACTGTTTTTGTATAGTACTTAAACTATCTATCAAACCCAAACCAGCTTTTGTAAGAAAAGTGAGTCTTTTGAAAAAAAATATCTGGTCACTATTTTTCATATTATTCATTTGTTACTCTGAGTATTTCATCTATGGTTGTGACTCCATTCATAACTTTTTCCAGCCCATCCATTAGTAGTGTTTTTGTATTGTTTCCTAAAGCAATTTTTTTCAATTCATTTAAACTTTTTTTATCATGAATTGCTTCTCTAATTTTATCGTCAATTATTAGTATTTCGTTAATTGAAATTCTTCCAGAGTATCCGCTCATACCACATCTTTTGCAACCCTCACCACGATATAAATTTATTACATCTTCTGTCCTGTGGGATTTAATGAATTTTTTGTCTATATCGTTAGGTTTATATGTTGATTTACAGTATGTACATATTTTCCTAACCAATCTTTGTCCAATTACAAGACTTAGTGTGGATGAAATTAAATACTCTTCAACACCCATATCAATTAGTCTGGGTATTGTGCCTATGGCATCATTTGTATGAATGGTCGATAAGAGTAGATGTCCTGTGAGAGCCGTATTTACTGCAATTCCAGCTGTTTCTTTGTCTCTTATTTCTCCAACCATTATAATATTGGGGTCTTGGCGCAAAATACTCCTAAGTCCGTTTGCAAAACCAAGTCCATTTTTAGTATTAACTTGTATTTGTTCTACATCATCTATTGCATATTCAATAGGGTCTTCTATGGTCACAATTGAAACATCAGGGGAATTAAGTAAATTTATTAAAGAATATAAGGTTGTAGTTTTTCCGGAACCTGTTGGTCCAGTAGCTAGTACCATGCCGTGAGGTTTTTTAAGGCATCTTATAATTTTTTCTTGATCACTATCACTAAAACCTAATTGTTTTAGCGTCACTTTTTGATTGTCCGTTGATAAAAGTCTCATTACTACATTTTCTCCATAGTATGTTGGTACCATAGAAACTCTAATATCAACAAAATTATCTGGCTCAACAATAGAATATCTAAAACGTCCATCTTGTGCAGTTTGATGTTCATCAGTGCGTAGTTTACAGAGAACTTTAATTCTGGAAATTATTTCTTCATGAGTTTTCTTTGGGAGAAAAAATGGTTTTTGTAAAACCCCATCAATTCTAAATCTTACTTTTACAGTATCTGAGTTTGGGTCAATGTGGATATCTGAGACCTTATTTTTAATTGCTTTTTCAATTAGGTATTCAATTAGGTTTATGATAGAAATATCTAGGTTTTCTTCAATTTCCTTTTCTAGTTGAGCCTGTTTTTCCTCAATGTTGGGCATGTTGGGTAGGGTTATTCACCGAACTCTACTCCCATTCAAAGGTAAACACAAGTATTTGATGATACAATTGTCTTTATGAAAAAAGTATATTTTATTGTATTTATATTGGGAGCATTATTGTTTAATAATTCAGTTTATTCTGCAACTGCGACATTTCAACACGGGGTCAATGGTTATACGGGTGGAGAGGACTTAGAAATAAGTAGTGATAACCCAAATACCAATTATATTTCAGGAGGAAGTAATTATTCTGATAGAAGTGGACTGCGTTTCTGTGGTTCGAAGTGTAATAAAATACTCTTACGTTTTAATTCTCTTGGAATAACGGGCAACATAACAAATGTTAGGCTCGAACTAAAAGAAAGTGGAAGACAAGGTGGGGCAAGTAATATATATGCATATAAAATATCTAAAAATGACTGGGTAAATAGTCAAACTACTTGGAATACATATAAGACTGGAAGCAATTGGGCATCTGCAGGAGGTGATATAGGTTCAGTATTATCTACAATATCTGCACCTGGGACAAACAATTGGGCTAGTTTTGATCTCGGTGCAAACTGGACTATTACAGAATTACAACAAAATGGTATATTAATTGATACTGATATACCCGGATGGAATTATGTCTGGTTTTATACGAATGAGGCAAGTAATGTAACTGATAGACCAAAACTTATTGTTACCTATGATGGAACAACTCCCACAACCCCAACAACTCCAGCTCCAACTGTTACAATTTCTGCTTCACCTACATCTATAACTTCAGGTGGAAGTTCAACACTAACTTGGTCTTCAACAAATGCGACATCTTGTACTGCAAGTGGTTCATGGACTGGAAGTAGAGGAACTTCAGGAACACAATCAACTGGAACACTTACAACAAACTCAACTTTTACACTTTCATGTAGTGGAGCTGGGGGCACAACGAATCAGTCTGTCACAGTAATTATCAATTCAACAACACCAGTAACACCAACATCTGGAGGATTAGAAATAGATCTTTCTTATGTAAATCAAAGTTCTCCAGAGTTTATAAGATTTAAGTCTGTAGTAGATGCTGCGTTAGCTGGAAATCCTGATTATGGTTTTTCAGGCGAACATGCTGCTCTTATGTATAAAATTACTGGTGATGTAAGGTATGCTGATTATGCCATCGGTTTTATTGAGAATTGCCAAAATTCAAGATACGCAGGTGCTAATTGTGGAGTACAAGGTGCTGAAGCTTTAATTTCTAATGGAAACAGACCTCCAGTTGCTGGGGATTCGTATCTTGAAGTTGGTGATATTATAGGTTCTCTTGCACTTGTATATGATTGGGCTGGGTCTAGAATGACACAATCTCAGAAAACAAGATGGGCTAATTATGCAAACCAGACAATTTATAATGTTTGGAATCCGAATCAAGCTTCATGGGGAGGAGTATCTCATCCCTGGACAGGATGGTCTATAAATAATCCTGGAAATAACTATTATTACAGTTTCGTTCAAGCGACAATGTACTGGGCTCTTGCAACAAATGATACAACACTACTTTCTTTTGTTAGAAATCAAAAATTACAACCTTTGGTAAATTATTTCAATCAAATCCCAGGTGGAGGAAGTCTTGAAGGAACTGGTTACGGAACTGCTCATATGAGAATGTTTCATCTGTATCAGGTCTGGAAAGATTCAACAGGAGAGGATCTTGCAAATGCGAATAGCCACTTAACAGATAGTATAAGACTTTGGTTACATCAAACAACACCAAATAGAGCTTATTATGCACCAATAGGAGATTTATCTAGAAGTTCTTTCCCAGATCTATTTGATTATCATAGAAGACTTGTGCTTGAAGCTCGTAATCTAACAAATAATAACTCTGCAAAAGATACTGCTTCATGGTGGTTAAATAATATTTCTGTGACACAAATGTCTAGACGTATTGATTCTCAATATGATTTATTACCGAAAGGAATAAATACTAGTGTTGCGCCAAATGAACCTCTGTCATATAGAGCAAGCGGGATAGGTAGAGTATTTGCTAGAACAGGTTGGGATACAAATGCATTATGGATGTCATTTGCTGCAGGAAAATATAATGAAAGTCACGCACATCAAGATCAAGGATCGTTTACTTTAGCAAACAATGCATGGCTTGCTGTTACAAATAATATTTATACGAATAGTGGAATTGAGCAGTCAACCGATTACCACAATATTATCAGATTTGTTCAAAATGGATCAGTAGTCCCACAAAGAGAGGGTACTGAATCTGTGATGACAGTAAATCAACTTGGAACAAATGGTGAAGTAGATGTAACTGGAAATATCACTCCAGCTTATGGAGGAAGTTCAGCTGTCCAAAGTTGGGTTAGAAATATTAGATTTTCTGGAAGGAAACTCACAGTTAATGATGGCTTTTCTGTGGCAGCAGGGACTCAAGCAATATTTCAAATTCATGTACCTGTTCAACCTGTCGTGAGTGGAAACACAATAACAGCAGGTAATTTAAGAGTAAGAGTCCTTGTTCCAGCATCTCCTACGATAACAGTAGTAAATCAAGGTAGGTATAGAATTGATATAAGTGGTGGAACAAATCAATATGTTGTCGAACTTTCGGATCAAGCAATTACTGGTACGACGATAATACCAGCACCCCCAGTTTCAGGTAGTCCAACAACTCCCACAACCCCAACAACTCCAGCTCCAACTGTTACAATTTCTGCTTCACCTACATCTATAACTTCAGGTGGAAGTTCAACACTAACTTGGTCTTCAACAAATGCGACATCTTGTACTGCAAGTGGTTCATGGACTGGAAGTAGAGGAACTTCAGGAACATTGTCTGTAACCCCCACAACAACATCAACATATACATTGTCTTGTACAGGCATAGGCGGAAGTATAAATCAATCTACTACAGTTACAGTGAATACTGTGATTCCGACAACACCAGCATCAACACTATTTACATCAGGTCAAAGAGTTCAAACAACAGCCAACCTAAATGTTAGAGCAACTGCTTCATCAAACGGAACACTACTAGGCACGCAAAGCACTAGTGCATTAGGAACAATCACAGGAACATCAGTATATGCAAACAGTATAAACTGGTGGAATGTTAACTATGATACTGGAGTAGATGGGTGGTCATCAGAGCAATTCTTGCAAAATTATGTTGCGCCTACTACTCCAACAACACCTACTGCTCCGACACAACCGACAACACCAAGTGGCACAGGTAGTACTTTCTACCCTCCAATAAATACTAGTGACACATCAGATGCTCCTCTAATTAACTTTGCTGAAACATGGGCAAGAAACTGGAACTTTGGTGGACACAGTGTAACTACTACAAACTGGAGTGGTTGGTGGGATTACAGTGATACTTCTTACGAGCCTTGGTTGTTCGATAGAGCATCAGTTGGTTACTATTTATACAAGAGAACAAATGATTCTAAATGGTTAGATAAGTTTATGTCTGACTTTGCTTGGTACAGAGCAAGAATAGATGCAAATGGATTCTTTACACCTACATCCTATGACGATAACAAATATGCTTACGTTAGACCATTTCTTTTATATGAAAGACAAACAGGTGACAATCAATATAGAAGTCAAGCACTAAATATTTATAATATGTGGCTTAGAGAATTTTCTAACACATATAGTACTTCTATTGGACTTTGGACTGAAAGAGAAATTGGTTTAGCTCTTGAAGTTGCTGTAGATTATTACGATCTTACAGGAAGTCAGGCAGCGCTTACTCGTGCGAATGCACTTGTTACTCAGTGGTCAGTTATGTCGGCAAATAATGGAGGTGCACCACTTCACACTGTAACTCAACATGAAGGTGGTGGGGGATCTCAAATGATTACTAGTCCGTGGATGAGTGCACTTTATTTTCAAGCTGCATATAAACTTTATGCATTAACCGGTAATACAGAAGTGTTACAACAAATAAGTAGATATGCTGATTGGATGGAGCAATATGGTTACTTCTCTGGAAATACAGTGGGGGTTTCAAGTGTTCCTACTGCAGCATATTATTTAGCTGGCCCAAACGGTCCTTACACTGCCGAGACACCTAGTACAGGAGATTTTTCTCACTGTTTAGATATCTCAAATATGATTAAGTTCGCAGTGGTTGCAAAACAAGCTCTTGGAGAGTCAACTACAGCAGTTGCAAACAGACAAGCACAATTAAAAACATGCGCAGCATATTATTTTGCTGACGCAACAAGAACTACAACAAGTCTTCCAAGATACAGAGTAAATCCGGCCAGATCATTTAACTGGTGGGTGCGTTCAACAGTTGAGTACAGAACATCTGGAACAAACTCAACTCCAATACCTACTCCAACAGTAACACCAACAATACCACCCACCACAACAACTCCAACTACACCTACATCAGGAGGAGCAGGTGGTGGAAGTTCAGCACCAAGTACACCATCTACACCAGTAACACCTACAACACCGAGTGCAGGGTCAGGAGCTGGGGTAGGTGGAGGAGGCGGAGTGCAAACTCCTAGCTTACCAAGTACAGGTGGCGGAGGAACATCTTCCACACCTAAACCAGTTATCACTCGCAATTTGTCACCAGGAACAAAGGGAACTGATGTAACACAATTACAAAACTTCCTAATCTCTACAGGATATCTAGCATCAGGACTAAACACAGGATACTATGGTAATGCTACCAAAGAAGCTGTACAGAAGTATCAATGTGCCACACTTAAACTATGTTCAGGAACACAAACAACTAATGGTTACGGAGTAGTAGGAACAAAGACAAGAACAGCACTAACTACAACAAACACTCCTGTGCAAACCATAACCTCTACACTTACTGCAGAACAAAGAGTTGCAATACAGAAACAGATTAGTGATTTACTTGTAGTTGTCGCACAACTTATGGAGCAACTAAAAGCAATGCAGGGGAACTAGAGAAATAAAAAAACCGCCACATAGCGGTTTTTTTATTTGCTAACCTTTTTTACTGCATTTGCTACAGCTTTAGCAACTCTTTTATCAAATGGACTTGGAATAATGTAACTAGGGGATAGCTCCTTGTAAGTGACTAGTTTAGCTATAGCTAAAGCTGATGCTAACTTCATTTCGGTGGTTATTTGTTTTGCACCACTATCTAATGCGCCCCGGAAAATCCCAGGAAATACTAAAACATTATTTATTTGGTTTGGGTAATCACTTCTGCCTGTTCCAAAAACTTTTATTTTGGTTTTCTTTGCATTCTCCATACTTATCTCTGGATTAGGATTTGCCAAAGCAAGAACTATTGGGTCTTTGGCCATTTTTTCTATCCATTCAGGTTTTAAAATATCTGCAACTGAAACACCAATAAAAACATCAGCATCTTCCAGCACTTGTTCCAGGTTTCCTTCCATTGTCTTACTATTTGTTTTATCAGCAATAGCTTTTTTGTATTTGTTTAAGTCAGTTCTTTTTCTATGTAAGGCACTTTTACTATCTAACATGATAATATTCTTTGCATTCACGCCATAATCAATAAGTAGATTACATATTGCTATTGCTGCAGAACCAGCACCGTTAATTATAGTTTTAATACTGTTCTTATCTTTTTTAACGACTTTTAATGCGTTTATTAATGAAGCAAGAACCACAATTGCTGTGCCATGCTGATCGTCGTGCATTACAGGTATGTTCAATTCTTTTTTTAGTCGTTCTTCTATCTCAAAACATTTTGGCGCTGAAATATCCTCTAAATTTATTCCACCAAATCCAACTGAGATTATTTTGATTGTTCTAATAATTTCTTCTGTATCTTGTGTGTCTAAACAAATAGGGTAGGCATCTATTCCAGCAAACTCTTTAAATAATATTGCCTTACCTTCCATAACAGGCAGAGCACCGTAAGGTCCAATATTTCCAAGTCCCAGAACTGATGACCCATCGGATATTACAGCCACAGAGTTTGATTTAACTGTGAGTTTATTAGCTAAATCTTTATTTTTTTTTAAAACTCTTGATACTTCTGCTATCCCTGGTGTGTATGCAACAGATAGCTCGTATTTATTAGTTACTTTTAATTTAGAATAAGTACCAATTTTACCTTTAATTTTTTTATGCAATTCAAGTGATTTTTTAAAATAATTCATACTGTGTTGGCGGGCCACTCGGGTTAAGTACCGTCCGAGTGAGACGTTGTAAGGATATTTTAACACATTTATTGACGGTCAATTGAAGCACTCGGGTCAGGGTCTCAGTAGACACGATAGACACTATAAAAAGAAAATCTAAAACTTATTTTTCTGTATAAAATATGATAGTATTATTAAAACACTTACCATTTACAAAACCAATTTTTTATGATTATATAACCTCGGAGGTTATTTGAAAAACTATGGAAAAACCCAAGATCTTACTTATCCACGGCTGGAACTATACGAACTACACATCCTCAGGATGTAAGAGTGCGTGGTCAAACCGATTAAAATTTGTGGAAGCATTGTCTCAACATTTCAATGTTGTGACTATCAACCTGCCTGGGTTTTGTGGTCAGGCCGATCCAGAAAAACCTTGGACTATTGATGATTATGTTGACCATGTCAACACGGTTGTCAGAGCAGAGAACCCGAACTTTGTCCTCGGATATTCTTTTGGAGGAGCGATTGTCCTTCGTTGGAAAAGCAGAACAAAAGATACAGTGACTGGAGTGATTCTTGTTTCTCCTGCAATTATTCGCAGGTACGAGAATAAGGATCTAAGTCTTGTTCAGGAGATTCTCAAGAAGGTTCTCCCAAACAGACTGATTTCTACTCTCAGGGATCTGTATCTAACACAGTTCGTGAAGAATCCGTATTACTCAAAAGCAACGAAGGTGATGCGCGAAACGTATCGCAATATCGTTGCTGTTGATTTGCGGAAAGACCTACAAGAACTTACCCAGCCAATCACGCTTATCTATGGTGAATTCGACAGTGCAACACCTGTCGAATTGGTCAAAGAGGTTCTTTCAAGCTCAAAAACGAAACACAAACTGAATGTGATTCCTGCTGGTGGGCATGACATTGCAAATTCTCACACAGCGGAGCTCATTTCCCTGATCACAAGAGAAATTGGAGGATAGAAATGGTATTTGACCTTGAGACCTTAAGAAGAATCCTTCCGGATTCAAGATTTGTAAATTTGAGTGGTAATGAGATCTTCACAGTTCTCAATATCGCTCATCTAAAGCAGTTTGAAGCTACATCTTCAGAAGACAGAATTCTGTATTTCTGTGTGTATGAAGATGATCCTAATCTTATGGGTTGGTACAACAATCCATTTGACCGATCTCTCAACATTCAGAAAATCAGGACTGACGAGAGAGTTACTTTCGTTGTTGACCAGAGAGTCCCTGAAGACCGAGTTCATCGTATACGACACATTCGCGTCGGTAATATCTACGATGCGATTGATTGTATTCGCCGACACGTCCTATCCCAAATCAATCCTCAGGTGATTGGTGTGACAGGAAGTGTTGGAAAAACCACAGGAGTGGCTCTTATCCAAAGCATTTTGGAGAAGGGGTTGAGTTGCGGAAGGATATATTCAAAACGCCTCACTCCATTGACCTTGTCTTCGTGGCTGGTCAACTTTCTAGATTCATCACACCGTGTGTTGGCTCTAGAATATTCAATGTACCGAAAGGATCACATTGATAGACTGACTGACATCCTAACTCCTGATATTGGTGTATTCCTGAATGTGAAAAGGATGCATCTGGGAGTACAAGGGATAAACAGCTTGCAAGATATCGTTGAAGGCAAAGAGGCTCTGGTGCGTAAATCAAAGTTGGGAGTACTCAATATTGATGAGCCACTAGTGTCTCAACTCAAGAGGCATGGAGATCTGACTTTCTCACTTAGAGACAAGCAAGCAGATGCCTTCATATTCACTGATGGTGATGAAGCAGTGCTTATCTTGAATAGCACGGGTCATGAAATCAGATTTGTGCCATACATCAAGACAAGTCTGTTTTACTACCAAGCGTCTGTTGCTGGTCTCATTGGAGTACAGTTCGGAATTTCTCCTGAACTTATCACTAATGCTCTTGAGGATTTCAGACCAGCAGAAAACAGGATCAATTGGATTGATGTTAAGGGCCACCAAGTGCTGTTTGATGGTGATGTAACTGTAAGTGGCAGAATGGCCTCTCTATCAGAACATCACTACACAACCAGTATTTTGATGATCCATAGTTTTGACTTTGGTGAGGAAAATATCGACTTGCAAGTCGATGATTTTTCTCAGGTTTTCTCAACATTTTCTGAAGTTAGAGTTCTAGACACTGAAGAAAATAGGACAATTATTTCAAAGTATTCATTGAGAAATATTATCTTTGTAACAAAAGATGACTTCCTCTCTGGACTTTCGAAATTTGAGTTCAAAGTTCTTCACTTCGGGACATACTTCAGGAAGTATAAGGACCTGAGTTTCCTCATGCAATTCATAGCCGTCTGAGTAAAATCAGACGGCTATTCGTTTAAATTATTATATTAATTTTTTATACAAATCAGCTTTCAAAAACTTATGTTTCTTAAAAGATTTACATCTTTTACAAACCAGAATCACATTACTCATATTAGAGAGTACAAGGATAAAACACTCGCACTAATTAACAAATGATATAATTTATAAAAGTAGAAAATATTATATATAAAGTGCCTAATGTAAAAAGAGATATGATCCATTTGTGATATTTAATAAATGAAGCTCTGTTTTTTATTATATTAATATCCAAATGGTTTGTGCCCAGAGTATTATCCATTTTAAATGTTTCTTGAACATACTCCGACATGCTTGTAACCCGATCGTTAGATGGTTTATTTTTATCTAAAATTATGGACTTGGCACCGTTTGATATTATCCAGGATATTTCAGCACTAGATATTTTTTTATTTTCTGATTCAAGATGATAGTTTAGAAAAACATACGACAATACAATATTTACTAAAAGGACAACAAATCCTATAAGTAAAACTACAACATTTATGTTGAGTTTATCTACATCAAGCAACATTAAAGAAAATGGTGCTATAACCCCAGAAACTACTGCAATATCTTTAATTTGTTCTCTATAAGAATCAATCAATATTTTGATATTTGAATTAAGTAATATCCTTCTTGAAATATCATCTTCTTCTAGATTTGCGGAAAAATTAGAGATCAAATCCTGTATTTCAGCTTCTAGTTTTTTTATATTTTCATCTTGCATGTTAGTTAAAACTAAAGCACTCGGGTCACACCGATACTAAATTGTGTTGGCGGAGCCGGATGGATTCGAACCATCGGTACCTTATTAAAGGGTACACCTCTTTAGCAAAGAGGCACGTTAGACCACTCTGACACGGCTCCAATAAAATAACATTCAACATGCTTTCTTTTTAGCAAAGAGGCACGTTAGGTCAGGAATAGTTTTTTTTAAAAACTTTCCCGACCCGGACTCGCGTCTAGACGCTCCGTCTCTAAATTACTATCCCATAGTAATTTAGCACTCTGACACGGCTCCAATTAATTTCAAGGTTAGCATATTTTATGTATTAGGTATATTATAGCGCACGGAGGACTTATGCCAGATAGACACGGTTACACCGTTGAAGAATTTGCTCTTTTACTTTCTGTTGGTGAGTGTACTGTCTACAGATGGATTTACGAGGACACTATCCTGTACTTTAATTCTCGCATACCAAAGAAATATGCAAATAAAATAATAAAGCTTTGGTCAAAAACATGTACACCTTCTGAATTTTCAAGGCACCTTGGAGTCAGTCCTTCCAAGGTAGACATACTGATTAAAAAAGGAAAACTTCGAACTATTCGAGTGGTCAGAAAACCTCGGGTTTTTCTAAGAGATCTGGAGAAAATCAAAAATGATAAAAATCTGGTACAAAAGACAGATGTAATTAACAAAAATAAAATAGGTTTTGCTAGATATTCAAAAAAAAGAAAAACAGCAATTGCTCTATTGGGCTGTTATTCTCCAAATAGAAAAAAGCGGGGTAAAAGAGATATATTTTAATTAAGGCGCCCGTCATTACTACGGGCGCCTGTTCTATTACATTTTTTAAAAAAATTCTGTATACTGGAAAAATTGGATAGGTGGATGAGTGGTTTAAATCAACGGTTTACTAAACCGTCGTAGGGTAAAACCTACCGAGAGTTCGAATCTCTCCCTATCCGCATTTAATGTGCAATTGTAAAGCCAATTACATCTTTTGCCCCCTTACCAATCAGTATTTTTCTAGCTTCAGTTAGTGTGGTGCCAGTTGTAACAACATCATCAATCAGGAATATATATTTACCAAAAACCCTCTCATCAGCATCAAAACAATCAGATAAGTTTTTTACTCGTTCTTCTTTTGAGTTGCTATGACTTTGTTTTGGAGTCTCTTTCACTTTGCCAAGCCATTGTGGTGCATAAATAAGTAGTCTCTGGGTATCACAATCTATTATTGATTTGGCAATTAATTCACTTTGGTTATATCCACGTTGGACTCTTGATTCTGTGGTTATGGGAATCGGTATTAACAAAAATTCAGCATTATTGTTGAATAATGATATATCAGAAATTACAGAAATAATTTCTTCGAATATAATTTTTCCAATAGTTTCTAATGGTGAGACATTTTCTTTGTATTTCAATTCCCAAATTATTGCTTTTACTCTAGTGTCTTTATATTGAAATAAGGGGGTTATCCATTCTATATCGGTTACTTTTTGAGATTTGGGTAATGAATATATAGTTTTTTCGTCGAGCTTCTTCACTATTTCATAATTAGATCTTGGTGGAATGATAAAATCCAAGATACTTTTTCCGATCTCAATCATTCTATTTACAACAGTATTTACCATTATGGTATTTATTATACACCTAATATTGTGATACAATATTTTAAATATATTTATGGCAAATTTCCTATCTCAAATAACAGATTTATTTGCAAAGAAAAGTGGAAGTGTCTTAGGCATCGACATAGGTTCATCTTCTATAAAAGTAGTGCAAATAAGTAGAAAAAATGGTCATGCTATTTTAGAAACATACGGGGAACTTGCTCTCGGACCTTACACTGGGAAGGGGGTTGGGGAGTCTGTAGCTCTACCTCAAGAAAAAGTAATTGAAGCAGTTAAGGATATGCTTAAAGAAAAAGAGGTAAATATTACGACTATGTCTTGTGGAGTTGCCATACCTTTTGCATCAAGTTTGATGGCGGTAATTGAAATGCCAGATGTATCGAGGAAAGAATTGGAGCAAATGATTCCTATTGAAGCTAGAAAGTATGTTCCGGTGCCAATATCTGAGGTTACATTAGATTGGTATGTGATACCAAAAGATAAAAATGCTGAACCTCTTGTTCCTGCGGACCCAAATGCTCCTAAACCAAAATCAACCATTGAAGTATTAATTGTTGCATTGCACAACGACACTATAAATAAATACAAAAATATTGTAACAAATACTGGTTTAGATGTTGGATTTTTTGAGATTGAAATATTCAGTACTATGCGTTCTGTTTTGGATGATGAAACTAAACCGGTTTTAGTTGTTGATATGGGAGCATCTAGCACAAAGTTATATATGGTTGAAAGGGGGATACTTAGAGCATCACATATGGTTGAAAGAGGTTCATATGACATAACAGATGAGTTGTCAAAATCACTTGGTATTTCTCTTACTGATGCAGAATATTTGAAAAGAGAAAAGGGTTTGATAGGAGAAACAAATGGAATTGCTTTAAAAAATGTTGCTTCCTTTACATTAAACTATATTTTTACAGAAGCAGATCGCTTTATACTTACTTATCAAAAAAAATACAATAAGGATGTCAGTAAGGTGATTCTTGTGGGGGGTGGTAGTGCATTAAAAGGTGTGGTTCCGTTTGCAAAAGAAATACTTGAAACAGAAGTTTTGGCAGGAGATCCTTTTTCAAAAGTGGTAGCACCTGCATTTCTAGAACAAGTTCTTAAAGAGACAGGTCCTGAGTTCGCTGTGGCAGTTGGAGTGGCTCTTCGAAAGTTGCAAGAAGTACGTTAGTTTGACTATTGCAAAATCAAGTATAAAATTTAATAAGATTTTTGGGAGGACTATTATGCCTGAAGTCCAGTCATGTGATTGTAGGCAGGTAGGAAACGACGAAATGTTTGACCTCGGTCAGTCCTCAAGGGAACTGAGGAGTGTAAAATCCACAAGAAGGGGAATTCTGGTTTGTTTTTTTGTAGTATTTCTTATTGCTTTTGGGATTATAACAAAAAGAATTCCCGTTCCTTTCTAAGTTAGCTCTGCACAAAATATTCGTAAGTATTTTGTGCAGAGCTTTCTGTTTTTATACACAGTTAATATAGTTTTTTGGGATAGCATATACTATAATTACGTATATATTATGGAACCAAAGTTTCAAACTTCTTTTATTCCGAAAAAAATTGCAGAAGATGATTCTAGAAATAGAGTTAGCATCTCTGCTGAAACAAATATTTTTACACTTGCCGCCACAGTTGTATTTGTGGTCATTTCACTTCTCTATGGGGGATTATTCTTTTATAAAGGGGTAATCATAAAACAAGTAGAAAAAGCTAGACAAGATTTGATAAGTGCTAGTGATGCCATACAGCCGGATAAAATTCAAGAAATAATTGATAACAATACTAGAATAAATAATTCCTTGGAAATTTTAGATAAACACTTAGCAACATCTAGATTGATGATGTTTTTAAGTGATTCCACGATAAAAAAATTAAAATTTAATGAGTTTCTATATCAAAACAAAGATGGTGTTGCGTCTGTAATTATAGACAGTGAGGTTCAGACATACAATGCTTTTGCATATCAACAAGAAGTTTTGGCTAAAAGTGAATATGTTAAAAATCCTACATTTACTGACATATCACTCTCTGATGATGGAAATGTTAAGTTTAAGTTTTCTGGAAGAATAGAGCAAAGTCTTGTTTCTTACAAAAAAGCTCTTGAGTCAACAATAACAATAAACCAATAAAATGAAATCTTTATTATCGATACTAGTTATAGCAGTTTCAGTTGGAGTATATTTTGTATATATCAAACCACTTACTTTGGATATTAGAGTACAGATGGCAAAGAAACAGGAAATTGAAAAAGTGTTGAATAGAGTTAAAGAGATTAAAGAGAAAAGAGATTCTATATTGGATGAGTACAATGCAATTAGCGTTGAAGATATAGAAAAACTTAATAAAATCATTCCTGAAACCATTAATTCAGTTGAAATATTTAATGATCTGGCTTCTGCAGGTGCCGGATACGGTTTAACTGTGCAGGAGTATAAGGCCGATGAAGATAATTCAAACCAAAACTCTGTTTCAGAAACAGTATCTGATCTTCCGTATAAAAAAACTAAACTCACGATTAAATTTACAGGACCATATTCTCAGTTTGTTGGATTTTTAGAAAAAATTGAGTCAAGTTTAAGAATAATAGATATAAATTCATTGAGTATAAAACAGGGGTCATCTTCTGATAGGGGTCCTGTTACCCTTGATTATGTGTTGGAAGCAAACGTTTATTCTTTAAGATAAAAATATGAATGTAACACCCGCAATACAAAAATTAATTGTTACCATAGTGATATTAGTAGGTTTGGGTTATTTACTTTTCAATACTTTGACAAGTGATATTCCAGTGGATGACACTATGGTTGCAACTAAAGCTGAAGGGGAGGAGATACTTATATTGGCAGATAAACTCGATGCAGTTAACATTAATGACTCTATTTTTTCATCACCACTTTTTACAAGCTTGGTTGATATTTCTGTTCCAGTTGTAGAAGAACCAAAAGGTAGACCAAATCCATTTTCACAAATAGGTAATGATACTGTTTCTACAGGACCAGGTGGAGTACGTTAATAACACAGCAAAATATGGATATTATTCAAATACTAGTACAAAAAGGACTACTGGATAAAAAGGATGTTGATTCTATAAAAGATGAAGCCGTTTCATCCGGCTCAACTATTGAACAAGCGCTAATAAAAAGAGGTATCTCTCCTCACGATATTCTTCTCGCAAAAGGGGAATATTTTGATGTTCCTACTAAAAATCTTGGCGATATTGTAATTACAGAAAAAATTCTAAAATACATTCCAGAAGACTCTGCTTCACACTATCATTTTATTCCAATAGCAGTGACTAAGGGTGTTTTGGAGGTTGGAATGGTTAATCCAGACGATATTGAAGCTAGGGACGCATTAAACTTTATTTCCTCAAAAACAGGTTTGCCATTTAAGATTTACTTAATAACAGAAACTGATTTTGAAAAAGTATTTTCACAGTACAAAGGTTTTTCAGCGGAAGTTTCTAAATCTCTTTCTGAACTTGAGAATGAGTTAAAAATGGAAACTACATTAGCCGAAGAAAGAGTAAAAGCTGAAAATGCAGATACTACAGCTCAAGATACACAACTTGCTGAAGACGCTCCGGTTACTAAAATAGTGGCTACAGTCCTTCGATATGCTACAGACGGCAATGCTTCCGATGTTCATATAGAGCCATGGAGAGAAAATGTAAAAGTTAGATTTCGTGTAGATGGAACCATGAATACAAGTTTACTTCTTCCAATTAAAGTACATCCTGCTGTGGTTGCTCGTATTAAAATACTAAGTGAAATGAGACTTGATGAAAAAAGAAAGCCTCAAGACGGAAGATTTACAACTAGAATTGATGATAGAAAAATAGATTTTCGTGTTTCAACATTTCCAACATATTTTGGAGAAAAAGTGGTGATGAGACTTCTTGATCAAGAGAAGGGTGTAAAAGGTTTAGATAAGTTGGGACTTAGTGAGAGAAACATTAGTATGATTAGAGCAGCAATTAAAAAACCTTTCGGATTAATACTTATTTCTGGTCCTACCGGATCTGGAAAAACAACCACATTGTATTCCATGTTGAATGAGTTGGATAGGGAACACCAAAATGTTCTTTCACTAGAAGATCCTATAGAGTATAACATTGAAGGTATTTCCCAATCTCAGGTACAAGCAGATATAGGTTACACTTTTGCTTCTGGACTTAGAACAACTCTTCGTCAGGACCCAGATGTAATCATGGTGGGAGAGATTCGTGATAAAGAAACTGCTCAGCTTGCTATACAGGCAGCATTGACCGGTCACTTGGTGCTTTCTACTATTCACACCAATACAGCTACTGGAGTAATTCCTAGACTCATAGATATGGGTGTTGATCCTTACCTTATTGCGCCTACACTAATACTGGCAATGGCACAAAGACTTACCCAAGCCCTTTGTCCGGATGCTGGCAAGCCTGAAAAAATCGAGGGAAGTTTGAAGGCAATGATTGATAAACAGTTCAGTGACCTACCTCAGAAATATGTAGATGAGTTAAATTTAAAAGATGTTGTGTATCATGTCGGCTCAAGTGATGAGTGTCCAAATGGTACAAGGGGCAGAATGGCGGTAATGGAAGTGTTTGAAATGGATAAGGATTTGGAAAATGCAATACTTAAGGGGGCAAACGAGTTGGATATTGCAAAAATAGTAAGACAAAAAGGAATGATAACAATGAAGGAGGATGCGATTGTTAAATCCATGAACAAACTAGTTCCTTTTGAAGAAGTTAACATGCTATAATTAAATTACTTTATACTCAAGTTATGGAAGCTGATAAAAAAAATTTAAAAATACTACTTGTTGATGATGATCGTTTTCTGTTGGATATGTATATTTTGAAATTTAAGAAATCAGGTCTAGATATTGATACTGCATCAAATGGTGCTGCAGCATTAGAAAAAATAAAATCTGGGGTAGAGTATGACATAGTGCTTTCTGACATAATTATGCCAAGCATGGATGGACTAGAGCTTTTAAAGACCATGAGAACGGAAAAAATACTTCCAAATGCAACTGTCATAATGCTAACAAATCAAGCAGATGATTATGATAAAGCAAAGGCTTTGGGAGTTGATGGTTATATTATAAAAGCCACAACAATCCCATCTGAAGTTGTAGAAAAAGTATTAACCATTTATAAAAATAAGAAAAAATAAAAATGTCAGCTGATTATAAAAAAGATTTTGAAAACTTAGTTTCAATAATGGTGCAAGAAGAGGCATCAGATTTACACTTGTCTGAAGGAAGAAAACCTACAGTAAGAGCATCGGGGATATTGATACAACTTGAGAATTATCCAGTTATGGCTCATGCAGATATGAAAGGTATACTTGACGCGTTGCTTGATGAAGTTAAGAAAGAAGTTTTTGAACAAAAAAAAGAAGTTGATTTTTCTTACTTAACAACTGAAGGTTCACGTTTGAGAGGAAACGCTTTTCACAGAATGGATAAAATAAGTATTGCATTTAGACTTATCCCAAAACAAATAAAAACTTTAGCTGAATTAAAAATTCCTACTATTCTAGAGACATTTACAAGAAAAAAACAAGGTTTCTTTTTGGTGGTAGGTCCAACAGGTCAGGGTAAAAGTACAACTCTTGCTGCTCTAATTGAAATGATTAACCAAGAAAGACTTGCTCATATTGTTACCATTGAAGATCCTGTAGAGTATGTTTTTGAATCAAAAAAATCAATTATTGACCAAAGAGAAGTTCTAGAAGACACACCAGATTTTCATACGGCTTTACAAGGCGCCTTTAGACAGGATATAGATGTGCTTATGATTGGAGAAATGCGAACACCAGAAGATATAGCTACTGCTGTTACTGCTGCAGAAACAGGACATTTGGTTTTTTCTACGCTTCACACTAACAATGCTGCTCAAACTATAGATCGTATTATTGATTCATTTGACACCATGGCTCAGAAACAAATACGTACACAATTAGCTTCCTCTTTGCTTGCAGTATTTTCTCAAAGACTCATACCTACAGTTTCAAAAGGATTAGTTCCATCTGTAGAATTACTTATAAACAACAGTGCAGTCGCAAATCTTATTCGTGAGGGTAGGACTCATGAAATCAATTCTGTTATTGAGACAAGTTCAGAGCAGGGAATGATAGATTCAAATAGGTATTTAAGTGATTTGGTTCGGGCGGGAGAGATATCTATCGAAAATGCTTTCTTGTATTCTCAAAATTCAAAAGGTCTAGAAAGAATGTTGTAGAATAAGAATACTTAAATATGATTTTTAAATACAAAGCCATAACAAATACTGGAGAACAGAGAACAGGTACTATTGAGGCTTTTAATGTTGATATAGCAATTAATCAACTACAGAAATCTGGTTTAATTATTTCTCAGATTTCTTCCAATGAAGAAGAAAAGGGTTTTAAGATTCCACTCATGTCTTTTTTTAATAAAATATCCAATAAAGACATTGTTATTTTATCAAGACAAATAGCCACACTCTTTCAAGCCCAGGTTTCAGCTTTAAGAATTTTTAGATTACTTAGCGAGCAAGCCGAGAATCCTACTTTAAAAAAATATTTAGTTACTATTTCTGAAGATATACAAGGTGGAAGTTCTATCTCAAAAGCAATTGAAAAATACCCAACAGCTTTTTCTAGTTTTTATGTAAACATGGTTCGTTCAGGAGAGGAATCGGGAAAGTTGGATGAGATTTTTAACTATCTGGCAGATTATATGGATAGAACTTATGAAGTTACTTCAAAAGCAAAAAATGCACTTATTTATCCAGCTTTCATTATACTGACTTTCATAGGTGTTATGGTGTTGATGTTTACAGTTATTATTCCAAAAATTGCTTTGATGATTGAAGATTCAGGTCAACCAATACCTTTTTATACTAAAGTAGTTTTGTGGGTGAGTGACCTTTTGGTAAACAATATAATTCTAATTGGTATAGGAGTTATAGTTATTTCATATTTAACTTGGCGTTATGCAAGAACTGAAGAAGGTTCATTATATTTGGATAAGCTAAAACTAGATGTCCCATATATCGGTAGTTTATATAGAAAACTATATCTCTCCAGAATATCAGACAACCTAAACACAATGATTATTTCTGGTATACCAATTATTAAAGCACTTGAAATTACATCCGCTGTTGTAGATAACAAAATTTATCAGGGAATACTAACTGATGCATTAAAGAAGGTTAAAGAAGGTACACCACTCTCTGAGGCGTTTTCTCAACATAAGGAGATTCCTGTTTTGTTAAGTCAGATGATAAAGGTCGGAGAGGAGACAGGAGAATTGGGAAGTATTTTAAAATCATTGGCCAAATTTTATCAAAGAGAGGTTACTGGGGCTGTGGATACATTAGTAGGTTTAATTGAGCCAGTAATGATAGTGGGTCTTGGATTAGGAGTAGGTTTCTTGCTTGCGGCTGTGCTGATGCCAATCTATAACATCGCCTCCGCAACATAAAACTTCCAAATCTGGCGAACTTCTTGTTTCGAGTTTGTAAATTTTCGTCAACGTATATCTAATACGTTTTCTCAGATTTATAAACTCTCAACATCGAATTTCATTCAGATTTGAAAGTTTTACTTAAAAATTGGAATTATGTGTTGGGAAGATAAATCAGATTATGAAAGTTTTATCAAATTAAGATATAATTATCTGAATATGAATCATAAAAAAGGTTTTACCATAATTGAGTTACTTATGGTTATCGCAATAATAGGTTTACTTTCTACAATCGTGCTTACTTCATTAAGTGGTGCTAGAAATAGAGGTAGTGATGCTGCTGTAAAAAGCAACTTAAACAGTATACGTTCTGCTGCAGATCTATTTTATGATAACAATGGCACTTCTTATGGAACATTTGCAATTGGTAATTGCGTTTCAGGTTCTGGAATGTTCGGCAATTCAACAATAATTTCTGCTATCAATGCAGCTATTTCTGCAGGTGACGGCACCTCGAGGTGTGTATCTTCTGGAACAGCATATGCTGTGGCTGTAGGCATGAAAACCATAGGTCAGTCATGGTGCATAGATAGTTTGGGTAGATCTAAGCTGTATCTTGGTAATCCAGTTTCAGCTATTTCTGGGTCTAGCTGTAATTAGCTTGTGCCTTATCCACAGTGCCACTTTTAATGGGTTTGAAGCAGAAGTATAATATGTATATTCGTTTAGTAAAAACGGTAAACTCTCAAAATGTAAATAGCGAGAGGAACGGTCGAGTGGTAAAATTAAATTTATTTATAAGAAAAAATAATAATTTTTAAAATTAATTATGTCAAAAAGATTTTCACAAGGTTTTACACTTATTGAGTTGTTGGTTGTTATTGCAATTATCGGTATTCTATCATCAGTTGTTCTAGCTTCTCTTAACACAGCAAGAGGAAAGGGAGCAAACGTTGCTGTAAAAAGTAACCTAAACAACATGAGAGCAGCAGCAGAACTTTTCTACGATAACAACTCTAATGTTTACACAGGTTTCTGTGCTACACAAACAGCAGCTATGGCTTCAGCGGCTTCAGCGGGAGGTGGAACAGCAGGAGCATCATCAAACGATTGTAATGATGCTGCCGGTGCGTGGGCTGCTTACTCTCTACTAAAGGTAGCAGAAGGAACAACAGTTCTATGGTGCGTAGACTCAACAGGAGCATCAAAGGGACAAACAGCAGCTAACCAAACATCACTTGGTACAACAGCTACAGCTTGTATATAATATTTATCTTATATAAGTTATCAAAACCGGCTAATGGCCGGTTTTGTGTTTATAAGTTTGTTGTTAATCAAATCAAATCTCTAGTATAATTATAAGTACATAAATTATTATTATTATTATTTTATACATTATGATTGAAACAAAGAAAGGTTTTACCCTTATTGAGCTTCTGGTTGTAATTGCAATCATTGGTGTACTTTCAAGTATTACTCTAACTCAACTTAACTCATCCAGAAACAAGGGTGCTGACGCATCAGTTAAATCTAATCTGGTAAACATGCGAGGCGTTGCAGAAAACCTGTATGATGCAGCTACTGGAACTAATGGTTTTAACCAAGTCTGTGCCAACTCTTCTATTTCGGCTATGCAGGCAGCAGCGGTTGCGGCAGGTGGAAACGGTGGTACTTGTGCAAACGCAATAGGATACTGGGTTGCATGGGCAGGACTAAAAACAAACACAGCAAATGCTTGGTGCGTAGATAGTGTGGGG
This sequence comes from Parcubacteria group bacterium, assembly GCA_035438705.1. Taxonomy (GTDB): domain Bacteria; phylum Patescibacteriota; class Minisyncoccia; order Phycocordibacterales; family DATDWN01; genus C7867-006. The sequence continues at coordinate 97,529 of DAORIV010000001.1, forward strand.
AATTCAAAACAAATAGTTAAACCAGTCGGAGGCATAACCGTGTGTCCTTAATTAAATGGATCTATTTTTTATAACATTAGTTTTTATACTAGGGGCTCTCGTAGGAAGTTTTGTTAATGTAGTTAGTTTGCGTCATGGTACAGGTCTTTCTTCTGCTGTTGGAAGATCAAGATGCTTTAGTTGTAATACTCAGCTTAAATGGTATGAGCTAGTTCCTATTTTCAGTTTCATATTTCTTAGGGGGGAGTGTAGAACATGTAGGAGTAGAATATCTATACAATATCCACTGATTGAGTTTTTAACTGGCTTAGTTTTTGTGGGGGTAATTGTGAGACAGATAAGTCTGTGGCCAATCTATAGTGGTTTTGAAAATGGTCTCATGTTTTCAACACTGCTTGCGGTGTATTATTTTCTAATTTTCAGTATTTTATTCGTGATTATGATTTATGATTTTAAGCATAAAATAATTCCGAATTTCTTCGTTTATTCTTTTATACTTCTGAGTCTTTCAAAGCTACTGTTATTTATGTATCTGAAATATCCTGCACTAGAAAAAATAGATTTATTTGATATGGCAGCACCTCTCATACTTTTCTTGTTTTTTGCAACTATGTGGATAGTTTCATCGGGAATGTGGATTGGTTTTGGGGATGCAAAGCTCGTTTTCGGTATCGGGGCATTACTTGGTTTTGCATACGGTATAGGAGCAGTGGTTTTAGGTTTTTGGATAGGGGCAGTATGGAGTATTTTGTTAATAATAAAAAATAAAATATATAGAAGTAATAGTAGTATAGGCATGAAAACTGAAATACCGTTTGCACCATTCTTAATACTTGGAACAATAATAGTGTTTATTTTTAGAATCGATGTTATGAATTTATCAGCTTTTTTTGGAGTTTAGATAAGTAGTATGTTTAAAACAAACAAAGCATTTTCACTAGTAGAGTTGATTGTTACTGTTTCAATTATGACAGTAATACTTTCTGTAGTTTTATACAACTATGGTGGTTTTAATGACAAGTTGGCGCTTTCCGCTGGAGCACAGGAACTTGCAGTTTCTATAAGACAGGCACAAGCATTTGGTATTAATGTTAAGGAATCTGCTGTTAGTAGCGGACAGTTTAACTATGCCTATGGGATATCTTTTAGTAATCAAACACCTGGAAGTTACTACATATATGTAGATTCAAACTCAAACAATAAATATGATTCAGGTGGAGGAGAGTTGGTAGAAAGAGTAGATTTTAAAAATGGAATAACTATAAACAATATTTGTGATTCTACGACTTGTCCAGCATCTGGGGTTACTACTATGAGTGTGAGATTTCTAAGACCCAACCCTGATGCACGAATATATTTTTTAAATAGTAGTGGGACTGTAGTATCTGGTCCGATCTCATATGGAAGAGTACAACTTCGCTCACCTAAAGGAACTTTTTCATATGTTATTATTGAAAGTACTGGTCAGATAGTTGTTCAATAAAATGTGTACCAACAAAGAATTAAAAAAAGGATTTACATTGATTGAGATTATGGTTTCAATTTCAGTGTTTGCAATAGTGATGCTTGTCTCAAGTGGATCAATTTTTAGTGTTTTTGATGCAAATAGAAAATCGCAAACTCTTAGAAGTGTTATGGATAACCTGAATCTGTCTTTGGAGTCTATGACCAGGACTATTCGTTTTGGAAGTGTTTACCATTGCGACATTACTCAAGGTGGGGCATTGAGTACTACTAGAGATTGTGCGGGTGGGGCTACTTCTATTGCTGTTCTGGATTCTGCAGGGCAACAAATTGTATATAGATTAGACGGCACAAGAATTTCTAGAAGTATAAATGGTGGGGCATATCAGTATGTTACCGGTACAGATGTATCTATTAACAGCCTTAACTTTTTCGTTCTAGGTTCTACACCTTATTCAAGCGGTAGCAATATAATACAACCAAAAGTAATTATTTCCGTAACTGGTCATGCGGGTACAAAAACTTCAAGTCGTACGGATTTTAGATTGCAGACTATGGTATCCCAAAGACTTTTTGATTCACAATAAAATGAAAAAAATTACTAAAAAAACAGGATTTACTTTAGTTGAGACACTTGTAGCAATAAGTATTTTGTCATTGTCTATATTGGCAGGCTTTACTGCAGTACAAAATGGTCTTAAATCCTCACTCACAGCCAAAAATCAAGTCATTGCTTTTTATTTGGTACAAGAGGCAATGGAATATATCAAGAATAAAAGAGATAACAATGCTTTGGATTTTATCAATGGGGGAAGCAGTACATGGTTAACAGGTTTATCTTCGTGTGCAAGTCCATCAGTGTGTTATATAGATGTACCAACAGATACAATTACCGCTTGCTCCGGGGTAAATACTACATGTCCTAATTTGGTTGTTAAAAACTCAAATGGTTTATATGGCTATAATGCAGCGGGTGTCACAACAAATTTTAAAAGGGCAATTTCTTATCAAGTAGTTAGTGCTGATGAAGTAACTGTTACCATATGGATAAGTTGGACACAGGGGATTACAACAAAATCATTTCAGGTTACTCATTCTTTGTTTAACAGACTGCAATAATTATGAATAATAAAAATAAAAAAAAGGCTGGTTTTACTATACTTGTAGCTGTGATAGTTACCGGAATGCTTCTTATAGTAAGTTTTGCTGTTGTAAATATTGCAGTAAGACAATTGATACTCGCTAATTCAAATGAGGAATCACAACATGCATTTTATGCGGCAGATAGTGGAACAGAGTGTGCTGTATACTGGGATTTTAGAAATGGTGTGAGTGCTTTTGCAACCACAAGTTCAAGTCTTATTTCCTGTGGAACAATGATAAATCAGTCTGTTGGCGGAGGGGGGCTAGGGAATGCTACAAGTACATTTCAGCTAAATTTCACAAAAGGATGTGCTGTGGTGCAAGTAGGTAAACACTATATTTCTGGAAATTTGGTTACAATAATAGACTCTCGAGGTTATAACACTTGTGCCGTGGGAGCAATAAGAAAACTAGAGAGAGCTGAAAAACTTACCTACTAGAAATCATACTTTTTTGGTAGAATAGCCAAATGAAAGAAATAAAAGACAGATATCTTAAACTGAAAGAAGCTGTAAATAAACATTCCTATCTGTATCACACCCTTGATAAGCCTGAGATTTCAGATGAGGCATATGACTCACTTTTAAGAGAAATCCTAGAAATTGAGGAGAGTTATCCTGAATTAAAAACCGTAGATAGTCCTACAGAAAGAGTTGGCGGTGAACCATTAAAAGAGTTTGTAAAAGTTGAGCATGGTACCAGACAATGGTCTTTTGATGATGCTTTTACTTTTGATGATTTGGAAAAGTGGGATAAAAAAGTTAAGAATTTTATTGAAAAGGCCGGTTTAAGTAATGAAAAAATTGAATATTGCTGTGAGTTAAAAATTGATGGACTTAAAATAGTATTAACATACAAAAATGGGAAACTTGTAACTGGGGCAACAAGAGGAGATGGAAAAATAGGAGAAGATGTTACTCAAAATGTAAAAACAATAAAAAGCGTGCCACTTACCTTGAATAAAGAAGTTGGTATAACTGTTGTGGGTGAAGCATGGATGAGTAAAAAGGAGTTGGAAAGAATAAATAAGGAAAGACTAAAAAATAATGAAGAGCCTTTTGCAAATGTGAGAAATGTTTCTGCTGGATCAATAAGACAATTAGATCCCAAAATAACTGCAAGTAGAAACTTAAAATTATTTACATATGATATAGATTTTTTAACAAAAGATTTACCCGAGACTCAATCAGAAGAATTGAATCTTTTAAAAAAATTAGGTTTTGAGATAAATCAAAACTTTGGAATTTTTAATAATTTAAATGATGTACAAAAATTTTACAAAAGCTGGGAGAGTAAGAAAGATAAACTGGACTATGCGTTAGATGGTATTGTAATAAAAATAAATTCAAGAAAAATACAGGATGCAATCGGTTTTACGGCAAAGTCCCCAAGGTGGGGTGTAGCATACAAGTTTAAGGCAGAGCAGGTGACCACTGTTGTAGAGGATATTGTTTTGCAAGTGGGTAGGACTGGGGTTTTAACGCCCGTTGCTCACCTTAAGCCGGTTTTGGTTGCTGGGTCTACTGTATCAAGAGCAACTTTGCATAATGAAGATGAGATAAGAAGGCTAGATGTTCGAATAGGAGACACTGTTATTTTACAAAAAGCTGGAGATGTAATTCCTGATATTGTTTCTGTGGTGAAAGAGTTGAGAGGCAGGAATGTTAAACCATTTGTATGGCCATCCAAAGTTGCATTGTGTGGTGGTGATGGAAGTATAGAGAGAATACCAGGGCAGGCTGCATGGAGATGTGTGGATTCAAATTCTTCAGAGCAACTTAAAAGAAAGTTTCATCATTTTGTTTCTAAAAAAGCTTTCGATATTGAGGATTGTGGACCTAAAATTGTAGACTTATTATTGGATCAAGGACTTATAGGAGAATATTCAGATATTTTCACATTGAAACGTGGAGATTTGCTTGCGCTTCCTAGGTTTGCTGAAAAGTCAGTCGTAAACCTATTGGAATCAATAGAGAAATCTAGAGAAGTAACTCTATCAAGGTTTTTAGTAGGCCTTTCTATACCTCAAGTTGGAGAGGAAACTGCCATGGATTTATCTAATCATTTCAAAACTATAGAGAAAATTAGAGAAGTAAAATACGAGGACCTAGAGAGTTTGTCGGGAGTTGGTCCAATTATCGCAAGATCAGTAGTCCAGTTTTTTAAAGATAAAACAAATAAAAAAATTGTAGATAGTCTATTAAAACAGGTTAAGATTAAAACAGAGAAGGAAGCTTTATCCAGCAAATTATCCGGATTAAGATTTGTAGTTACAGGTACGATGGAAAAATATTCAAGAGATGAAATGAAGGACTTAATTAGAAAAAATGGGGGGACTGTTTCGGAAAGTGTATCTAAGGATACTACATATCTAGTGGCTGGAGATAATGCTGGTTCAAAATATGAAAAAGCAGAGGAGTATGGAGTAAAAATTCTAACTGAAAAAGAATTTTTAGCGCTATTATAATTCTTTCATTATTGTGGTATTATCGATTTTAAGGATATGGTAAATAAAGATGAAGTAAAGAATTTAGCTGATCTGGCTAGAGTCAGGTTAAGTGATGAGGAGGCTGAGGCTCTATCAAAAGAGATAGATTCTATCTTGGCGTATGTCGGACAAATAAAGGATGCCTCTGTGGAGGATGAGGTTTTGGTTCCTGTGTTGAAAAATGTAATGAGAGAAGATGAACCTAAAAACAAAGATGATGAATATACAGAAGATATACTAAATAATGCGCCAAGTAGAGAGGGGAGATTTCTGAAAGTTAAAAAAATTTTATGATAGATCTACATAAATTAACCATAAAAGAAGCTCGGGAAAATCTTCAAAAAAAAGTATTTTCAGCAAAAGATTTAGCTCTGAGTTATTTATCTAGAATAAAGGAAGTTAATGGAGATATTAATGCTTATCTGGAAGTATATGATGATGTAATAAAACAGGCTGAAGAAGCTGATAAAAAAATAGCAAATGGAGAAGATTTGCCACTGCTCGGAATACCTTTGGCTATTAAAGATAACATATTGGTAAGGGGCAAAAGAGCTACTTCAGCATCTAAAATTTTGGAAGGTTTTATTTCTCCTTATGATGCGACAGTTATTACCAAGCTAAAAGAAGCTGGGGCAATTTTTCTGGGTAGGGTAAATATGGATGAATTTGCAATGGGTGGTTCTACAGAGAATTCAGCATTTGGAGTTACAAAAAATCCTCTTGATTTTACCCGTGTTCCAGGGGGTTCTTCTGGGGGCTCTATAGCTGCCGTGGCAATGGATGGGGCATTAGCTTCGCTTGGTTCTGATACTGGTGGTTCAGTTCGTGAACCAGCTTCATTTTGTGGTGTTGTGGGTTTAAAACCTACATATGGAGGTGTTTCAAGACATGGTTTAATGGCACTTGGCTCTTCACTAGATGTTATAGGTCCTATTACAAAGACTGCAACAGATTCAGAAACACTTTTTAATTGTATTAAAGGTATTGATCCTATGGATAGTACAACTTACAGTGAAGATACTTATCCAAAAGCAGTTGTAAAAGATAAAATGGTGATCGGTGTTCCATATCATATTTTAAATAAAGGGGGTATTTCAAAAGAGGCGAGAGAAGTTTTCGATAATTCAGTAGATAAATTAAAAAAATTAGGTTTTGAAATAAAAGAAATAGAGTTGCCTAATATAGAATACTCGCTTGCTGTTTACTATATTATTATGCCTGCGGAAGCGTCTTCAAATTTGGCTCGTTTTGACGGAGTAAGGTTTGGTTTGCATAAAGACGGAGATAATCTGTTAGAAGATTACTTGAAAACAAAGGGGGAAGGATTTGGAAAAGAAGTAAGAAGAAGAATATTAATTGGAACTTATGTTCTTTCAGCTGGTTATCATGATGCATATTACAACAAAGCACTGAAGCTTAGATCCAAAATTTCAAAAGATTTTGAGAAAGCTTTTAAAGACGTAGATGCGATAATTACACCGACAACTACTGGAGTAGCGTTTAAGATTGGTGAAAAAGCAAATGACCCACTATCACTTTACTTAGAAGATATTTTCACAGTTCCTGCCAATATTGTGGGTATTCCAGCGATATCTATACCATCAGGAACAATTTCTGTTTCTGAAAAAGAGCTTCCACTTGGTTTGCAAATAATGTCAAAACATAACGCTGAGAATATTCTGTTTCATATTTCTAAAAAGTTTTTGGGGGAAAACTAGATACTCTATAATTACTGCTGTATAATATAAAAATATGGCGGATGATAAAGCTAAAAGCGACAAACCTGCAGCGGGTGGAAGTGATCCATTTGTTGAAATTGTATGGACAATCCTAGCTATTTTGCTTTTGGTCACAGCAATAAACAGTATATCTGCTTTTCTAAGTCAAAGTAAGTTTTTTTCTAAAGGTTGGAAGTCTTTAACACCACAAGGTTTGCTTGCATCTACAACTAAACCAATTTCTTCACTTATAAACCCAATCGGTGCAAAGTTTATAGTTACCTCAAGTAATGCAGATATTTATAACACCCCAGGTGGAGAAAAAATTTCAACAAAAAAACTTGGAGATAAGGGGGTGATTGTGGGCGGTCCAGTTAATTACAATGGTCAAAAATATTGGCAAGTAAAGTTTGATGATGGTACAACGGGTTGGGTAAATGAAAAGGATATTGGTGCTATAGTGCAAAAAATTACTCCAATGAGTGAGATGGAAACTCTTATTGGCACACAAGTAGAGACAAATAAAGAGGCTAAAGTATATAGCAGACCTGGTGAGGATGAAATTGCAACTGTTCCAAAAGGAAGTAAGGCTATTATAATTGAAGGCCCTCTAATTGTAGACGGTGTGAAATACTGGCACGTCCGTTTTGATGATGGTACAGAAGGATGGGTAGATGAAGATGCTTTGGATAGTTTGAGTGGAGAAAGGGAACCTCTATCTAAAAAACCAAGCCTAATTGGCGGGAATGTGGAGACTAGTAAAGATGGCACTAAAATTTATGATAGTCCTGGTGGGAATGTTGTGGGAACAAAAGAAAAAGGTGTGTCGGGTAAAATTATTGAAGGTCCTCTGGTTGTAGACGGTGTGAAATACTGGCACGTCCGTTTTGATGATGGTACAGAAGGATGGGTTTCTGAAAATGATTTAGTTTACGTGGAACAGGATAACAGTGGGATAATTTTAAGTATAGTTAAGTTTTTAAGTAACCTATTTTCATTTACTAAATTTTTGTTGGTTGTCGTTTCATTAGGATTAATATTTTGGATAGTTTATTTATTGAATGGAATAAATAGATTGGCTTCCGAACAAAATAAATTATTGTATCCAAATGGTAGTGTTTCAGAATTACCAAACACTGAGGTTGGTAATCCAAGATGGGAAAGGGTTCTAAGTCACACTATTTCTCAGAATGAAAATGATTGGAGACTTGCGATCATGGAGGCAGATATAATGTTAGGGGATTTGCTGGAAACAATGTCACTTCCAGGCAATACTATTGGTGATAAACTTAAAGCCATTGAGAAGTCTGATTTCCTTACACTAGATAATGCTTGGGAGGCCCATAAGGTTAGAAATCTTATTGCTCATGAAGGCATGAACCATAAAATTACTCAAAAAGAAGTAAATAGAGTTATTGATTTATATAAATCTGTATTTGATGAATTTAAAATAATATAATATTCTATCTCTTCTAGAGCTTTCTCTGTGGAATGTAAAATTCTCTCACGAGGATTTTAAATTATGCCCAACCTCCTCTCGAACCTTACAGGTTCAGTACACCTTTTGGATTTTTTGTTTCTATTCGAACAAAAAAGTCTCAAAAGGTCTTCGAGTCCGGACAAAAGCTGTCCCACAGCTTTTTCCGAGGCACGCAAAAATCCGCCTTTCAGCGGATTTGTTGGCGCGCCCGGCCGGACTCGAACCGGTAACCTCTCCCGTGACAGGGGAGTGCTCTAACCAGTTGAGCTACGAGCGCATTTTCTGGTTAACAGGTAAAATCTACCAGATTTTTAGAAATATATCAATTTGTTTGTGTCGGCGGGAGGACTCGACAACAACTCAAAATTCGTCGTCACTCATTTTGGTTTCTTTCCCAGCTCGCGACCTAGTTTGCTAACTAAGGTGCCCGCTCCGTTTTTCTAGTCCTCACAAAAGCTCTCCTAGAGCTTTTTCCGCGATACAAAAACAAATGCTTTTGTGTCGGCGGGAGGACTCGAACCTCCGACCTTGGGCTTATGAGTCCCACGCTCTAACCACCTGAGCTACGCCGACAATATAGGAAATATAACAGAAAATAAGGAAAAACGGAATATAAAACATACCAGGGACTTTTTCTAGATTCTTATTCGTCGACACTCATAAGAATCTAGAACGCAGATTTGCGACAATCCGTACTCGGATTGTAAACCGCAAATCTGTGCAAGTTCTGACGTAAACTACCCCAGGTAGTTTACTGTCCTCGAACAAGTAAGCAAAAACTCCTAAAAAGGAGTTTTTGCTTACTTGTTGCGGGACCAGGACTTGCACCTGGGTCTGCAGGTTATGAGCCTACCGAGATACTGCTTCTCTATCCCGCTATTAAACTGACGGATGTATTCTACCATAAGTAGTTATGTATATCAATAATGGGATATTGCTGTGATATAATTCAATCATGAATAAAATTGGTTCCGGTGTTCAGTACAATGCTTATGATATTGGAAACAATAGAATCAAAAAGATTCCAACCACTTTTTTTGAAAAAATTATAAGATTTCACAAGATTGCTAGAAAGTATAAACTCTATCTACACCCATTACATAATATAAAAACCTGTGTGCTTGCTAGTAAACAAACTAAAGAATCTGCTGAAAATTTATTGAAGCATATGGCAAGTATCGATCAAAGATTATTGGGTAATCCCAAAATCAATTCTGATTATAGTTATGAGCAAGATAAGGTGTATATATTTGGAGAGAAGCTTGATTCTTATGACATTTCAAAACAAAAAGCATTAATCGATGCTTATATTGAAAATATATTGTCATGTTTTGATTATGGTTTTAGTGATACTAATTTTAATTTTATGATAAACAGTGGTGTAACTGAAGACGGTAAGGTCATACTAATTGATTTAGGGGAGCTTAGTTGGAATAAGGAGGAAATAAGAAAATTGGTTATAAGTAAGCATTGGGAAAAAAGGGGATCATTTAACAAATTAGAAGACGGCGAATTGAAAGATTATTTACGCAAGGAGCTAGAACAGAGAGTGAATATAGATAGCTTTGAAAATAGATGGGGGTCAAAAATAAATAAGTATGAATAAGTTTAACTACTCCAAAGAGGAAGTATCTTTATTTAAGAAACTTTCTGCTCCTGCAAAAATTCAAGATTATTTAAATTCAATATCTTTTAATTTTGAAAAGAATGGTCAGACTTGTTACTCACCTAGAGAAGTAATAAAAAATAAAACTGCACATTGTACAGAGGGAGCTATATTCGCTGCTGCTGTTTTAGAATATCATGGACATAAACCTTTTATTTTAGATTTACGTTCCACTATAAAACCGTATGACTATGATCATGTCATCGCTGTTTACAAAAAAGAAGGGTGCTTTGGAGCAATATCTAAAACGAATCATGCAGTTTTGCGATACAGAGAGCCTGTTTATAAAACTATTCGTGAACTCGTAATGTCTTACTTTCACGAATATTTCCTGGATAATGGTAAAAAAACTTTAAGAGAATATTCAGATTTATTAAATTTAAATAAATTCAATAAAATAAACTGGAGAACTTCAGAAAAAAATCTTTTTGATATTCCAGCTGATTTAGATGATATAAAACACCATAGAGTATTAACATCAAACCAAATAAAAAATTTAAGGTTGGCAGATAAAATTGAGGTAGAAGCTGGTAAAATAAGGGAATATCCCAATAAGTAATTTTTTGATATATTGTTTCGGTACGCCGTTGTGGCTTAGTGGTAAAGCACCGTCTTGGTAAGACGGAGAGCACGGGTCCGATTCCCGTCAGCGGCTCAAGAAAAAATGAAGTTTTTTCTATGGGAATCGGAAGACGGAGCGGGTCTCTAGTCAATAGACTAGGTCGCGAGTCCGGGTCGAGAAATTTTGTGAGCGACGGCGAACAAAATATTGTTGACCATTCCCGTCAGCGGCTCAAGAAAATGGACAAGGAAGAATTAAAAAAAGAACTCGA
>DAORIV010000001.1:108420-120850 GCA_035438705.1 Parcubacteria group bacterium
ATTCCCGTCAGCGGCTCAAGAAAATGGACAAGGAAGAATTAAAAAAAGAACTCGAATCTCTTCAGGCAGAAATGAATTCTGTAAATTTTTGGTCTGATAAAGATAGGGCACAGTTTGTATTAAAAAGAATAAAAGATCTTGAAGCTGAAATAGAGGGTATTGGTAAGTATGACAAAGGGAATGCGGTGATGACAATATTCTCTGGTGCTGGTGGCGATGACTCAGAAGATTTTTCAGCCATACTTCTCAATATGTATTTGAAGTATTTTTCTAAAAATAATTTTAATGTTTCTCTATTGCATGAAAATAAAAATGATCATGGTGGTTTTAGAAATGTAACAATAGAAATTTCTGGAAAAAATGCATATGGTATTTTAAAAAATGAATCGGGGGTTCACAGATTGGTGCGTATTTCTCCATTTAATGCCAAGTCTCTTCGTCATACTTCTTTTTCAATGGTGGAAGTTATCCCTAAGTTTGAAAAAATTGGGAAGGAGGAATTGGATATTCCGGAAAGTGATATTCGTATCGAGCTGTCTCGTTCAAGTGGTCCAGGGGGTCAAAATGTAAACAAAAGAGAAACTGCAGTAAGGGTTGTTCATATACCTACCAATCTTTCAGCTCAGAGTGATAATGAGCGTTCACAAGCTCAGAATAAAGAAAAGGCTATGCAGATTCTGTACGGTAAAATATTTAAAGCACTTGAAGAAGAAAGAGTCTCAAAAGAAAAGGGAATGTATGTTTCTAAAACAACACAAATAGAGTGGGGTAATCAAATACGATCATATGTGACTCATCCATATAAAATGGTTAAGGATCATAGAACCAATTATGAAACAAGTAATGTTGATGCAGTTTTTGATGGAGAAATAGAAGGTTTTTTACAAGCTGAGAAAGATATTTAGTCTTTACTATATTCGTTTTAATAAGTTATAATCTAATCTATGATTCACTTTGATGATGTATCTAAGACATACCCAGATGATTCAACGGCTCTAGAGGAGGTTTCTTTTGTTATTGAGCCAAAAGAGTTTGTATCTATCGTGGGGCATTCTGGTGCAGGCAAGACTACTTTGCTTAAAATGTTTCTGGGAGAAGAAAAACCAACCAAAGGCAAGATTTTCTATGAAGGGGTAGATATTTCTACTTTGAATAAAAAAGAAATGGATTTATTTAGAAGAAAAATAGGGGTAGTTTTTCAGGATTTTAGACTGATTCCTAATAAAAATGTTTATGAAAATATTGCATTTGCAATGGAGGCTGCTGGTAGAACAGATGAAGAAATAGAGGCAGATGTTCCGCACGTTCTCGATTTGGTTGATCTTGGTAAAAAAATATGGAATTTCCCAAATGAACTTTCTGGTGGAGAGAAACAAAGAGTTTCAATTGCACGTGCCATAGTAAATCAGCCAGATGTGATTATTGCTGACGAGCCAACAGGAAACTTAGACCCACTTAACACTTTTGATATTGTGCAGATTCTTAAAAAAATTAATGATTTGGGAACAACAGTGATATTAACTACTCATAATAAAGGAGTCATTGATTCTCTTAAAAAAAGAGTGATTACAATGGAGAACGGTAGAATTATTAGAGACGACCAACAGGGTAAATATGTAATATAGTTATTTATCTAGTGTAACAATATAGTATAATAATCAAATGTTTTGGATTAAAGTTAAAAGAATAATAAGGGCAGGATTCTTCTCATTTTGGAGAAATGGGTTTATTTCACTTTCATCAATTTTAGTGATGATCGTTACTTTATTTGTCATTGGCTCAGTTATTTTTTCTAGTGTAGTTTTGAAGACTACTTTAGATCAACTTCGAGATAAGGTTGATATAAACGTCTACTTTATTACATCTGCAAAAGAGGATGATATTTTGGCAATGAAGAAAAATTTGGAACAACTACCAGAGGTACTACCTCCAGTAGAGTATGTTTCAAGAGAAGATGAACTGGCTAATTTCAAGAAAAGACATGAAAATGATCAGTTTACATTGCAAGCATTAGAAGAGCTAGGGGAGAATCCTCTTGGTGCTACACTTAACATAAAGGCTAAAGACCCATCTAATTATGAGAGTATTGCTAGGTACATAGATAGTAAAACTTCAGAAGCGGTTTCGAACAGTATTATTGATAAGGTAAATTATTATCAAAACAAAGACGCTATCGACAGGCTTACAAAAATTATAAATTCAGCAAATAGTCTCGGTTTAATTCTCACACTTTTTCTAGTAGCGATTTCAATACTTATAACTTTCAATACTATAAGGCTGGTTATCTATATGTCACGTGACGAAATATCAGTAATGAGACTTGTTGGAGCTTCAGATAGGTATATTAGAGGACCCTTCTTTGTAGCTGGGGCTATATACGGTTTTCTATCTGCCATAGTCACTCTGCTTATATTTTATCCAGTTACACTCTGGCTGGGGGGAGCTACAGCTAATTTCTTTGTCGGTCTAAACATTTTTAACTACTATACTGAGAATTTTGGTGAGATTTTCTTAATTATTGTTGGTTCAGGGGTTCTAATAGGCTCCATCTCTTCTTATTTAGCAGTTAGAAAATATCTTAGAGTGTAGTACAAGTTTACTTTTGTTTGTTTTTGCTGTACAAATAAATTCCAGATACGTTTTTTTTGGAGGGCAGATGCGACACACGGTGAAACCTTCTTTGGACCTCATCGAGGTTCACGGTCTTACAGATGAGGAGATGACCAGCTGGAGAGATTTTCTTCAGCACAGCAGTATTTTTCCAGTCAGGGTACTTTCAGAGTATCCTTGGATGGAAAGTGGGGTTCGTTTCTGGCATTACTCTGCTTGCTTCAACAATTCACAGGCGCAGCAGGTACTTGCTTGGATTAAGGAAAAGGGAGTTGTGTTGGTTTGATAAGGCGGACATTAATTTGTCCGCCTTATTTGTTTATATTTGCTGGCCGTCTGGGACGATATTCGAACCGCAATGATTTTTAGTATGCCGTAGTAACGAGTAGGATAGTGGTGATTTTATTCAGGAAGAGTATTAACCAAAACACCATTTCTCATGATTGACTGAGGGTTATTCAAATTAAAACTCCAAACTTCTTTTGGACTTGTTCGGTAATATTTACCTGAATTACCCATACCGACAGAATATACAGTAGGCAAAATAGTGTTATCTTCACCCCAAGAATATGAATCAATAAAAGTATCGGTGTACTGAAATATCTTGTTATTTTTTATGCCAGAATTAGGATTAACAAGGAGTTGCGTAGATATAGATTGGCTCAAATCAACAATATAAAGTGTTTGGCTTTGACAACTACCAGCGCACCCAACAGTTGAGCGCATTTTAAATGCAAAGTGCTTATGATCCGAAGAAAATGAAGTCTGTGATATACCTTGTCCACTAGCTGTGCCAGCTAATTTTTCGTTTACATATACTTCAAAAGTAGCGTTACGCGCCTGATATTCTTCACCGGTAAGCAGCTTAAATCTTACAGTATTTTTAGTTGTTGGATTGGTATAAGTTTTAGTATTATCAAGTGACACTTCTCCAGTAAAATAATTCTGAGGATTAAATATTGCGCATACACCTATACAATCTGGTTCATTGTTAGTAATTGGAGTATCTGCCTTTTGTGTTTTAAAAGACAATATTAAGATAACTATTATAATTATTAATGACCCATAGAGTAATCTCTTATTCATGTTTTGTTGAATTTAAAAGTTTATTAAGTACATCTTCATTTTCTGTAAGCGTATTGTCTATAAAAGTAGTTTTTTAAATTTCACAAAATATATTATACCATTATTAGCTGAAGGTTTGGTATGAAGTTGGAACATTATTAAAACAAAAACAGCTCGCCGAAACGAGTCAGTGAGACTGTTTCTGCGAGCATGTTGCTCATCGGTGGTTGTAGTTGACCCACAGGAGATTTCCTTCACTATCCCTGATCACCTTGATCCAGGGATACCCCCAGTAAAAGGGTGATTCCTGGGAATAGAGCTGGATTCCACCTATGGTCTGTTTGATTCGACCAGACTGGACAACCACTGTGTTCCCTCGGATCTGAGCACTTGACGGAATGATGCTCTTGTCAGCTCCTCCCACCAGCTCGACTGAGAACGCTCCGTTGTGTTCCCAGTATCCAGACGGATTCTTGAATGTCTTTGTGTCTTGTGTCGTAGGCACCATTACCTCCAATAAAATAATATCACACTAAAATTAGTGTGTCAAACGAGCTGCCAGACTTGGACTCGAACCAAGATACACGCCTCCAGAGGGCGCGGTCCTACCATTAGACGATCTGGCAATAACTTGAGAATACAAGAAAAAAAGTCTTATTACAAGAAAAAAATAATTTAAATGTTATAATCATATTATGGATTTAAATGTTTTTGCTGAAATAGGGTTTTTGGTTGTATTCGCAACTTTAGTGGCTTTTATTATGAGAGTTTTGAAGCAACCGCTTATTATTGGACACATTATTACTGGATTTTTGGTTGGACGTTTTGCTTTGGGGATATTTCAAAATATAGAGACTCTAGAATTATTTAGTGAGTTAGGGATTTCTTTTCTTTTGTTTAGTGTTGGGCTAAGTCTTAATCCAAAAGTTTTGAAAGAGTACGGAAAGGCAGCTTTTGTTACAGGTATAGGGCAGGTTTTACTTACTGGTACTGTTGGGGTTTTTGTATGTATGCTATTAGGTTTTGATTGGATAACTTCTCTATACGTTGGGGTTGCCTTAGCTTTTTCAAGTACTGTTATTGTTCTAAAGCTTTTGTCAGATAAAGGGGATTTGGACAAGTTGTACGTTAAGCTTTCAATAGGTTCACTACTTCTGCAAGACTTAATAGCCATTATTCTGCTATTTGCAATACCTTTTGTAACTGGCTCACAAGGAAGTGGTGTTGAGCTTGTTAAAACATTGGGGCTAGCTTTTGCGGTGGGTATTTTTGTATTTTTATTTGTTCATTTTGTTGTGAGACACTTGCATGTATATCTTACTAAGTCTCATGAGCTATTATTTTTATTTGCAAATGCGTGGGGAATGGGGATAGCAGCATTATTTGCTGGTATAGGTCTTTCTCTAGAGGGTGGGGCACTCATTGCTGGAGTTGCACTATCTACATTACCAAGTAGGCATGAAATAAGTGCAAGACTTGCACCACTTAGAGATTTCTTTATTGTCGCTTTCTTTGTTTTACTTGGAACTCGTATGGTGGTGAGTGATTTCAATGCAATACTTATTCCTGCACTTATTCTTTCTGTATTTGTCCTTATAGGTAACCCATTACTTCAGCTTATTGTTATGGGAACTTTGGGATACAAAAAGAAAACTAGTTTTCAAACTGGTACCATGGCTGCACAAATCAGTGAGTTTTCATTAATACTTGTTGCACTGGGAGTTTCATTGGGACAGGTTTCAAAAGAAGTTCTCTCTATGGTTACATTAGTTGGTTTGATTACGATATTTATTTCAAGTTATCTTATTTTGTATTCAGATAAAATATATAAATATATTGGAAAGTATCTTCAGATCTTTGAAAGGAAAGATGCAAAAGAGCGTTCACCACGTACAAAATCTTTTCATATATTTCTTATTGGAGCGGGTAGAACTGGTTATGAATTCATAAATTTATTTAAGGAAGATAAAAAAAATTTACTTGTCATTGAGCATGATCCGGAAGTTATTGGGCAGTTAAGTCATGAAAAAATAGAGCATGTATATGGGGATGCGAGTGATCCTGATTTGCTGGATGAGTTAAAGGTTCACAATGCTGAACTTGTAATATCTACACTTCCAGATTTGGAAACAAATTTAATAATCCTTTCAAACATAAAGAGAGAAAAGAATCCACCAGTTGTTATGATGGTTGCACACAGAGCGACAAATGCATTACAGTTGTATGAAGCTGGGGCAGATTATGTTGTCCTCCCTCATTTTATTGGGGGCACATATGCCACATCGCTGGTTAAGAAATTTAGAGAGAGTGCATTAGAGTTTAAGTCCATTAAAGATGAACATATAGAGTATTTAAAAAATAGAATAAAAACTAGTCAGGAGCATGCTAGTTTAGAAAAATTAAGATAAAAATATGAATAATAATATAAAAATTTTACTTGGAGTTTTGGTTGTGCTGATTGGTGTTGGCTACTGGGGGTATAAAAATTACGGTTTTGTTGGTGGTAGTGGAAATGAGACATTAAAGAGTCCTAAAAATGCTACATATTTAATACAGGGAGGCCCAGTAAAATTAGTTGAAGGAGTTTCTTTTGAGCCAGTATTACCCGACTCATCTTTTGCTGTTGAAACAAAATATTTTGGTAATGAAGCTATGTATGACTTTGATTCAGACGGAAGAGTTGATACTGCATTTCTTCTAACTCAGACAACTGGTGGAAGTGGTTTGTTTTACTATTTGGTTGTTGCTTTAAATAAAGAAGAAGGGTACTTAGGCAGTGAGGCCATGTTTGTAGGTGATCGTATTGCTCCACAAACAACAGAAATAAAAGATGGGTTAATTGTAGTAAATTATGCAGATAGAAACCCCGGTGAAGGTTTCGCTACAGCTCCGACATTGGGGAAAAGTCTTATGGCAAAATTTAATCCTAGTGACATGACCATAGGGGAAGTGGTGAAAGACTTCGAAGGTGAGGCAGATACAAATAAAATGTCGTTAACTATGAAAACATGGACTTGGTTAAGAACTGAACTAAATGATGGAACAAAAGTTGTCCCTAGGAATCCTGAGAAATTTAAACTAACACTGAAGGGTGATAAAACATTTTCAGCCACTACTGACTGTAATGGAGTTGGGGGAGAATATAGATTAATTGGCGACAACCGAATAAATTTTGATAAAATGATGTCTACTTTGATGTATTGTGAAGATTCACAAGAGTCAGTATTTAGTTCATACCTACAAAATACGACAGGTTTTCTTTTTACTTCAAAGGGGGAGCTGGTGTTAGAGTTAAAATTTGATAGTGGTGTAGTGATATTTAAATAGATATGAAAAATTATTATTATATTATTGCAATAATATTGGTATTAGTATTGGGATATGTATTTTTAAATTTATCTGGTAATAAAACATATTCAGATATTCAGGGGAATAAAATAGAAGTAGATTTAACAGGATTACCACAGAAATACAAAAATGATATCTATAAGTTTTCTATTAATCTACCGGGAACCTTCACAGTTGAAGAAAATTTTATATATGAGTCAACACCAATGAAAGTCATTCCTGGAATTAAGTTTCAATTGCCGAAAGAATATACCGAAGGTACAAATTTATCATCTGATACATATCTAAGTATAGAAAGTTTGCCTGCAAAAAGTGAAGAATGTAGTGCTCAATTGTTCCTGGACGTATCTGAGGTAAAAGGTTTTTCAGAATTTGCTGGTAAAACCTTTACAGTTGCATATTCACTTGGGGCAGGAGTAGGTAATATTTATGAGGAAACTGTATTTGCCACTACGCATAACAATGAGTGTCTTGGAGTAAGATATTTTATTCACCATACAGTTTTTGAGAATTATCCTCCAGGAACAGTAATAAAATATGATGAAGTGAAGTTAAAAGAGCTTTTCGACTCAATTAGAGTTAGTTTGGTTTTGTTAGATTAAACATTAATTTTTAATATAAATATGAAAATACTTACACATTTACTTGTTTCAACCTTAGCAATACTTATTACTGACTATATTTTGCAGGGTGCTAGTGTAACAATTTTGAGTGCCGTTGTTTTGGCTGTGGTTTTAGGGGTGATTAATATATTTATTAAGCCTATTGTGAAAATGATTACTTTACCAATCACCGTAGTCACACTAGGATTTTTCTCTCTGGTGGTTAACGCACTGTTTGTGTTGCTTTCAGCAAAGATCGTACCTGGCTTTACTATAAACGGTTTCTGGTCAGCTTTTTGGTTCTCTATAGTGTTGTCGTTAGTTAGTGCTTTGTTCAATAAATTTAGAGATGATGAATAATTCCTTCTAAATTACCTTATTTTTCGGTAAATGTGTCAAATAGAGTTAAACTTTTTCCCTATGGAAAACTTATTGCTTAGTCTGTGTATTTATTATATAATGGTTCCATTACTATAAATAATCAAAAAAATGGCAAAAGTTAATTCTGCATTTATGAAACCGATGACTGTTAGTGAAGATCTAGCAGCTGTTGTTGGAAAGGGTCCAATGCCTCGATCTGAAGTGGTTAAAGGTCTATGGGCATATATTAAAAAGAACAATTTGCAAGATCCTAAGAATAAAAGAAACATCAATGCTGATGATAAACTAAAGAAAGTTTTTGGAGGAAAGGGGGTTGTAAATATGTTTGAGATGACTAAATTAGTCTCAAAACACCTTAGCTAGAAATCATTAAACCCGAACGATCTCATCGTTAAAATAAAAAATCCCCTGTTAGGGGATTTTTTATTTATAAGTATGGTAGAATATTTGCATATGGCAAAAGGAGAAACACACAGAAAAGAGAAAAAGAAACCAAAGAAGAAATAATTTCTGGTTAATACGTAAAATAAATGAGCACTAATTCAAAAAGTGTTAATACTTTTTTATTTCAAGATTTTGCGCTAATAGTTTTTAGTATACTTCTTGCAGTAATGTTGGTAAAAACTGGAGTTTTGTCTGAGATATTAGATTCTATTGGGGGAGGAAAGTATATAGGAAGTTTTTTTGCGGGCATATTCTTTACTTCTTTTTTTACCACTGCACCAGCAATAGCCACACTACTTGAGATATCTCAACACAACCCCATCTTCACCACAGCACTTTTTGGGGCAATGGGCGCTGTCTTGGGGGACTTAATAATATTTAGATTTATAAGGGATAGGCTAGGTGAACACGTAGCTGAAGTTGTTGGTCACAATAGTTTTATAAAGACAGCAAAAACTCTTTTTAAACTAAGATACTTTAGATGGTTTACCTTTTTACTTGGAGGGTTTTTGATAGCTTCACCACTTCCAGACGAATTGGGCATAGGTTTACTAGGATTTTCAAGAATGAAATCAAAGTACTTTATACCTGTTTCATTTGTATTTAACTTTATAGGTATTGTTTTGATAGGTATGGCAGGAAAATACTTCTAGTTTTTAGGATGGTGGTGCTCTATTTCCTTTTCGATATTTTCGATATGACTTTCTACCTTTGAAATAGTCCTTTGGAGCTTTTTAATCTCATCTTCTTCTGCTTTTATTTCGTCCTCAGTTTTTTCAGCAAGTTTCTTCTCTCCTGATAGTCCAGAAATGATAAGTCGGTTCCCAATAAAAGCGGAAACATATACTCCTGTAATAAGTAGGATTACAGTTCCAAGAATAAAAGAAAGCGGTCCATCCATTAAGTTTGCAAAACTAAGTTCCTCTTCACCTAAAAAGTAAGCAGTAAGGAAGTCAGTGGTGTGCCATACGCCTCTCCAGAATAAAACTACACCTATACCCCCTACAAAAGCGTATAAAATAGGCATTCTACTTAGCATCGCACGAGTTTTGTCCTCAAGTTTGTCGAAGAATTTAACTATATTTTTAGTCATATATTTATATGATAGAATATTAACACAATGAATAATTATAAAAAAGCGATCGTTGCCGATCTAGATGGTACGCTGGCAAAAAGTAAGTCTTCTTTAACGCCTGAAATGGCGGATATTATTTGCAAATTACTTTCAAAATACTATTTTGTAGTGGTTTCTGGTGGAGCTTATGAACAATTCGAGAAGCAATTTCTTTCAAGTTTTAATTGTCCAAAAGAGTTAATGAAAAATCTGTATCTTTTCCCAACAATGGGAAGTACTTGCTATACCTATGATGAAACTACTGATAAATGGAATCAAATGTACAACGAACATTTTACTCCAGATGAGAAAAACCAGATAATTATCGCCCTTGATGAAGCAATAAAAGAGTCTAGTATAGATGTGAGTTCTCCGTACGGAGAAATTATTGAAGACAGAGGTAGTCAGATTACATTTTCTGGAAGAGGACAGGATGCTCCTATTGAGATAAAAGTTAGATGGGATCACGACCAGTTAAAGAGAAATACAATCGTAAACTTACTTAAAAATAAAATACCACAATATGAAATAAGTATTGGAGGGACAACCTCGATAGATATTACTAGAAAGGGGGTAGACAAAGCTTATGCCATTGGAAAGATAAAAGATATGTTGAAAGTTGAGGATAAGGATATTGAGTTCATCGGAGATGCATTATTTAAGGGTGGAAATGATTCTCCAGTTAAAAAAACAGGGGTAGATTATATACAAACTGACGGTCCAGAACAGACTCTAGAAATTCTGTCCAGTTATCTATAAAGATATCAACATTTACTGATGTATATAAGGATAAAAGCATTAATAAAATGTTATAATTTTCGTATGGAACCAATAACCACCAAAAGACCGTGGGGGTCATTTACTCGTTTTACAAATAACGAGCCTTCAACCGTTAAGCTTTTATATGTAAATCACGGAGAAAAATTGAGTTTGCAGTATCATGCAAAGAGAGAAGAATTTTGGAAAATAGTATCAGGCAATCCAGAAATTGTTATAGGAGAAGAAACTTTTGAAGCAAAGGAAGGGGACGAGTTTAATGTTTCTGTAAATACAAAACACAGAATTTCGGCACCGAATGACAATGTGGTTATTCTAGAAATATCAAAGGGGGAATTCGATGAGGATGATATTGTAAGATTAGATGATGTTTACGGACGCTAAATAGTTTTTTGATTAAAAATGAAGAAGAGTACTTCAAAAATAAAAATACTGAGTGGTAGAAAAGGTATACCTATCGCTGTTATTTCTATTTTTGATGAAGTAATTTTGCTTGAGAAGGAAAGTAAAAATTCTAAAGAGTTATTTTTATCTTGGAGTAAAAACGGTGTGGATTTTATCGAAGAAAAAAAGAAAATAACAATTAAAAGATTAAATAAAAAGTCAGAGGAGATAAAAGATTGTTACAATTTTTCTATATCAAAAACCCCAAGTGGTTTCACTATGGTTTACTTTAGAAAGGGCAATAAAAAAGTTAAACCAAAACTAGTTACGGCTCGTTCGAAGGATTTATATAAATGGGATGTAAAGTCAGAGATAAATGCATTAGATTCAGAGCACGCAACTGTTGTATATGATAAACAAAAAGATAAATTTGAAATGTACAGAGATGGTCTGTTTATTCGCAATCAAGCTTCATACTCATTATCTGTTTGGAAAGAAAAACCATCACTTCTATTTACTTCTAGGGTTGGACAATTCGATGCTGGTAAAATAAAGATTATTGGATCTACCGTTACCGAAGAGGGAATACTACTTGTGTATGATGCTTCTGTTGAACAAAAAACAAAAACATTGTTACAGGCAGGAGCGGTAATATTTGATTTTAAGGATCCAAGGAGGATTATGTGGAGAGGGGCTCTGCCTATTTGGCAAGGAGTAGTAGATTCAAAAGAAGACACTAGACCAATAGAGCCATTGGGTTTTGCGGTTTTAAATAACCACTTTATTCTTTACTGGTTAACTAGTAATCATGATTTGATAGTGGTTAAAACTCCTTCTATAGTAAGAGAGAAAGAAGATGCTAGACTTCATCCAAAAATATTAGATAGGCACGAGGGCAATCCGGTAATAACCCCAATACTTTCTAATGCTTGGGAAAATGATGGAACTTTTAACCCCGCTACTGTTGAAGATGATGAAGGTAATATCCATTTACTATATAGAGCTGTGGGGAGTGACGGTATTTCAAGAATAGGATATGCCAGAAGTATTGACGGTAAAGATTTTTCAAATCGTTTACCATATCCAGTATATGAGCCAGTTTTTGAAAATGGAAAACCAGACAAAAAAACAATAGGTGGACCAATGTCATACAACCCTTATATTTATACCTCTGGTGGTGGGTGGGGTGGTGCTGAAGATCCCAGAGCGGTTTTAATAGGTGATAGGGTGTATATGATGTATACCGCTTTTGAAAACTGGAGTTCAATGAGAATAGCATTAACCTCAATAAGTCTTGAAGATTTTAAGGCAGGACGATGGGTATGGAAAAAACCTAGACTTATTTCATCACCAAAAAATAGGAGTAAAAACTGGCTATTGTTTCCTGAAAAAATAAATGGAAAGTTTGCAATAATCCATAGTATTTCTCCAAAAGTATTAGTTGACTACATAGATGACATAGATACGTTCGATGGAATTATACATAGTCCAAGACCTGAAGGTCCTCAACCAGGAAGAAAAAATGCATGGGATCATTTCTTGAAAGGTTCAGGTCCTCCACCTATTAAAACAGAGTTAGGTTGGCTTCTTTTATATCATGCACTTGAAAAAAACGACACGGGCAAATATCGGTTGGGCGCGATGATTTTGGATCATAATGACCCTACAAAAGTTTTGTATAGATCACAGCACCCTATACTTTCAC
>DAORIV010000002.1:0-44835 GCA_035438705.1 Parcubacteria group bacterium
GGGTGAAAAATAATTTCTCCAAGCCATACATAGAAATATGGCTGGAGTTAAACGGCGTGTGTGTAAACAGTGTGGACCCCTTACCTAAAACAACATACTCATCTGTACAGAAAACTCGCTCGTTTCATCCAAACACAAACGACAAAGTATTTCTTTTATCGCAAATATCCAAACACACAGAGGAGGCTTGTCGCAAAGCTCGGCATTATAACCTTGTGCCGAAAAAGTTTTCTTTCTTTTTGAAAACAAAAGATTTTAAATATTTTTCGCATACAGTAGTTCTTTCGGCACCAACCAACGCACCAGAAACTCTAGTCAGTATCGCTAAGTTTCATTTTGCAAAACTCTGGCGCACAGGTGTGCTGTACCGTACCACAGGAGTCACACTTCACGAGCTAGAACCAGAGGATGTAAAACAAGGGGACTTGTTTAGCACAGTAGAGAAGGCAACAAAGTTTGAAACCATACATAAACAGATAGACAATCTAGAGAAAAAGTTTGGTAAAGGTGTGGTGCATCTCGGCAGTACCGACAAAGCAATAAAAACTAAAACACTCGGGACCGACTCGGATGATCTCGATAGGGACTTACTTTTCCTATAAGTGGTACAATGTAGATATGAAAACAACAACCAAAATCATCATAATTCTTGTGGTTCTAGTATCTTTGGTTTACCTGTTTAACAGGCAAAATAGTGCTGATGTAGAACAAACATCGGATAGTGTGCCGTTACCTTCGGATTTCTTGTCAGTAAGACCTGGAGTAAGTGCTTTGCCTACACAATCTATATCAGAAGAAGAAAAGCAAGGTTTACTATATATGCGAGAGGAGGAGAAACTAGCTCGAGATGTTTACATAACACTATTCGAGAAGTGGGGAGTGCCAATATTTTCAAATATTTCACAAAGTGAACAAACTCACACCGAAGCCGTGCGAGCGATACTTGTGAAATATAATATTAAAGATCCGGTAACTAACGATGCTGTGGGAGTGTTTGTAAATGCAGAACTGAAAAAACTTTTTGATGATCTAGTAAAAAGAGGAGAAGTTTCTGTAGAAGAAGCACTGTCTGTCGGGGCGTTTATTGAAGACCTAGACATAAAAGATTTACAAAATAATATTTCTAAAACAGATAACGAGGATATCAAACTGGTATATGAAAACTTGATGCGAGGATCTAGAAACCATTTGAGGTCTTTTGTTTCTCAGTTGAAGTCTCGAGGAGTTACATATAAGCCAGAATACATAACAGCGCAGGAGTATGAAAGCATAATAGC
Source organism: Parcubacteria group bacterium (assembly GCA_035438705.1). Lineage (GTDB taxonomy): Bacteria > Patescibacteriota > Minisyncoccia > Phycocordibacterales > DATDWN01 > C7867-006. Next base: position 1,278 of record DAORIV010000002.1, read on the forward strand.
GTCACCGAAAGAAACTGGTTCAGGCGGAACTGGAAGAGGCTGGGGGAATAATTAACTTTTAATAAAAATAAAACCACCTCCCGAACAGCAACATATGTGCTGGGGGAGGTGGGGTCTAGCGAAGGGCTTGCGCCACTGCGTTTGCGTCGGCGTTGTCGACGGTGACGATGAGAACATCGCGCTTCCCGAAGAACATCATGTTCTCGGTGTAGCATGACGCCTGCAGAACGTTGCGAGCGACGCTTCCTCGGATCTTGCGAAGGGGAGCAGGGAGCTCGCTTGAAGCGATCTCCACAGTCTTTCCGCTTGAGTTCAGGATCCAGATGGACCCTGACTTCTCGTCCTGGCCGATGGGCATCGTCTTCGGACGGAAGGTGACGATGCCCGATGCCGAGTGGTTGCCGAGCTTCTTCTCGAAGCTCTCACACATCCCCGCAAACGACTCGTCGCTTACGGTGACCATCGGCACGTAGGACGTGGTGTCCACCGTGATCTCGGTCTGAGCGCCAGCCTTTCCGTGAATCGCCAGAGTGAAAAGGGCGAAGAACAGTACGGTTTTCATGCGTATCCTCCGTGTATAATAATAGCATATTTAATGCTAAAAGTCAATAGTATAAAAAAGTACCTAATTTACTTATCTGAAGAAAAATTTTTTTGTTGAATAAAAAATAATGTGATTATAGTCGCACCGCAGAACCAAATAATCCATGCAGTTGCAAACATGAGTGTCTCACCAGTGGCTTGATACATTTCAGGTTTATAAGTAAGTGTTAAACCATGTAGTAATCCAACTACTGCTACTATTAAGTTAATAGCAGGATAAACTTGCTTCTCTGTTAGCTTTAAAACTTTTGTTACACCTTTTATTGCAAGGAAAGTTACCGGGAAACTAAAGATAAAAATTATAAGGCTTCCCATTCCACCCCAGTATGAAAAATAGTTAAAGAGTCTAACAATACGAATGCCGTTGTACCAAAATACCAAAGAAAGTAACAGTAATACCGGAAGTTGCCAAGAAACAAAACCAAACTTATTAAAAAAATTATTCATTAATATCATTATAAAGGTTATTCCATTTATTATCCAAGCTAATTTTTGCTACAATATAGTCTATATGAAAAAAATAATACCGCATTTATGGTTTGATAAGGAGGCGAAAGAATCTGCAGAGTTTTATGTATCTGTTTTTCCTAATTCAAAAATTAAAAATCATAGTGTAATAAAAGGCACTCCAAGTGGTGACTGCGATATTATGTCTTATGACCTCGGTGGTGAACCATTTATGTCTATATCGGCGGGACCATACTTTAAAATAAACCCATCGGTTTCTTTCATGGTGAATTTTGATCCTAGTAAAGATCCAAATGCAAAAGAGAATCTTACTAAGACTTGGGAGAAACTTGTGGAAGGTGGAAAGGTGATGATGGAGCTAGCTGAATATCCGTTTAGTAAATGGTACGGTTTCTGTGAAGATAAGTACGGTGTTTCATGGCAACTTATTCTGACTAACCCTGGTGGAGAAGACAGACCATTTATTATTCCTTCACTTCTTTTTGTTGGGGCGTCATATGGAAAAGCAGAGACAGCGGTGGACTACTATCTTTCAGTTTTCAAAGATTCTAAGTTGGGCACAAGAGTTAAATATGAAACTGATCAGGGTCCAAATAAGGCTGGAACAGTTATGTTTTCAGATTTTAAACTTTGGGAAACTTGGTTTACTGCTATGGATGGAGGGGGCGAACACAAGTTTGCTTTTAATGAGGCAATTTCTTTTATTGTGAATTGCGAAACTCAGGAAGAAATAGACTACTTTTGGGAAAAACTTTCAGCTGTGCCAGAAGCAGAGCAATGTGGCTGGCTTAAAGATAAGTTCGGGGTTTCTTGGCAGATAGTTCCGACAAGAATGAATGAAATGATGGGTAAGGGAACTCCAGAACAGAACAAACGTGTGACTGAGGCATTTCTGAAAATGAAAAAGTTTGATATTAAAAAATTAGAAGAAGCATATAATAATCAATAAAATATAAAATATGAAAAAATTAAATTTAGATATACATATAAATGCAAGTCAGGAAAAAGTTTGGGATACAATAGTAGATGATAAAAAATACCGAGAGTGGACATCTGTGTTTCAACCAACATCTTACTTTGAAGGTGGCTGGAATACTGGAGACAAAATATATTTTATTGGCATAGATGAAAAGGGTGAGAAAGGTGGAATGGTTTCAGAAATAGCAGAAAGCAGGAAGCCAGAATATATTTCAATAAGACACTTGGGATACATGCAAAATGGTGTTGAAGATACTACAAGTGATGCAGTAAAAGCATGGACCCCAGCATACGAGAACTACACCATAGAAAAAGAAGGAGAAGGTTCAAAATTTATTTTGATGCAAGACATAGAGGACCAATATGAACAAATGTTTGGAGAAATGTGGCCAAAAGCGATGGAGAAGATAAAAGAAATCTCTGAAAGAGTTGATTAAAAATGAGCAGAATAATTAACTATATTTTTCTTGGGACAGTTCTAGTTGTAGGTTTTGTCTACAAAGATGTTCTTTCGAATGTGTGGATTCAATCTTTTAACAGATACTTTCCGTGTAAGTATCCTATATCATATTCAATAGGTAGCTTTGATACTAGGTTTGGTATTAGTGAAGAGTTTTTCTTGGAAGCTTTGAAAGATGCTGAGAAAATGTGGGAAACTTCGATAAACAAAGATTTATTTAGATACAAGGAAGACGGAGGACTTAAGGTGAATTTAATTTTTGATGAGAGACAGCAAGTGACTACAGAGTTGAAAAAAATAGAGAATAATGTGGAGAACACGAAAAGTAACTATGATTCTCTTAAAATAGAATACGATAAGCTCGTTGCAAATTATGAAATAGAGAAAAAACAATATCAGCTGAGACTGTCAGCTTTTGAAAGTAAAAAAGATGCCTATGATGCAGAAGTTGCAAAAGTAAATAGTCGCGGTGGTGGCAACAAAGAAACAGTTGCAAGACTAAATACAGAAAAAAACTACTTAATAAGTGAAATGAACTCATTGAATTCTCTTCAATACAAATTAAACAATGATGTAAAGAAAATAAATTCACTTTCTGAAACCTTAAACACATTAGTAAAAAATTTGAATTTGAATGTAAACAAGTTCAACACTATTGGTGATTCTTTAGGAGAAGAGTTTGAAGAGGGGGTGTATGTTAGTGATAGAGAAGGAAGAAAAATAGACATATATCAGTTTGATAACCGAACAAAACTTGTAAGACTTCTTGCGCACGAACTCGGACATGCTTTGGGACTAGATCATAATGATGATTCGAAGGCTATAATGTATAGACTAAACAATGGTGTAAATGAAAAACTAACAGCTACAGATTTAATGGATTTGAAAGAACTTTGTGGTATTTAATTTTCTCAATAGTGTTGTGTAATATTTTTAGTTGTGTATAATTCTCTCCGGACAAAAAACAAGGGAGAGTGCTTTTGTTGCAGATTCATGCAGAGGTTTCAGCTGGAGCTAAAGAGTTTCCGGTTTACAGTGCAGAACAAGAAAGGGAGATTTTTGCGAGGTACCAGCAGACTCGTGATGTTGATACGAGAAACACGATCTTCATGCACAACACTAGGCTTGTAACCCCAATCGCCATGAAGCATTTGGGTAGAAGTCCGGTGATGGAGCTGAAGGACTTGGTTTCAGAAGGAAATCTTGGGCTCATTAAGGCAATTGATGGTTATCGGTTGTCTTGGGGAACTAGGTTTTCCACTTTTGCCGTTACGGTGATCGATCAAACAATTTCCAAGGCCGTGACGAACACTGGTCGATGGACCAGGATTCCTGCAGACATGCTGACCAGAATTCGTGAGATGGTTCAGCGTGAAAAAGAGTATCGTGAAAAAAACGGAGAGTATCCGGATTACCAGACTTTGTTTGGTTTGATGGATCTTTCTGAAAAAACGTTTCAGACAGTTTTCCATGCCCGTCGAGTCGCAACTGTTACCAGTTTTGAGGATCTAGTGGACAGGCTAGTGAGTGGAGAAAAAAGGGATGACTTATCTATCGAAGATATTTTGAATCTCGGTACAGACGAGACTGTAATTGGTTTTTCTGCACGACTTGAAGTGCTGAAGATTATCGAAGGGGTCGAACAGATCCAAAGTCTCGTGAGAGCTCGTTATAGTGCAATTGATGCTGAAATCTATTTGCGCTATTACGGCTTCAATGATAAGTCGTTCAAAAGAGAGAGCGCCAGTTCCCTTGCTCAAAGGTTTGGGGTTACCAAGCAAAGAGTTGAGCAAGTTAGGCAAACTTGCAACAAGGCCGTTAGGAAAAACATTCCTGGCGTGATGCTTTGTGATTTCTCTGAAGAAAGGTGGTCGGCACTCGTAGAGCTTTCCTTAGCCTTTTTGTAGGTTCTTTTGTGGTTACTTGAGAGCTGATGACGCTTCGCGTTGTCAGCTCTTCTGCTTTGTTGTGAAATAATTGCAAATATGTATAATCAATTGTGGAATATGTAGCTTAATCAAGGGGGTACAGATGCAAGAAGATGTGCTTACAGGGGAACAGGCTCTTTTCGAGCTTGGAAGTGGTGCCAGTTTTCCTTTTCAGGAACAAACTGAAAATCCTGAAAATAGCAGGAAGGGGTCAGGTCGGATCGACAGACTTCTCAATCACTTAATTATTGAAAAATATTTGAAGGATTGCAGAGAGTTGCCAGTTTTAGATAAAGATGAGGAGAAGCGACTCTTTGAAGAGTATGTGCAGACACGTGACCCTGAACTTCGTTCTCGACTCATTCGTCACAACCTTCGTTTAGTTGTGGCTATTGCGAAAAGAACGTCACACATACCGTCTGAACTCATGGACATGATTCAAAACGGTAACATGGGTCTGTTTGTCGCAGTAGAAAAGTTCGATCCAAAAACTGGAAATGCTTTCTCCACATACGCAACTTGGTGGATAAGGCAGAGCATTTATCGTTGCTTCGAGAAAACTGGTAGGACGATTCGTGTGCCTACCCATATGTCCACTGAAGTCTGGAAACTCTCAAAGCTTGTGAGAAGTTTCGAAAAAACTCATGGTCGCACTCCAAGTGACGATGAGATTATGACGATGTGGGGATATACCAAAGTGACCCTTAAGAAGATTCGCAGAGTCGAAGACATAGGTCATGAGGTTTCTCTAAGTCAACCAGTGAAACTCTCCGATAAGACAAACGGGGGGCTTTCACTGGAGTCACATCTTAGTGTGAGCCACAAGGGTCATCAAATTTCCATTGAGGCTCGTGCTGAACTGGAAACTGCTTTGGAAGAAGTCGAGCAGTTTAAACAAATAGTGAGAGGGGTTTCACCAGATTATCAAGCAGACAGATTGTTTTGTTTGTTTGGTATCGACGATGATACTTTCGAGCGCAAACTGCCTGAGGTGGTTGGAGTGAAGTACGGTGTTTCGAGACAACGCATTTGTCAGCATGAAGAAGAAATTTTGCGTCGTCTCAAGATGAAGAGGGGAGAAGTTCTTCGTCTCCTGGAAAAGGTTACCTTGCTCAGAGAATTGGTTTCCACTTTGTAATAAAGCGAAAGGTTGTGTTAATTAGGACTGACAGAGCTTGTATAGGTTCGTCAGTCCTTTTGTTATATAATATTTTTCTATGGATATTAAAAATTTATTGTTAGGTTTTTTTGTTACAGGATTAGTAATAGTCGGGGGATATTATTTCTTTAAAAGTGATAAGTCGGGAGATAATGTGGTGCCACAACAGAATTTGGGTTACAGTACTACAACCCCTATTTTCGAAGACGGTATACTACCTTCGGAAGATAAGCCAATTGTTAATGAGCCAATTAAAAAAACAAAAAATATGATTACACTAGAAACAAATTATGGAAAAATAGTTTTTGAAACTTATAATGATGATGCACCAAACACAGTAAACAATTTCGTAACGCTTGCTAAAAAAGGTTTCTACGATGGGCTTACATTTCACAGAGTCATAAAAGGATTCATGATACAAGGTGGAGATCCAAATGGAAATGGAACTGGTGGTCCAGGATATAAATTTGCAGATGAGCTTAATCCAGCAACACCTTCATATAAAGCAGGATATAAAAGAGGTGTAGTTGCGATGGCTAATGCGGGCCCAAACACAAACGGTAGTCAATTTTTCATAATGCATGCCGACTATCCGCTACCAAATGCGTACACCATTTTCGGTAAGGTTGTGGAGGGATTGGATGTTGTAGATAAGATAGCTAGTGTGCAGGTTGGAGCAAATGATAAGCCGGTAGCACCAGTAACAATGACAAAAGTAACAGCAGAGTAACTTCAAATTTAAAACTTCACACAACAGAAATGGCACCGTTTGACCGGTGCCATTTTTTATCTACCGCAGTCTCGACACTTTGCTTTGAGTGGTGAGGGGTCGATAGATACAGGGTACGTAAAGCTGATTCTGAAGAAAAATCCGTCATGAAAAACCAGACTTTTGAAGTGATGTGTGCAAAGGTCCTCAAAGACAGGTTCAGGGCCCTTTTGGATGGTGAGACGGATCATTTCAGGCAGATAGTCCATATTTACGTTAACATCCTGTGTCATGTTCTCCTCCTAGGTTAAGTATATTTATTAAACTAGTTCAGTCAAACACTACCTTGACTTTTGCTTATAAAAGGTGCTATAATACAACCAATGTAAGTTTCTCAATTGTTTTCGCATTTTCATTTTGAAAGTTAGAAAAAGGAGAGAGTGCTAGTCGCCTTACAGTTTAAAATAAAGACTAGGTAAAAAAATAAATGGCAAAGAAGCTATATGTAGGAGGAATTTCATATTCAACAAGTAACGATGGTCTTAAAGACGCATTCGCACAAGTTGGAGAAGTAACTTCTGCAACAATTATCATGGACAAAATGACAGGCCGATCAAAAGGATTCGGTTTCGTTGAATTCGCTAACGACGCAGACGCTGATGCAGCAATTGCAAAGTGGAATGGTGCAGAGTTAGACGGAAGAAAACTAACTGTTAATGAGGCACGACCTATGGAACCAAGAGCTCCAAGAACTGGAGGATTTGGTGGAGGAGACAGAGGAGGCCGATCATGGTAATACTCTCCGTTTAATTTGCGAAAAATTAAACAACAAAAAACCCGCTTTAGCGGGTTTTTTGTTACAGCAGAATTTATTTATGGTAAAATATTTACATGGATTTCGGTAGAACAAAAATTTACGCAGTTTTATTTGTGGTGGTTGGCATTATCATTATTGCTTTTTTAACTACCATGCATTACCCAAGTCAGATAATCCTTAAGGGTAAGGTGTACACAGTAGATGTAGCTGATACTACATATACGATGAATAAAGGCTACTCGGGACATCCACCTATTTCACACAATGAAGGTATGATTTTTGTTTTCCCAGAGAATGGTAAACACGGGTTCTGGATGAAAGATATGCTGTTCTCACTAGATATTATATGGATGGACGAAAATTTCGTAATAAACCACATAGAAAAAGATGTAAAACCAGATAGTTACCCTAAAATATTCTATCCAGAAAAAGAAGCAAGATACGTTTTGGAAATTTCAGCTGGGGAGGTAAATAAACTTGGAGTTAAAAACGGAGACAAGGTAGAATTTATAGAAAAATATCGTATATAAACTATTTTTTAAGCCATTCTGTGGGGGCACGCTTTACATAAAAACTTTTGTATTTCAGAGTATATTTTTTTGTGTTTATCCACAGTTTTTTTAAACACATTTAGAGTAAAATAAGTGAACTAAATTAAAAAACTTTGCGATTTTGAGAAAAAACTCTAAAAATCGCAAATTTTTTTCAAAAAAATAGCAAAAACAGCACATTTATTAGAAAAAATAATCAAAAAAACAAAAATGAGTCTAAATGTAACACTTCATGATGGCACAAAAGAACCGTTTAATGCGGACAAAATAAATCGTTCTATTGAAAGAGCATGTCGAGGATTGTTTGACCCAGTTTCTAAGGTTACTCAGATTGCTACTGAGACACAACTTACTCTTTATGATGGTATTACTATAGATGAGTTAGACCAAGCTACTATAAATGCTGCTGTTCAGAATATAAAAGAAGATATCGAGTATGATGTAGTCGCAAAAAGACTACTGTTGAAGACGGTTTACAGACTCGTGGTAAAAGATTTTAGTCCAAACGATCCTCATGATGTGTTTGTGCAGAAACATAAACAAAGTTTTATTGATTATATAGAAAAAAGTGTTGCAGAGGGCAAGCTTCATCCAAATATGAAGTCATGTTTTGATTTAGTTGATCTTTCAAATGCTCTTGTTTTGGAAAGAGATGAGCTTTTTCAGTATGCGGGTCTTGATGGTTTGATAAACAGATACATGATAAAGGATGTTAAACAGAATACTTTGGAAACTCCTCAAATGTTTTTCATGAGAATTGCTATGGGTCTTTCTTACAACGAGAAAAATCCAAACGAGATGGCGAAAAAGTTTTATGAAAAGATGTCTAAGCTCATGTACATCGCTGGTGGTTCTACAAACCTTGCATCAGGAAAAATAAATCCAGCACTTTCAAACTGTTATCTTCTTGAGATTCATGATGATATGGGTCATATAGCAAAGTCTGTTGCTGATGTAATGCTTCTTTCAAAAGGTTCTGGAGGTATCGGTGCTTCTGTTACGAAGCTTCGCGCATCTGGTTCACCGCTTAAAACTTCAGGAGGTGGAACATCTACAGGTCCAACTCCTTTTGCCAAAATTATTGATACTGCTATTCGTGCAATACAAAGAGGTGGAAAGAAAAAGGGTGCTTTGTGTTTCTATATGGAGAACTGGCACATTGATTTTCCTGAATTTTTAGAGTGGAAACACAATGCTGGAGATGACTATATGAGAATGCGTACAGCAAACACTGCTGTATGGCTTTCAGATGAGTTTATGATGCGAGTGAACAACGGTGGTGAATGGTATATGTTTGATCCAGCAGAAACAGCAGATCTTAACGAGCTATACGGACAAGCTTTTTCAAGGAGATATGCAGAGTATATAGAAATGGCAAATGCCGGAAAGCTAAGAGCTTTCAAAAAAGTTCCAGCTCGTGAACAATTCAGACAAATAATTGTTGCTTTGCAGACAACTTCTCACCCATGGCTAACATGGAAAGACACTGTGAACTTGCGTGCACTAAACAACAACACTGGAACAATACATATGTCTAACTTGTGTACAGAAATATGTCTTCCACAAGACAGAGATAATGTTGCTGTGTGTAACCTAGCATCTCTAAACCTAGCTGCTCATATAAAAAATAGAGAAGTAAACTGGTCTAGACTAGAGGAGTCTGTGAGACTTGCTGTAAGACAACTAGATAACTTAATAGATATAAATGTTCTACCTATTCCTGAGGCTGCTAAATCTGATAGAGAAAACAGAGCTGTGGGTCTTGGGGTGATGGGCTTTTCAGATACCATTGAACAACTTGGAATGTCATACGACTCTCCACACGCTTGGGATTTTGCAGATAGAATATTTGAATTTATTTCATACATGGCGATAGATGAGTCAGCGAATTTGGCACAAGAAAGAGGAAGTTATACAAACTATAAAGGTTCTGAGTGGTCAAAAGGTAGGGTTCCAATTGATTCATTAAAAACTCTTGAAGATGATAGAGGTAGAGAATTAACAGTTTCTAAAACAAGTAAACATAAGGGTCTAAACTGGGATATACTTCGTGCAAAAGTTGCTAAGGGCATGAGAAATGCAACACTTATGGCAGTAGCTCCAAATGCAAATATTGGTTTGCTTGCTGCAACAACTCCAGGTATTGATGCACGTTTTGCACAAGTATTTTCTAGAAACAAAATTTCTGGAAAGTATCTAGATATAAACCACAACCTTGTAAAAGATTTGAAGAATATGGGAATCTGGGATGATGTTAAAGAAGCTATTATAGAAAACCAAGGTGATATAAGTGAGATAGCTGGTATTCCTCAACACATTAAAGATATTTACAAAACATCATTTACAACTTCTCCATATGCTTATATAGAAGTTGCTGCTCGAGCACAAAAATGGGTAGATCAAGCATTGTCTCGAAATATGTATCTAGAAACTCGTGATGTAGAAGAGACAATGAAAATATACAGCACTGCATGGGAGAAGGGTGTTAAATCTACATACTATCTACACATGAAGCCTCGTCACACAGCAGAGCAAAGTACAACAAATGTAAACAAGGCAGCGAAAATGGGACGTGTTGGTTTTGGAGCACTAAATTTTTCAAATACACCTGCATTTTCTGCACCACTTCAAAAATCTTTTGATGTAAGTACTGCACACACAACTCCTGTTAGTACGAAACCAGTAGAAGTTCCTGTTATAGAAACAAAAATTGTAGAAGCAGTTTCAGTTTCTACTTCTACATATACGGCACCAAAGGAACCCGCCTACGTTAATGCCACAGTAACAGAGAAAGTGGAAGTAAAAGAAGAGGTATTGGTATCAAGTGTGAAAGTTGAAGAGAAGGAAGTTAGAAATGATTATAAACCTTTGGATCAAATGAAGTATAAGAATAATCCAAATATCATTTTCCCAGAAGACCCTGCAGATGGAGATAATGTTTGTATAAGTTGTCAGTAATTATTTAAAAATTATAAATTAAACTAAAATAAATATATGTCACTACTTGGAAAAACTTCACCAGAAGATGTTAATTTGCACCCTATCAGATATCAATGGGCTTATGATTTGTACAATCAGGCTGTGAGAAATACGTGGTTCCCACACGAGATTGCTTTGAAGGAGGATTTGGAAGATTTTGCAAAAATGACAGAGGACGAAAGACATGCTGTTGAGTTTATAATGTCATTTTTTAATCCGGCTGAACTTATCGTAAACAGAACACTAGCTCTGGGAGTGTATCCATATCTTAAAAGTCCAGAAACACATTTGTATATCGCTAAACAAATGTGGGAGGAGGCGAACCACTGTGTGGCATTTGAATACGTTCTAGAAACATTTCCTTTTGATAGAAATAAAGTTTACAACACACACCTTGAAGTTCCTTCAATGAAAGCAAAAGAAGCTTACATAATGAAGTATCTAAAGAGAATGACTGAGGATAAGCTGGATATAGATACCATTGAAGGTAAAAAGGATTTCATTAGAAACCTTGTTGCATACAATGTGGTAATGGAAGGAGTGTGGTTCTACTCAGGTTTTATGGTAATGCTTTCATTCAGACAGAGAAACCAACTAAGAAACTTCGGCTCAATGATAAACTGGGTTTTGCGAGATGAGTCTTTACACTTAAAGTTTGGAATAAATTTAATTCACAATATTCTAGAGGAAAATGTAGAGCTTTTGACAGAAGAGTTTGCGGCAGAGATCCGAAATATTATCATTGAAGGAGTGGATCTTGAAACTGCATACAATAAAGACTTGTTCCCGAACGGTATCTTGGGACTTAATGCAGACTATGTAAACCAATACGTTCAGTATGTTGCAGATAGAAGACTTACTGAGCTTGGAATGCCAAAATACTATAATGCCACAAACCCAGCAAAATGGATGAGTACAGCAACAGATGTATTTGAACTAGTAAACTTCTTTGAACAACAAAATACTTCATATGAAGTAGATGGTCACGCAGGAACAACAGCAAAGAAAGAGCCAGCTACAACACAAGCAGAATAGTTGTTTAATCTAAAGTCTCATGATATTTTGAAAAGTAGAGGTGAGAATGGATTCGACTCTTGTTTTGATTTTCTTTCTGATTGCCATTGCCGTGGCATCCCCGTTTGTCGGTGCGTACATCGACAGGAGAAATATGGAAAAAAGAGGAGAAGTCCCACCGAAACTTGGTTTTCAGTAACACCAAACCCCTGGATAAAACCAGGGGTTTCGCATTGAGTTGTATCTGATATAATTTATACATTAATTATTTAACTTGAGAAAAATGTCTAAAATAAAAGTTGCCATTAATGGTTTCGGTAGAATAGGTAGAGCATTCCTAAAAGAAAGTTGGGATAGAGAAGAGATGGAGGTAGTTGCAGTAAATGATCTAGGCAACATAGAAAACATGGCGTACCTTTTGAAATACGATACAGTTTATAAAAGCTGGAAGCATGATGTAAAAGTAGATGGTACAAACCTAGTTATCGACGGTAGGACTGTAAAATTTGTTTCAGAAAAGGAACCAACAAAGCTTCCATGGAAAGATCTTGGGGTGGATGTAGTGGTGGAGTCTACAGGATTGTTTACAGATTTTGATAAGGCAAAAGTGCATGTAGAAGCAGGTGCAAAAAAAGTTGTGATCTCTGCACCTGCAAAAGGTGGAAGTGAAGGAGAAACAATCCTTATGGGAGTTAACGAAGAAAAATTTGGCACATGCGCTGTAACTTCAAACGCATCATGTACTACAAACGCTGCTTCGCCACTTATTGCAATACTTGATGAGAATTTTGGAATCGAAAAGGCAATTCTAAATACTGTGCATGGTTATACAGCATCACAGGCGCTTGTTGATGGTCCGTCTAAAAAAGATTTGCGTGAGGGAAGAGCTGCAGCACAAAACATTGTACCTTCTTCTACAGGAGCAGCTATTGCAGTAACAAAAGCATTTACAAGTTTGGAAGGACTTTTTGATGGTATATCTATTAGAGTTCCTGTTCCAGCTGGATCAATCGTAGATGTGACCTTCATATCTAAAAAACAAACTACAGCAGAGGAGGTAAACAATGTACTTCGAGAAGCAACAATGATTGATAGGTGGAAAAATATTTTCTCTGCGACAGATGAAGAGCTAGTTTCTTCAGATATTTTGGGAAGTCACTTTGGTTCTATTGCAGATCTAAAAATGACTAGAGTGGTCGGAGGAAATCTAGTGAAAGTCATGGCGTGGTATGACAATGAAGCGGGGTATACACACACACTGATTAATCATGTGTTGAAGACTGCAAAAACTATATAAATGAAAATATTTATTGGATCAGATCATGTGGGGTTTTTGTTAAAAAAAGATTTACTGGATTTTGTATTGGAAAAAGGTTTTGAAGTTTATGATTGTGGCCCACAAGAGTATAACCATGATGATGATTATCCAGACTATATATCTGTAGCAGCAAAAGCAGTTTCGGAGGATCCGGAAAACTCAAAAGGAATAGTTTTGGGTTTTTCTGGCCAAGGTGAAGCTATAGTTGCTAACAGGTTTCCAAATGTTCGATGTGCAGTTTTCTATGGAGGTACAAAACATATTCTAACTTTATCTCGAGAGCATAATGATGCCAATATGTTATCCCTAGGTAGTCACTTTATGACTACTCAGGAGGCAAAGCAAGCAGTGGAAATGTGGCTTGGAACGGCTTTTACTAATGAAGAACGTCATATAAGAAGAATTAAAAAAATAGAAAACTATAATTAGTGATATGACACAAGTACTTCCAGCTATAATTCCAGTTAACAAAGAACAACTTTTCGAAGAGATGTCTAAAGTCTCGCATTTTGCAGAACTTGTACAAGTAGATATTTCTGATGGTGTTTTTACAAACACAAGAACATGGCCATACAACGGACAAGACAGAGATTATTTTGAAAAACTTAAAACAGAGGATGAAGGTTGGCCAAAATGGGAAGATACAGATGTAGAACTACATCTAATGGTAAGTAACCCCGAAGATGTTTTGGAGGAATGGATTGCAACTGGAGTTGCTTCTGTTGTTGCTCACATAGAAGCAACAGAAGACTTTCAAAAGGTTATAGATATTTGTCGTGATAAGAATGTTTCTGTTGGTGTAGCTATAAAACCTAATACTGAAATAGAGAAAATTGAAAAAATAGTTCCTCAAGTTGATTTTATTCAAGTTATGGGTTCACAACTTTTAGGAAAACATGGAGTAGAGCTTGATGAAAAAAGTTTAGAGGTGATAAAAACATTGCGAGCAAAGTTTCCTGATAGTATAATTGCTATTGATATTGGTGTTACAGAAGAAAATGCAGAAACTCTTGTAGAGGCCGGAGTCAACAAACTAATTTCCGGTGGGGCGATACTGAATTCAGATAATCCGAAAGAAGTTTTCAAGTTTTTGGAGTCAGTAAATTAAAGATTTCTTTCTCCCCATAATTTTTTTGGAAGCAGAATAATTTTTTTACTCAAAATTTTCTTCGCGCTCATCTCTACACGGATTCCGCGATGTTCCAAAAAAGTTATGAGTCAACGAAATCTTTAATTCATATTCAAATAACATGCTAAACAATCTGACAGATGAAAAAATAGCGTTCCTTACAGAGAAGGCAAAGGAGATAAGGATTTCTATAATAGAAATGCTAGTTTCTGCTGGCTCAGGTCACTCAGCGGGACCTTTAGGTATGGCCGATATTTTCACCGCACTTTACTTTTACATACTTAGACACAATCCTAAAGATCCTTTTTGGGAGGAAAGAGATAGACTAATACTTTCTAATGGGCACATAAATCCTGTTTTGTATGCAACACTTGCTCATGTCGGATATTTTCCAGTAAAAGAACTTCTTACACTTAGGAAATTCGGTACAAGACTACAAGGTCACCCACACAGAGAATTTTTACCTATCCTTGAAACAAGTTCAGGACCACTTGGTTCAGGACTTTCACAAGCAGTTGGTATGGCAATAGCAGACAGAATGGATAAGGGTAAGACTTCAGATAGATTTTTCTATTGTATGTTGGGAGATGGAGAGTTGGATGAGGGACAAAACTGGGAAGCAATAATGCTTGCTGGAAAGGAAAGACTTGGAAACCTTATTGCTATAGTAGATAGAAACAATATTCAGATAGATGGCTACACAGAAGATGTTATGCCACTAGACTCTCTAACGCATAAATTTGAGGCGTTTGGATGGCACGCAGAGGAAATAGATGGACACAATTTTTCTTCAATTATTGAAGCTGTTGGAAGAGCTCAGGCGGTTTTCGATGGGCCAAGTGTGATAATCGCGAGAACAATTCCTGGAAAGGGAGTTTCATTTATGGAGAAAGATTATAAATGGCATGGTAATCCACCAGGTACGGATATTCCTGGAGAGCCACCAAAGGATGAGCAGGCAAAAATCGCGTTACATGATTTGAGAACATTAGGAGGTCAAATAAAATCTGAACATGAATAATATATATGAATCAATAGTCATGAATTTTTTACTTGGAGGATATGTTTTAGTTATACCTCTAGTTATTGTTTTAGTGATACATTATATTAAAAAAATTAATAAAAATAATTCAGTTAATAATGAGCAACAAGGTGGAGCTAAAAGATGGGCGCATTTGATAGGACTTGCAATTTTAATTACCTTCGTTATGACACTGGTCCTTATAGTTTACAGTTTTTATGACTCGTTAAATTCAATAAATACATGATTAATTCTTCACAAAAATTAAATCCAAAACTTTTTGATAAAAAAGTAGAACAGGTTCCGATTCGCCAAGGTTTTGGTGAAGGACTTTTGGAAGCTGGAGAGAAAAATCCAAAAGTAGTTGGGTTGTGTGCAGATTTGAAAGAATCAACAAAAATGAATTTGTTTGCAGATAAGTTCCCAGAAAGATTTGTGGAGATCGGTGTGGCAGAGCAAAATCTAGCGAGTGTTGCATCCGGAATGGCAGCGATGGGCAAGATTCCATTCATATCTAGTTACGCAATGTTTTCTCCTGGACGAAACTGGGAGCAAATTCGCACTACTATATGTTATAACGACAGACCTGTGGTTATAGCGGGAAGTCATGCTGGGGTTTCTGTTGGTCCTGATGGTGGAACGCATCAAGCAATAGAAGACTTGGCGATTACTCGCGTAATTCCAAACATGGTTGTTTTTTCTCCTTGTGATCATATTGAAGCAAAGAAAATAACTCTCGCCTCTGCAGAGCTCGGTAAGCCAGCATATATACGTCTAGCAAGAGAGAAAACTCCAGTTATTACAACAATGGATACACCTTTTGAAGTTGGGAAAGGACAAATATTTTATGGAGAAGAAAAAGGAAAAGCAGATGTGGGTATTGTTGCTACAGGGGCGCTTGTATACAAAGCTCTTAAAGTTGCAGAGAAACTTAAGGGTGATGGGATAAGTGCAAAAGTATTAAATATTTCAACAATAAAACCATTAGATAATGAGTCAGTGATTAATTTGGCAAAAACTTGTGGAGCGATTGTTTCTGTTGAAGAACATCAAATTGCTGGAGGGCTTGGCTCTGCTGTTGTAGAATGTTTGTCTCAAAATTATCCAGTGCCACAAGAATTTATTGGAGTAAAAGATTTGTTTGGTCAGTCTGGCAAACAAGATGAACTACTAGAGCACTACGAAATGGGCGAGAATCATATACTAAATGCTTGTAAAAAAGTTATAGGTAGGAAAAATTCCTAATTATATTTTCAGAGTAACCTTAAAAATTCCAGCGAATTTTTAAGGCTAGTCCTCGGCCAAAGTCGTCAAGAACGGGGTGCCTTGACGACACCATGCTTTTGGCCTGCGGGTCCTCTGAAAACATAATTAGGAATTTTTGTGAATTCGTTGACTTAAGTAATTTATTAAACTAGCTTATAATAAGGAGTACATATGTCACTGCCAATGCCAGATAGAGTTCCAGAGCCAGGTTTCTATCATCACTACAAGCATGATCCAAAGAAAGGGGTTAATGATCATGCTTACGAAGTTGTCGGTATAGGTTTTCATACTGAGGACAATGCACGAGAGGGTGAAGCACATTTTCTAATCTATCGACCTTTGTATGATCAGAGTGTTTTTCATGCTCAAACCAAACTAAAGCTTCCATGTTTTGATGCTCGACCTCTCAAAATGTGGATGGAAGATGTTGTTGTTGATGGAAAGACAGTTCCTCGTTTCAAGAGGATTACTGATCCAAGAGTTATTGAGGAACTCGTGATTGTAAGGGAGGGTATGTACTAGTTTGAACTAAAAAGCTCGGATAGATTCCGAGCTTTTCGCTTATATTTTACTTAGTTTATATTCCTCAGGGGCATTTTTTAGATACTCTTCAAGTTTTTCCCTTGTAAGTAGTCCTTTCTGTGCGCCAACTTGTTGTACCACTGACATTGAGTTTATCGGTGCCCATGAAAGTGCTTCGTGAAGAGTTTTTCCAAGTATTAAAGCAGAGACAACTGTTGAAGCAAAAGCATCTCCAGCTCCTGTTGCTTCAACTGGAGTGTGCGGATATACCGGCATAAAGTAAGCCTCATCTGTAGCAGGGTCGTATGAGTATGCTCCTTGGAAACCATCTGTCATTACAACTTTTTTTGGTCCTAGACTCGCTAGACCTTTCATCAAAGTTTTTGGATCACGACCAGTCTCGCCAAGTATTCTTTGAGCTTCCTCTACATTACAGAAAAAGATTTCAGTATTTTTATAAATTCTATCTAGAACTTCTTTACCCATTTTCATTTGGAATGTTCCAGGCTGGAAGGCAAGTTTTGTTTCAGGGTGTTTCTCAACAAAATCCACGATCTGCATTTGGAAATCTATAGTATTTTCTCCGAGTGAAGTTAGATAAATCCATTTAGGAGCGACATCCATCTTAAAATCATACTTGTAGTGTTCGTGTTTAACTAAAATAGTTCTGTTTGCTTCGTACCATAATACGTAGTGGTAGTTTGTTTTGTTGTCTGGGTCTACATGCATATAAGTAGTATCTACTCCATCTTTTTGCAGGGATGTTAGACAATCCTCTCCATCTCTATCTTTACCCACGTATGAGTATAGAGCTGAATGTAGACCAAGTCGGCTAGCCGAAACAGCAGCGTTGGCACAGTTTCCAACTGCGTAACATATTTCTACAGACTCAAATGGAACTTTGTCTCCATATCTTACACAAAGTTCACATTCTTCATTGTTTATCTTGCAATGGGTTGAAGCGTCTTTAATTCTAATAAAAGCATCTACCACCGTGTCGCCAATAGCGAGCATATCTATCTGTTTGTTTTCGTTTGTCATATGGAAAAGTATACCACAATGAAAGTTGGCTATGATATACTTTTGTAATGAAAACATTAAAACAAACAGTGCAGGAAGCAAGGGAGAAAAAAGTTGCAGTAGGACATTTTAATATATCTAATCTAGAGGCGTTATGGGGTATTTTCAGAGCCGCACAAAGTCTGAATGTGCCGGTAATTATTGGGGTATCAGAAGGTGAGAGGGATTTTGTTGGGGTTAAACAAGTTGCTGCAGTAGTAAAAAGTATTAGAGAGGAATATGACTATCCTATATATCTAAACGCTGATCACACATACTCATTTGATAAAGTGAAAGAAGCAATAGATGCTGGTTTTGACTCTGTTATTGTAGATGGAGCAAAACTTTCTTTTGAAGAAAATGTAAAAATGACAAAACAATGTGTCGATTATGCTCGTGCTTCAGGTAGAGAAGTTTTGGTTGAGGCAGAGTTGGGTTATATTGGTCAGTCATCAAAAGTGTTAGATGAAATTCCAGAAGGTGTGATGCTAGATGAGAGTTCTCTGACGGATCCAGCAAAAGCAAAAGAGTTTGTAGAACTAACCGGTGTAGATATGCTCGCTCCTGCAGTAGGAAACTTTCATGGGATGCTTCGAGGAGGAGTTGATCCAAAACTAAACATAGAAAGAGTGAAAGCTATTTCAGATAGTACCGGTATTCCGCTCGTGCTTCACGGCGGTTCAGGAAACTCAGAAGATGATTTCAAACAGGCGATAGCAAACGGAATAAATATTGTTCATATAAATACAGAAATACGCCTAGCTTTTAGAGATGCGGTGAAAAAAGCACTTCAAGAAAACCCAGACGAAGTTGCACCATATAAGTTTCTTAAACCTGGAATGCTTGCGGTACAGGAAGTAGTAACTAATAAATTAAAATTTTTTAATAATTTATAAAATGAAACTTACACAAAAAGATTTAGCTGAAAAAATAAAAACTATTTTTAAAGGAGAAATTATTTTTGATGAAAAAACATTAGATACTTACAGTAGAGATGCGAGTCTCTTGGAAGTAAAACCAGAACTAGTTTTGTTCCCACAAGATTCTGAGGATATACAAAAGTTAGTAAAATTTGTTGCAGAAAATAAAGCAGACAATCCAAATCTTTCAATAACTGCACGTTCAGCGGGTACATGTATGTCTGGCGGGTCACTATCAGAGTCTATGGTCATGGATATGACAAAACACATAAATGGTATTAAAGAGGTAAATAGTGAAGAAGCTACTGCACTACCTGGGACATTTTATAGAGATTTTGAAACAGAGACTCTTAAGCACAATGCAATACTTCCGAGTTACACTGCATCAAAAATGTTAAACACTGTTGGTGGAATGGTGGCAAATAACTCTGCTGGAGAAAAAACATTGGCATACGGAAAAACAGAAGAATATGTAAAAGAAATGAAAGTTATTTTTGCTGATGGCAATGAATATGTAACAAAGCCACTGAATAAAGAAGAATTAGAAAGAAAAATGGCTCAGGGGGATTATGAAGGAAATATTTACAAAAATTTGTGGAACTTGATACAAGAAAATGAGAAAGCAATAAAGTATGCTAAGCCAGATGTATCAAAAAATTCTGCAGGTTACTACTTGTGGAATGTCTGGGATGGAAATACATTTGATATCAATAAACTTTTAACGGGCTCACAGGGAACGCTTTGTATAATTACAGAAATTAAATTCAAACTCGTTCCTGTCAAAAAGAAATCAAAACTTTTTGTTATTTTTATGAGAGACTTAGAAAATCTAAGTGAGTTAGTGAACGAAATACTTCCGTTTAAACCAGAATCTTTAGAGTCATATGATGATAGTACTATGAAACTAGCTATAAGGTTTTTGCCTGAAATGATAAAGAAAATGAAAGTAAATCATTTCTTGAAACTTATGTTTGGTTTTTTGCCAGAAGTAGGAATGATGTTAAAAGGAGGAATACCAAAACTTATTTTATTGGTTGAGTTTGGTGGAGATGAAGATGCTGAGATAGATAAAAAAATGAAAGATTTGTATGCAAAGATACATCATTTCGGTTTTACAATGAGAATGTCTAGATCTGAAGAGGAGTCTAGTAAGTATTGGACTATTAGACGAGAAAGTTTCAATTTACTAAGACAGCATGTAAAAGGTGCCAGAACTGCGCCGTTCATCGATGATGTAGTTGTAAAACCAGAATACTTACCAGCATTTTTGCCAAAGATGCGAAAGATTTTGGATGAACATAAGTTGGTTTACACTATTGCTGGGCATGCTGGAAATGGAAACTTTCACATTATCCCTCTTATGAACATGAAGGATCCAAAAAATGCAGAGCTTATTCCTATAGTTTCAGATAAAATATATAGTCTAGTTAAAGAGTACAGGGGTTCTATAGATGCAGAACACAATGATGGTATCATTCGTACACCGTATCTTGAGCAAATGTTTGGCCATGAAATGATTCAGATTTTTAAGAAAACTAAGGATATTTTTGACCCTAAAAACATATTTAATCCAGGTAAAAAAGTGGGTGGAACTAAAGAATATATGCTAAGTCATATTGTGAAGTCATAAAAATCTCTTTCTTTTCATAATTTTTTTAGAAACAGAATATCCGCCTGATGGCGGATTTCTTCGCGCTCATGTATTCATTCATTCCGCGATGTTCTAAAAAAATTATGAGTCAACGAGATTTTCCACTTCCATTTCACCTAAAATCAACTAATTTTGTAATTTTTAGAGACTGCGGAGGTAATTAGTAATTAAAGACGAAGATGAAGTAAGCACGAAGCAGTGTTTGACGACAAGTATTCGAGGAGGAGTTTGCGAGAGTGCTACAAATCCAGGATATTAATTGCTTGATTGCCGAGCGATAGTAAAATCTCACCAGAGATTTATGCGTGCTCTATAAATTACAAAATTAGTTGATTTTTTATCCCTTTTATCCTATACTAGCCAAATGATTATTTTAGAAGCAGAGACACGAGATAAGTCTGTTGATTTAAATTCTCTAAGAAAGGGAGGCAAAATTCCTGCTGTTTTCTATGGAAAAAAGACAGAATCTACACCGATTTCTCTACAAATGAATGCATTTGTATCAGCATGGAGAAAAATGGGTGAATCTGGTGTTATTTCTATAAAAACTTCAAAGGGTACAGTGGATACACTTATTCACGATGTACAACTAGATCCAGTAACAGACATGCCAGTTCACGTTGATTTCTATGTGTTTGAAAAAGGTAAGAAAGTTGAAGTGGACGTTCCTCTTGAGTTCGTGGGGGTTTCTCCTGCAGTTAAAGATCTAGGTGGAAATCTAGTTAAAGCTTTACAAGAGCTTAAAATATCATCTGATCCTCAAAGCATTCCACATGAAATTGCAGTAGATATTTCATCACTTGTTGATTTTGATAGTAAAATTATTGCAAGTGACATTAAACTTCCAGCTGGAGTTACATTAGTAGAAAATCCAGAAGAAGTTGTGGCGGCTATTGTTAGACAAAAGGAGGAGTCAGACGAACCAAGTGCTCCTATCGACCTAAGTTCAATTGAAGTAGAGAAGAAGGGTAAGAAAGAAGAGGAAGGAGAATCTGCAGAATAAAAAAAGAGGAGCCCGAAAGGGCTCTTTTTTGTAATCATGGGTGTAATAAAACGTCTCAAAATAGTGTATAATATAAAAATGTCAGAACGGTTATTTTTAATGGTAAAAAATCTAAAATTTGTAACAATTTTGTTTGTTTTTGTACTTATTTTTCTGAGCCCTTCTAGCTCATTTGCTATAACTCAGGAAGAACAGGAGGCAATTTGGAGAGCAGAGTTGGCGCAAACTGAGGCAGATATTGCTAAATGGCAATCGATTTTAAGTAGTACTAAAGCAAATACCAAATCCCTCCAAGAAGAGGCTGCACTTTTGAATGCAAAAATTAAACAAGCACAGGCGGTTATAAAACAGAGAAACATTAACATCGCACAGTTAGGCAACCAAATAAAAGATAAACAGAAAAAGATTCTTACTCTTGAACAAAAAATAGAGAAAGGGCATGATTCTTTGGCACAATTGATAAGAAAAACTAATGAAATAGACGAGTTTTCTTTGCCGGAAGTAGTTTTGGGTAATAAAGATATTTCTGAGTTTTTTTCTGATGTGGATGATTTTCAGTCTATTAAAAGATCTTTAGCTGAACTTTTTGAAGATATTCGAGAAACAAAGACACTTACAGAAAAAGAAAAACAAAGTCTGGGTGAGGCGCAGGACAAGGAGCTTGATACAAAGGCAGCTGTAGAGGCTCAAAAAAAAGAGGTAGAAAAAAATGAAAAAGAAAAGCAGTATTTAATTTCTGTAAATAAAACCCAAGAAAAAACGTATGAACAGGTAATTGCAGATAGACAGAAAAAGGCTGCAGAAATAAAAGCCAAACTTTTTAAACTTGCTGGTGGTTCTGCAGCAATTCCTTTCGGAACAGCCCTAACTTATGCACAATCAGCTTCTGCTAAGACAGGTGTTTCTCCAGCATTTATACTTGCAATTTTAACTCAAGAAAGTAGTTTAGGGGCCAATGTTGGCAAGTGTTATTTAACAGACACAAGTACTGGTGCGGGTGTAAATACTGCTGGAACAAAAAGTTTCCCAAATGTGATGAAGTCACCTCGTGATACGGTTCCTTTTTTGGAGATAACAAACCGACTTGGTTTTGACTGGAAAACTACAGTAGTTTCATGTCCTATAGCTGGTGTGGCTGGCTATGGAGGAGCTATGGGTCCAGCACAATTCATTCCATCTACTTGGCATATTTTTGATGATAAGTTAAAGGATATATTTGGAACAGATTCTAATCCATGGAATCCTGAACACGCTTTTATGGCTTCAGCATTGTTTTTATCTGATTTGGGAGCTAAAACAGCAACATTTAGTGCAGAATCAAGGGCTGCTTGTCGATACTATGGAGGAGGCGCATCGACTTGTTCTTATAGTAGAAGTGTTATGAAGCTGAAAGATAGTATTCAGGCAGATATTGATTATTTGAATCAATATGGGGTATCTAGAAGATAAATAGTATATAATCATTAAATGAAAAAAATATACTTAATTTTGGCAGTTTCTTTTTTTACTTTCGGTACAAGCGCTAGTGCTTCAGATATTTCTTATTCTATAATTAATACTAATTCAACAACTACTAACAGTTTTTCATTTTCGATAAATACTATTTTAAATAGAACAACATTTGATTGTGATTTGGGTTTGTATGAGTGCAAGCAAACAAAGGAGCAGGTGAACACAAGACTAGAAGACCCGTTAAAACTAGTTACGCTAGACTTCTTAAACGAAAAAGAGATAAATAAATCTACCTCAACTCCTACGACAGTTTCTGTATCCGGAGTAAAGAAAGATGATTTAGTTTTTGGAAATAAAGTAATTCCAAAAAACGCAAAGTTTTTGACCTACTCTCCAGATAGAAAAAAATTATCTTATTTTCAGAGCGATGATGAGATGATCAAAACATATAAAAGTTTTATAACGGTTTTTGATGATGGAAAAACATTAGAGACGTTTGCTGCTAATGGTCCATGGGAGCTTGTCACAGATGTATATAGAATGTTTGACTATACTTCAGATAGTAAAAAGCTTGTCTATATAGATGATAGAGATGGAAGTAGCAAACTTTACTTAGTTGACTTAGATAATGCTAAAAATTTAATTGGGGAGTCACTTATTTCAAAGAAATACACTGTACTAGATTTTGTTGTAAGTGGCGACAGTGTTTACTTCATTGCAAACAGAGAAGGTTTGTATAACTGGGGTCTTTTTGAATTAAATCTAAATACTAAAAAATTAAAAACAATTAGTCCGAATGTAATGTATACGAACGCACTCTTGGTAGTTAATGACAATGTAATTTTTACGGAAAACAATAAAGGTCAGGGTAAAATAAAGGCATATAATACTAAAGAAGAGTTGGTAAAGGATTTTTCTGGCATTGTACAAGATGAAGTGGCTACTATTTCTTATAAAGTTATAAATAATAAAAATATAAGAGGTGTATTATATTCACCCAAGAAAGAAATTGCCTTAAATAAAGCTGTAATATGGCTTCATGGTGGACCTTTTAGACAAACTGCTACTGATAGGCATTCATACGGTAGCTACGCGACTTTTGATTGGATGTTGGATGAATTGGTTAAATCAGGAGTCACTGTTTTGAAGTTGGATTATCCAGGAAGTATGGGGCAGGGCGTGGCCTATACAAATAGTATTGTGAAAAATGTCGGTAATGTGGATGTTAAAAATGTCTCACTAGCAATTGATTATATTAAGTCACTCGGAACAAAAGAAGTATATCTATTTGGTAATAGTTATGGTGGGTACTTGTCAATAAAATCATTGGTGGATTTAAATTCAAAACTGTCCGGAGCTTTTGCAGTTGCTCCTGTGACTGATTGGAAAAAACTAATTGATGATGTATCTCCAACTCCTTTTGAGGTGCATTTTGGTGGAGTGTATAGTTCAAATAATAAGAATCTTTATGATAAGTCTAGTATTGTAAAGAATCTTTTAAAACTTAAGAAACCTTTGTATGTGTTTCATGGAGATTTAGATAAACAGGTTCCATTTAACCAATCTGAGTATTTATTCAAAGAGGCATTAAAAGTGAATAAAGAAATAAAATACTATTCAATAAAAAATCAGGCGCATGTAATAAGTGGTGTGTCTCAGAATGAAGCGATATGTAATAAGTTGTTTGAGGGCATGTCGTTGTCAACAACTTCAGAAACTTGTATTTTGCAATAGAAAATTTGAATGTTTTGTGCTTAAATACTTAAATATGGAACTTGGACACACAAGCATTTGGTATTACTTCATCGTAATGCCAATACTAATTCTTTTTTCAGCAATTTTCTTAAGATATATTCCATTTTATAAGAAAGTATTAACTGAAGAGGAGAAGGGAAGATTTGAAGCACTAGACGGATTGAGGGGGATACTTGCTATAAATGTCTTTTTTCAACATGCAGTCACGAGTTGGTTCTACTTTCAAACGGGCGTGTGGGAGATAGTAAATATAAGGTTCTATAGACATCTAGGGGGTGAAGCTGTAATACTTTTTCTAATTATGACCAGTTTCTTATATTGGTCCAAAATGATTCATCAAAAAGGGGAAGTGGATGAGGGGTATTTGTATAGAAGTCGTTTTCTTCGTTTGGCTCCAATGTATGTATTTTGTGCTGCAATTATTGTTTTTTCAATACTTATACAATCCGGCTTTGATATAGATTTTAAACAAACAGCAAAAGATATTTTGTCGTGGTTAACTCTTGGACTGATTACCACACAATCAGTAAACAATATAAGTGTCTTGCCAGTAAATGCTGGAATACACTGGACACTTCACTTTGAGTGGCTGTTTTATTTAATGTTACCAATTTTGGCTATATTCTTACGAAGTAAAAAAATGTTGGTTATGGCATTACCACTAGCCTTCTATGCTCTGTCATCTTCAGATAGAGGTTACTGGGCAATATTTTTCTTTGGAATAATTGCTGCACATATATACAACAAGTATCCAACTTTTTCTATTTACAAAAAAAGAGTATCTTCCATCCTGCCTATTTTGGGTATAGTTTTAGTTTATTTTATGAACTATAAACCATATTCTTTTTCACAATATATCGTATCGATGTTTATTTTCTTAAGTTTTGTATACGGTGCAGATTTATGGGGATTTTTGAAAACATATGTTGCGAAGTTTTTGGGGACACTAAGTTATAGTATTTACCTTATACATGGAATAGTTCTTTTTGGAGTATTAAATTCTGTGGACTATTTCTACCCAATAGTTAATACGACTCCGATTCAGTTCTGGTCACTTATAACTCTAAGTGGACTTTTGACAGTCGTCGTTTCCTCAATAACATATAGATTTATAGAATATCCTTTTATAAAAATGATAAAAACCTCTAAAGGGGAGACACCAATGGTGACTATTACCGAAAAAGTAATGTAGATCCATTTCTTGCCAAAACGGGGGGTTTTTGGTAGAGTATCCTAGCAATGAAAAAAGACATACATCCAAAAAACTATAGACCAGTACTATTCATAGACAACTCAAACGGAGCTGAGTTCGTTATTTCGTCTACAGTAAATACTGAAGAAAAAGGTAAGGCAAAAGACGGCAAGGAATATCCTATATACAGACTTGAAATTTCAAGTGCTTCCCACCCTTTTTATACTGGAAATGAGAAGATTCTAGATAGTGCTGGAAGAGTAGAGAGATTTAAGAACAAGGTTTCAAAGGCAAAAAATATAAAAAAATAACCTCGCTTGCGTTGTTGGACTTCATAATTTGATTGTCAATGTACTATCTGTACACCTCCAATCAAATTCCTTGTCCGCCTAGCATTCGAGGCTATTTTTTTTAATTTTTTATTTTCATTTACATATTCTGATATAATTAAATAACACAATGGATTTAGAAAAATTTTCAAACAATCAAAAAACCTCTTACTTGGCAGAAAGTTATAAAAGGTTGGAAAAAGAGGAGGAAGCTACCAGAAAAATGATAGAAACTGATCCTGCTTTGGCAGAGCTGGCGAAAAGCGAGTTGGAGTCTTTGGTGTTGCAAAAAAGTGAAATACTAAAACAGATGGAAGAGATAATAAAGGAAGAAGAAAAAGAAGAGGAGTTTCCTAATGAAATTATTTTAGAAGTTCGTGCTGGTGCTGGTGGGGAAGAAGCTTCACTTTTTGCAGAAGAGTTGGCAAAAATGTATACAACTTATTCAAAAAACCAAGGCTGGTCTGTTTTTGCCATAGATGAGTCCTTGTCTAGTACTGGGGGTTATAAAGAAGCCTCTTTTGAAATAAGAGGTAAGGGCGTCTATAAAGCACTTAGGTTTGAAACTGGGGTTCACAGAGTACAGAGAGTTCCAGCAACTGAGAAAAATGGAAGAGTGCATACATCCACAGCAACAGTGGCAGTTTTGCCAGTTAGAAAAAGAACAACAATAGTCATATCACCTTCAGATCTAGAAATAGAAACTAGTCGTTCGGGTGGGGCTGGAGGACAAAACGTAAACAAAGTAGAAACAGCAGTTAGAATAATACACAAACCAACTGGTTTAGATGTTCGTTCAACAGCCGAAAGAAGTCAGTTAAAAAACAGAGAGAGAGCAATGTCTATTTTGACTGCAAAGCTTCAAATGTTAAAAGATGAAGAAGAAGCGGCGAAATATTCATCTGATAGAAAGCTACAGGTTGGTACTGCAGATAGGTCTGAGAAAATAAGAACATACAATATTTTGCAGGATAGAATAACAGACCATAGAATTAAGCAGTCTTGGCATAATATTGAGAAGATACTGGCTGGGGAAATAGAGCCAGTGGTGGAAGCGATGGTCAATTTTACTGGAGAAGTGGGGGAAATGGTAGAAGATGTAGATTAATGTACAGTCTGCCCCTTAAGGTTGCAAATAAGGGGTGTTTCTGTTAAGATAATCCCCACGTATGACAAAAACAGATAATTCTTCAAATAGTGGAAATGGCGTAGTTGACGCTCTATTTTCTGCTGGAGCTCACTTCGGTTTCATAAAATCTAGAAGACACCCAAGTGCAAAACCATTTATTTTTGGTGTTAAAAACAATATAGAAATATTTGATCTTGAAAAAACAAAAGATTCTTTAAAGGAGGCTTTGGATTATGTTTCAGAACTAGGTTCAAGAAACGCTTCAATTCTTTTTGTAAGTGGTAAAAGTGAAGCAAAGGCTGCTATAACAGCTGGAGCAGAGAGTATAAACATGCCATATGTTGCTGGAAGATTTATTGGTGGGACTTTAACTAACTTTCCTGAAATTAAAAAAAGAGTAGAAAAACTTGAGTCATGGATATCACAGAAAGAAAAAGGTGAGCTTGTTAAATACACTAAAAAAGAGAGACTATTGATTGATAGAGAGATTGAAAAGCTAAGAACATTCTTTTTCGGTCTTTCAGTTATGAAGAGACTTCCAGAAGCTATTTTTATAGTAGACAGTAAAAAGGAACACATTGCTCTTAAAGAAGCAAAAACTATGGGAATCCCAGTTATTGCTCTTTGTGGAACAGACAACAATCTAAACGATGTAGAATATGCTATACCTGGCAATGATTCATCTAGAACAAGTATAGAGTTTTTCATAAAACAAATTGTTGATAGTTACAAGAACGGACAACTAAAAAAAGCTTAATTCTGCTTTTTACAACTTGATTCGTTCCCTATAATTAGTTATTCTTAATACATATGGAAATTACAACAGAGTTAGTAAAGGAGCTTAGAGACAAAACAGGTGTTTCTGTCATGCAATGTAAAAAAGCATTGGAAGAGACAGGTGGTGATATCGAAAAAGCTACTGCAATCTTACTAGAAAAAAGTGCAGAAATTGCTAATAAAAAAAGTGATAGAACTTTAGGAGCTGGTTTTATAGCTACATATGTTCATGCTACAGGTAACGCTGGTGCTATGCTTGAATTATTGTGTGAGACAGATTTCGTTGCCAAAAATGATGAATTTAAGGCTTTAGCTAGAGATATAGCTATGCAAGTTACTGCTACTAACCCAGCATATGTTAAACCTGAGGATGTTAAAGAAGGTGAGGAGGCTGAAGCATTACTCTCTCAAGCTTTTATAAAAAATCCAGAAATGACTGTTAAGAATCTACTTGAATCAGCTACACAAAAATTCGGTGAAAAAATCGAGATATCTAGATTTGTTAGATATTCTGTAGGAGAATAATTTTCCACAATTTTATGACAACTATAATATTTATAGTTTCTTTTATAGCCCTTGTTTCACTTGTACTTTTTAGGGTTATAGAGAATAAATTTAATTTTGGTTTTTTGGTTAATTTCTATAAAAAGGGAGACGATTTTATTGAATCATCGATCTCATATTTTCTATTAAGATACAATTACTTTAAGAAAGTTGGACAGATTTTCTTTTTTGAGTTTATACCATCACTTGTTTATGAGTTTTTGGTTAAATCTAAAGACTATGTAGCAAAGAGATACTACAACCAGGCTAACGAGTTTCGAGGCAGAAGAATGCTGAGAAATGATGGTTCCGTGTCTGCGTTTCTAGAACAACTTTCCGGAGATAAATAGTTGAAAAAAATAGAAAGTAGTGATAGATTAGTAGAGTTGCCACCTTAGCTCAGTTGGTAGAGCAGCTGTTTTGTAAACAGCAGGTCGTCAGTTCAAGCCTGACAGGTGGCTCCAATAAAAAATCCCTCATACAGAGGGATTTTATTATTGTTGTTTAGTACTAGTTGCCTTTTGGTTCTGTGCTTTTACTTTTGCCAATTCAGGAATTATTTTTTCAATTTCTTCGATATTTTTGAATCCATAGTAAACCTTTCCTTTTATTACCAACGCAGGGAGCTCATTTTTAACTTTGTTAATAGATATAAGTGTTTTAACAGCAGACATGTCCATATCGTAGTCAAAAGAGTAAACTCGTAGATCAGGGTAGGTTTCTCTAAGTCTTGTAAGTACGTAGCCCTCTCTTTCACAATCTTTACAACTGTCACTATTTGAATAGAAGTATATTATTGATAATGGAGTTTTTTTACATTTTTCACTAATTTTATTCATGAGTAGGTAGTCTTTTATTTCAAGTAGAGAATAGTACTTTTTAAGAGTTTGAACCTCTGGGTCGTCTACTCCTCGCTCATTTTCTGTGTATGAGAGTTTTGCTTCAAGATTCGATAGTTCTGTGGATAGAGAACCAGTGCCTACGTCTTCACAACTAGATTCCTCAAGTAGTGAAAACTGAGTTTCAGAGGAAAGAATATCTATAGATATTTTATCTTGAATATTTCTAATTTCTTCTATCTTTTTTTGTCCAAAATAGTTGGATAGATAAATAGCCGTTCCAAAAATAATTGAAGTAATAAGAAAAGAGAATATGTATTTTTTATAGTCTACGCTTTTATTCATTTTTTTAGATTATCTCCAAGTGGTTCTTACTCCTAATGCAGCATTCCAAGCTGCCTTTCCTATCCACAGTGGAGCTATAAACATATACAAAGATAGGTAATAAATCAAATCCATACCAAAGTTTATTTTACCCTCAGACATTTTTTTTGAAGCAAGTATCATTGAGATTGAACCCAGAGCTACCACCAAACTAACTAGTGCGATTAGTTCTGTATTTATATAAAACAGATCAAAAGTAGGAAGTTTAAAACTAGGGTTGATTCCAACTGTCTGTATTCTAATAATTTGGTCAACCAAACCTTGTGTAAGGCTGTATATTGAAACAATAGATACGTACAAAACTGATATGATAGATATGCAGGCCATAGGAAGTATGAGCATTCCTACGTTTCCATATTTTCTATTGAATATCATATCTCGATAGTCAAAAGCATTTTTTATAAAACCATGTGACCACCTTACTCTTTGTTTTAAAAGTTTCGGTAGGGTCTTGGGAGGTACAGTGTAAACATAAGCATTATGTGCGTGAGCTATTTTAAATCCATTTTTCTGCATTCTTAGGGCAATTTCTATGTCTTCACATTGGTGAGCGTGTTTGTATGGGCCAAGTTTTTCAAAAACTTCTTTTCTGAATATGGAGAATGGTCCAGGAGTAATATATATTGCATCCATGTAGTGGTAAAGTTTTCTGGTAAATATACCAAAGCCATATTCAACTTTCTGAAGTAGTTGTAAGACAGAAGTCGGCTTCCAAAGAAGTATAGAAGGAGCAACAGCCATAGTTTCTTTATCTTCAAAGTAAAGAGCAACTTTTTTCATACTATCTTTGTGTACATATGAATCAGCATCTAGGCATCCGATAAGTTCAGTATCCATTTTTGATATCGCATAATTAAGTGCGGTATGTTTACCGCCGTTTTCTTTTCTATGAAGTAATACTTGAGGGTTGTTTTTAAAACTTTGTACCACAGACCAGGTATTATCTGTTGAACCATCATCTACAACCATTACTTTCAGTTTGTTTTTTGGGTAGTCTAGTTTAAGTATGGAGTGTATTGTCCCCGAAACCGTCTTTTCTTCGTTCCAACAAGGCACAACTATTGTTACAGAAGGGTAGTATTTTAGTTTTACATTGTTTTGAGCTTCTTTTTCTTTTTTTATTCCATTTCTATTCTCAAAATAAGTTATAAGCAAAAAAATCTCAAAGTTAAGTGAGGCAAATAGGAATATATATGTTATTAAATGGTTTATATCTGGCATATCTGGACTTGTGACGTGTTTTGTAGTCATATAATACACTTTTTCTGGATGTTTTTCAATGTTTGGGCTACAATGATGAAATATGGAAAAGAATGATGGAAACTCTGGGCATATCCACCCACTAACTCTTGTTTTGAAAGATATAAATAGAATCTTTACAGAAATGGGTTTCAGTATTGCAGGTGGCCCAGAAATTGAAACAGAATTCTATAATTTCGATACTTTAAACATCCCGGAACATCATCCAGCTCGAGATATGTGGGATACCTTTTGGCTTAAACCTCTTAACGCACGTAAACTTTTGCGTACTCATACTTCTCCAGTACAAGTTCGCTTCATGGAAGCGAATAAACCACCTATAAAAATTATTGCGCCAGGAAAAGTGTTTCGACATGAGGCAACAGATGCTACCCATGAAGCACAGTTTTACCAATTAGAAGGTTTGGTGGTCGGAGAGAATATTTCTATTGCAAATCTAAAGTGGACACTGGAAGAATTTTTTGAAAAACTTTTTAATAAGAAAACTTCTGTAAGACTTAGACCAAGTTACTTTCCATTCGTTGAGCCTGGAGTAGAAATTGATATGCAATGTTTCAAATGTGGAGGTGATGGATGTAATGTTTGTAAGGGAACAGGTTATATAGAAATAATGGGAGCAGGTCTAGTACATCCAAAGGTTTTGGAAAGTAGTGGAATAGATAGTAAAAAATATTCTGGTTTTGCTTTTGGTTGCGGAGTGGATAGGCTAGTTATGCTTAAATACGGTGTAGATGACGTAAGACTTTTGTACCAAGGAGATCTTCGACTGATAAATCAATTCTAAAATTTATGAAAGTAAGTTACAAGTGGTTACAAGAATATATAGAAGATAAATTGCCGGAACCAAAAGTAGTTGCGGACGCTTTGACTATGCATTCATTTGAAATAGAAGAAATTGTAGAAAAAGATGGTGATTCAATTATAGATGTAAAAATTCTTCCTAATCGTGCGCATGACTGTTTATCACACTATGGTATTGCAAGTGAGATATGCTCAGTATTGAATTTAAAAAGAAAAGATTTATTGACAGAAGAGAATATCCCGATTACAGACAAAATAAGTTTGAATATTTCTACAAAAAATTGTAGTAGACAGATTTTTATATTAGTAAATGATGTAAAAGTTAATGAGAGTCCAGAATGGCTCAAGGAAAAATTAGCTTCACAGGGATCTCGTTCTATAAATGCAATAGTAGATATGACAAATTATCTTACTTTTGCTTTTGGGCAACCAATGCATGCATTTGATGCAGGGAAAGTTTCTGTAAATAAAAAAGGCCAGTATGAGTTTAATATTCGAGATGCAAATAATGGTGAGAAGATAACTTTGTTGGATGGTAAGGTTTACGAAATAGATAGTACTAATATGGTTATTGCTGACGGTACTAAGGCTCTAGATGTCGCTGGTGTTATGGGCGGTAAAGATAGTGGAGTAACTAATGATACAAAGAATATAATACTTTCATTATCTTGTTTTGATCCGGTGAGCATTAGAAAGACAGCAAAAAAACTTGGAATAAGAACAGATGCATCACATAGATTTGAGAATGAAATTTCTGAAAGTTTGATAAACAGAGTGTTGCCATATGTATTAAAATATATTACAGAACTTTCATCGGGAGTGATAGTTGGAATGGTAGAGGTAAACAATAACCAACGAAAAGAGACAAAAGTTTCTGTTTCTTTAGATAAGGTAAGTAGCATGTTGGGACTTTCAGTGTCTTCTGAAGAGTGTATTTCTCTGTTAGAAAGACAAAACATTAAATCTGTGTTAAGCGGAGATAGTATAGTAGTTACAGTGCCACCTGAAAGACTGGATGTAAAAATTTCTGAAGATGTTGTTGAGGAGATAGGAAGACTTTTTGGATATAAAAATATTTCACCCGCACCACTTATTTTGGATGCAAAACTTATAATAAATTCCGACGTCTATATAGGAGATGCAGTAAGGAAAGTACTGGGTGGTTTGGGTTTTATTGAAATTTATACATACGCTTTTTCAAACAAAGGCGAAGTTCTTTTAGAGAATCCTCTTGCTCTAGATAAAAGCTACCTTAGAAGTAATTTAGCTCTTGGTATGGAAGAATCTCTTGAAAGAAATTTTAAATATTTAGATTTGCTAGGAATAGATGAGGTTAGATTATTTGAAATTGGAAAAGTATTTAAAAATAAAGGGGAATATTTGCACCTATCTCTCGGTGTAAAATTCCCAAAATCTAAAAAAATAAATGTTGATGAGGAAATAGCAAAAACAATACAAACTTTAGAAGAGAGTTTAAATATTTCTGTGGGTGATGTGTCTATTGTTGGCGGTGTAGCAGAGTTTGATTTAGAAAGAGTTAAAAAAGAATTGAATCCTATTTTCGAATATCCACTAGGACTATGGGACACATCTAATAAACAGATAAAATACAATCCCATTTCAGCATATCCTTTTGCAGTACGTGATGTTGCAGTGTTTGTTCCTAATGAAGTAAGTCGGGAAGTGGTGGAGAGTTTGATTAAAGAAAAATTTACAGATTATGTTGTACGATTTAGTATGTTTGATAAATTTACAAAAGAAAATAGAACTTCATATGCATTCAGGCTTGTTTTTCAAGCAAACGACAGAACTCTAACAGAGGATGAAATAAATGCAGTGATGAGTCCGGTATATGAGACACTCAAAGCTCAAGCTGGTTTTGAGATTCGATAAATGCTTATTCACTAAAACTTTTTTCAGACAGCTCACTTTTCCAGCGAAAAGTTCGCTTTATCCTCGGCCTCTATCTGTCAATGAGCTCTCGCTTTGCTCGAGTCGTTGACAGAACCATGCTAGAAGCCTGCGGGGTCATCAAAAAGTTTTAGTTCAACGCAATGCAAATTCGAAAAGAATATTTTTCTACAAAACAAAACCCCGCACAACAATATGTGCGGGATTTGCGTTGCTCTAGAACTTGGCATATCTAACGCCGTTGACGCATTGAGATGTTTTTGCTTCGAGCTCTGAGTACATCACTCTCAATACTCTGATCTGGTCGTAGAGCCCGTTGATGATCATCCTCTCGGGATTTGTGATTCTTCCGAGAGTGAACCCAACTGACAAGGCGAGTACCAGAAGTATGATTCTCATTCCACCTCCTCCAGTGTTACGATAATATTTTTACAGCATTTGTCAATTTCTTGTATCAAAAAACCCGACCTGGCCCCACACATTGCGTGGGGCTTTCGGGTCGGGGTGCGCTGGTTACCAGCGCCAAGGTTCTTTATCTCCTTTCAATCTAAATAATATCACTAATATATATAAAAGTCAAGTATAAATTTAACCACAAAAATATGTATTTTGTGTTGTTTTGATAGCCAAATTTTGCTATAATTTATGGGTTAAATTAACTAAAAAACACTAAAATATGGCCAAGGAAACAGGAAAGAAAAAAGATAGTTACGGTGCTGACGCGATACAGATTCTAGAAGGTCTTGAGCCTGTCAGAAAGCGTCCTGGAATGTACATTGGTACAACAGGTCTAGATGGTCTACACCACCTTATCTGGGAAATTTTCGACAACTCTCGTGACGAAGCCATGGGAGGTTTTGCAAATGATATTGAGGTTACACTTCTTCCTGGAAACAGAATCCGAGTGACTGACAACGGACGAGGTATCCCAGTTGATATTCACAAACAAACAAAAGTTTCAGCACTTGAAACTATCATGACAACACTTCACGCTGGAGGAAAGTTCGGTGGTGAAGATGGAGGTTACAAAGTTTCTGGAGGTCTGCACGGAGTGGGAGCATCTGTTGTTAACGCTCTTTCTATTTATTGTAAGGTAACTGTTCACAAACAAGGTGATGGTATTTATATGCAAGAATATTCACAAGGAAAGAAAAAAGCACTTGTGAAAAAAGTTGGTTCAACAAAAAAGAATGGAACCATTGTGGTGTTTGAACCAGATCCAGCTATTTTCCCAATAATTGATTTCAATTTCAAAAGAGTTGTAGATCACTTACGACAACAAGCATATCTTGTTAAGGGACTTCGTATTACTGTAAACGATGCTTCAAAATATGAAGGTAAAATAAAAGAGGATGAAGTTTTCAAAATAACTGAACTTGGACTAGAGATACCTTCTATGTCTTTCTATTTTGAGGGAGGACTTTTGTCACTTGTGAAGTTCATGAACTCTACTCAGAAACCAATTCACAAAAATGTTTTTTATGTAGAGAAGAAAACAAACGAGTGGGAATCAGTAGAAGTATCACTACAATACGTTGACGATATTTCTTGTAGACTTTCTGCTTTTGCAAACAACATTTACAACCCAGAAGGTGGAACACATGTAACAGGTTTTAAAACTGCCCTTACTCGTATCCTAAACTCTTACGGAAGAAAAAATAATCTTATTAAAGAAAGCGAAGACAACTTTACTGGAGATGATGTGCTAGAAGGACTAACTGCTGTTATATCTGTAAAGCTTCGCGAAGTTCAGTTTGAAGGACAAACAAAAGCAAAACTTGGAACAGTTGAAGCTCAATCCTCTGTAAACAGTATTTTCTCTGAAGCATTTTCTACTTTCCTTGAAGAAAATCCTGATGATGCTAAAGCAATCGTAAACAAAGTAGTGTTAGCTCTGAAGGCTCGAAAAGCTGCAAAAGCTGCTAAAGACTCTGTACTTAGAAAGGGGGCATTAGAAGGCATGACTCTTCCTGGAAAGCTTGCTGACTGTCAGAGTAAGAGTGCGGAGGACTCAGAACTGTTTATCGTAGAGGGAGACTCTGCGGGAGGTACTGCAAAAACAGGTAGAGACAGAAGAACACAAGCAATACTTCCACTACGAGGTAAGATTCTAAACATTGAAAGAGCAAGACTTGATAGACTACTAGAATCAGAGCAAATCAAAAACTTAGTTATTGCATTGGGAACTGCAATCGGAGATACATTTGATATTTCTAAATTAAGATATCACAAAATAATTATAGCCACAGATGCCGACGTAGACGGTGCTCACATCAGAACACTTATTCTGACACTTATGTACAGATATTTCAGACCATTACTCGATGGAGGTTTTGTATATATTGCTCAACCACCACTATATAAAATAAAAAAAGGTAAGGAAGTTTTCTACGCATATTCTGACGAAGAGAAAGCAAAAATTGTTGGTAAGGAAGAAGTTGCTGAAGTTGAAACAGTGGTAGATGAAGAAGAGGTTGAGGAGGCAGAAGAAGAATCTAAAACAAAGAAGGGTGCAAAAGAGGAGCCAAGAAAAGCTAAGTTTTCTATTCAAAGGTATAAGGGTCTTGGAGAAATGAACTCAGAAGAGTTGTGGGAAACAACTATGGATCCAGCTAGAAGAGTTTTGAAACAAGTTGCAGTCGAAAGTACTACGGCTGCAGACAAAGTGTTTGATGTTCTGATGGGTACGGATGTGCCAGCGAGAAAGAGTTTTATACAGAGTAACGCTAAAGCCGCAAACCTAGATATATAACTTCCAAATTTGGCCAATCTCTACTTCTAAAATAAAACTCTGGCTCGTCAATGTACCACATGTACACCTCCGATCCAGAGTTTTATTTTATAAGCGACCTTGTCTCAAATTATGAAAGTTCTATTTAATTTAGTATTTTGTTAATATATTTTTATGTATAAGAAAATTCTAATTTTGGGGGATTCTGGAAGAGGTAAAACTACTTTAGCGAAAAAGTTGTCAGAAAAGCTTAATATTCCTTGTCATGATACTGATGACTATTTTTGGAAGACTAAATATACTGAACCTGCAGACAGAGAACAAAGTAGATTAGAAATAAATAAAATATATGACACACCAGAATGGATAATGTCAGGTTCTACTAGGCATTTGATTATGTATGGAATCGAGAAAGCAGATATTATTTTTATTCTTAAATTTAAAAATATTTTATTTCAATATTATTTTATAATAAAAAGAAATTTAACTAGAAAAGAAGAGGGGTTAAAAGATCTTTGGGATTTACTTACTCATGTAACTAAAAAGAAATATAAAAAGGGTTACGGCAGTCATGTTCCACGTGTAGAGGAGCTGGTAAATGACTACAGAAAAAAGGTAATTGAGTTTCATTCGCTTAAAGAAATAAATAAGTATCTAGAATCCTTAAACTAACTGGGTTATTTTTGAATTTTAAAAGTGATATAATGATAGTTAATGGAGAAGTACAGTTTGGAAAAAGCACAAGAAGAAGCATCTAAAATTCAAAAAAAAATTGAATCGGGTAAAGCTGATATATATGAAGATGCACATGATCAGGTAGAGGGAGAAAAACCTATTACTAAAGAAATGTTGAGTTCAAAGATTGCTGACCTTGGTGCAATTGAACAGTTCAGGGATAAAACCATTCGCTATCGTGAAGAAATTGCCGGACTTGTGGAAAGACCTCTGCTTTCTGCATGTGAGGAGTTGTATGATAAAAATATTATTACATTAGGAACATCCGCAAATGCAAAAGATGTAGAATTTGATGATTGGAAAAATCCTGGACAAAAAATACCTGGTGAGGGGGCTTATATAATTATTGATTTTGATACTCTTTCACCAAAAAATCAGGAAATAGGAAGGAGTTTGGGGAAGATTTATTTTGTAGATGATATGAATAAACTTAAAATTGCTCTTCCTTTAACAAAAGAAACTACCTTTGAAGATGTCCAGAAATGGTCTTTGGGTATTGCACATAAGTTTGTTAAACAACAATACAAACCAAAGGTTTATACATTAGAATCGCTTAGACAAGCATATGGATATGATCCTGAAGATGAATCAGTTAAACCAGAAAATTTCAGTGATTATTATTGGTCTCCTGAATATGAGGTATTTTTCCTAAGTAAAGAACAACACGATAAGGCAGTAGAATTAATTAATGAAGATTAAAAATTCCATAATCTAAAACCGCCAGATGGCGGTTTTAAGTTTATTTCTTTTCTTTTATTTCTGTTTGAAGTTTGGCTAGAAGTTCTTCAGTAGTCATTTGTCCTAGTTGGCCATTGTCTCGGGACTCAAGTGTTACTTTGTTTGCTTCTATCTCTTTATCGCCAATTACAATCCAGTAAGGCATCTTGTTTGTCTTCGCATCACGAACTTTTGTTCCTAAGTTTGCGTCAGCATTGTCTAGTTCTGATCTGATACCAGCTTCCATTAGCATTTTGTGAACTTCTTCTGCTTTTGCATTGTGAGTATCACGAACAGGGATAACTTTAACTTGAGTTGGAGATAACCATAGAGGGAAGTTACCTTCGTATTTTTCTATTAAGAAAGCCATAACTCGTTCTATAGCTCCGATAGAAGATCGGTGTACAACAGTAGCTAGTTTTTCTGTACCATCTTTTGCTGTATAAACTAGGTTAAATCTTTTTGGCATTACGAAGTCGTATTGCACTGTGAAAGCCGTATTTTCTATACCGCGAACATCTTTCATCTGGATATCAATTTTCGGTCCATAGAAAGCGGCTTCATCTTTTGCTTCTGTAAACTTTACACCTTGGTTTTGAAGCACTTCTCTTAAAACTTGTTCTGCTTCATCCCAAGCCTTGTCATCTTTGTAGTACTTTTTATCATCGTTTCTGTCACCAAGTGAAAGTCGGTACCAGAAGTCTTCACCTTTTTTAAGTCCGAAAACTCCTACAGCTTCCTCGATAAGATCCAGCACATTTTTCACTTCATCTTGTGCTTGTTTTACATCTGCACAGATGATGTGTGAGTCAGCAAGACAGAAAGATCTTACACGAACTAGTCCAGACAAGTTTCCACTAGCTTCGTATCTATATAGCTTTGCTATTTCAGCAATACGCATTGGAAGTTCTCTGTATGAGTGAGGTTTTGAAAGATATAGTTCAAAGTGGTGAGGACAAGTCATCGGTCGCAACATAAACTCTTCGTCATCAATTACAATAGGAGAGTACATCGTGTCTTTGTAGTATGGGTAGTGACCAGACTTTTCATACAAGCCAATTTTTGCAATATCAGGAGTGGTTACGTGTTTGTATCCTCGTTTTATCTCAAGATCTACTACAAACCTCTCAAGCTCTCGTCTAATAGTCGCGCCTTTTTCTGTATATAACGGTAACCCTTTTCCAACAGTATCTGAAAACACGAATAATCCTAATTCTTTACCTATACTTCTATGGTCGTTTTTATCTAGACCTATATCTTTGTTTTCTTCGTTCATAATAAATAAGCATAGCACAAATATGTAAATTTTGAATTTATTGACACAATACGTCTTTTCTTTTAGTTTTATTTGGAGGGAGGTTATGGTGTGCCACAAACATCTACAAGCAAGACCTCAACATCATCACAGGTCTTTGGGTCTATCGGTCTTGCAGCAATGTTGTTGATTCTCGTTTTCTCTGAAAGACTTCCAGAGAAAATCGTTGCTGTATTGATGATTCTCTGGGTGTTCTGCGGAGGGGTGGTTGTGTGGAACTTTCTACGTGAGAGTTCATCTGTAGGAGTTATTCGAAGTCGCTCGAGCAGGAAACTCACCTATCTGCTTTATGCAGATAAAGCGATGAGTCTGTCGAAAAAAGCAGTTTTGCTAGTTTTTGTTTTCTTCATTCTTGGCCTCAAGTTCTTGCTAGTAGTTTCGATGCTTATTGTGTTTATTTGCATCCTTGCCTGGATCTATTTCGTCTACAAGGAAATGCGCACGAAATTGTAACACTTAACAACGCCGAGACTAGTCTCGGCGTTTTGTTTGACGGAAAAACATTTTCTGGTAATTTATAAAAAAGAGGTGCGTATGGACTCAAACCTAGTAGCAAAATGGCAAGCACTTAAGGTAGAAATCTGGAATCTCATAGAAAAAGATCCGAAGTTCCTTGGCGAGATTGAGAAGTTGGTTGCTGAAAGAAAATCAGAAGAAGAAAGGCGAGAGGCAGAAAAACGTAGTGAATACTACAGGGGTGCACAAAGACTAGTGGATCACTTGCGTAGTTCTTCATTCAAGGACTAATTTGAAAAACGGAGTCACTTTTTGTGACTCCTTTTCTTTTGGATTATTCTAAAGCTTTTACTTTATCAATGAGTATCGACTTCTCTCCATTTCTTAATGAAAAAGTTCCCTTGATTACAATACAACTTTCAGGGATCAAAATATCTTGAAACTCTTCATATACTTTTGGAAAGACTACAGCATCTATAGAATCAGACAAATCCGAGATTTTTAGGAAAATCATTTTTTCACCCTTTTTTGTCATTACAGGTCTGATGTTTTCAATAATACCACCGAGAACAACCGGTGCTTTTTCTTTACCTTCTTCTTTTATTCTTTTAATATTTTTTTCTCTGCCAGCAAGTTTGTCTTTAAAAGAATCTAGTGGATGGCCAGAAATATATAATCCAAGAAGCTCTTTTTCCCACATAAGCTTATCTGCAGGGTTAACTGGAGTAGTTTTATCTAGTTCTATGTCTACAACTTGATTACTAGCTCCCATCATTGAAAAAAGAGAATCTTGATCTGTTTCTTTTGCACGTTCTTCTTTGTTAAAAGTAAGTAGTTTGTCTAAGTTATATAAAAGTGTGGCTCGGTCACTACCAATAGGGGTGATTGAGTCCATTGCTCCTGTTTTTATTAGAGCTTCCATCGATTTCTTATTAAGATTTTTATCTTTGATGCGTCGTAGAAAATCCGAAAGTGATTTGAACTCTCCGTTTGCTTTTCTTTCTTCAACGATACTGTGTCCAATTCCTTCTCCAAAGTTTTTAATTGTTGTAAGTCCAAAACGGATAGTGTCTTGTTCATTAGAATTTTTTCCAACTATTACACCAAACCCTTCAAAAGATTTATTTACATCTGGAGGTAGAACAGGTATTCCCATTCTTTTACACTCTCCAATGATGTCAGAAATTCTTTCTACATCTCCGGATTCTGCTGTAAGTACAGCAGACATATATATAGCAGGGTAGTTAGCTTTCATATACGCTGTTTGATACGCTACTTTTCCATAACTTGCAGCGTGAGCTTTGTTGAAACCGTAACCTTGGAAAGGTTCAAATAGATTCCACAGCTCTTCAGCTTTTTTCTCTGTCATTCCTCCGTGTTTTTGGCAACCTTCAACGAACTTTATGTGTTGCTTCGCCATCTCTTCACGAATCTTTTTACCCACAGCTTTACGGAACTTGTCTACTTCACCCCAGTTGTATCCTGCAACTTCTATCGCGGTGTAGAGCAAGTCATCTTGGTACACAAGCACTCCGAAAGTTTTATCCAAGAAGTTTTTCATTTTTGGGTGCATGTATGTAACTGGTTTTTTACCGTGTTTTCTGGCTATGTATTCCTGAATGTTATCCATTGGACCAGGACGATATAGCGCCACCATAACATTAATGTCGTGGATTACTGTTGGTTTAAGTTCCATGAGTGCTCTAGTCATACCATCTCCGTTAAGCTGAAATAATCCTTCAGTTTCTCCACGAGCCAGCATTTCAAAAGTTTTTTTGTCATCTACTGGAACATTTTCTATATCAATTTTAATTCCAAGAATTTTTTCTACTCTTTTAACAGCATCAGCAAGAATGGACAAGTTTCTTATTCCCAAGAAATCGAATTTTAGTAGTCCAACTCCATCTTCTCCAACAGAACCCATGTCGAATTGTGTGATTATTTTATTATCGCCTTTGGTATCGTACTGCAGAGGGGTGTAGTCAGTTAGTGGAGTAGGTGAGATAACAACACCAGCAGCATGCACTGAGATGTGACGAGCACAACCCTCAATTTTTCTCGCCATATCAATGATTGTTTTTACATCTTTTTCACTCGTATATAGTTTTTTTAAGTCAGGCTCCTCTTTCAGTGCTCTTTCTATTGTCATTGGGAAACCTTGTTGTCCCATGGGTATTAGTTTGGCTATTGTGTCTCCTAGACTGTATGGAAAACCCATAGCACGAGTTACATCGCGAACCGCACCGCGCGCTGCCATGGTACCGAATGTACCTATTTGAGCTACTTTATCTATGCCATACTTGCTACGAGCATAGTCAATCATCTCATCGCGACGGTTATCGGCATAATCCATATCGATATCGGGAGCACTCGGTCTGTCTGGGTTTAGAAATCTTTCAAACGGAAGTAGGTATTCAATAGGGTTTACGTTGGTAATACCAGCAAGATAGGTAACCAGAGATCCAGCAACTGAACCTCTAATAGTTGTTAGGATTCCATGATCATGAGCATAGTGAAGCAAATCAGACACCACCAAAAAGTATGGTGAATATCCTTTGTCGGAAATAACCTTTAGCTCATAATTCATTCTTTCGAGAAGTTCAGGAGTTTTCTCCAGTTTTCTTTTTTCAATACCTTCTTCGGTAATGCGCCGGAGTTCATCATCATAAGAAAGCCCACTAGGTACCACATAGTTTGGTAGAAACCATTTACCAATAGAAATTTCCAAATTGCATCTATCTGCAATTTTTTCAGTATTTTCTATGGCCTCAGGTAGGTTCTTAAAATACTTTTCAGCATGCTTTTGGTTGATGAAAGAAAAATCTTCTTCTTTTATTTCTATTTTTTCGTCATTTTGTGACTGAACCGCAAGAAGTGTTTGTCTGGCAGTACGATCTTCTTTGTTTAAATAGTAAACATCATGAGCAGCTACAAGTGGAGTAGAAGTTTTTTTTGCAAACTCTACTATTTTTTTCATATTGTCTTCATGACCTTCCATTTCTGGGTGGTGAGTTACTTCAAAATACAAATTTTCACCATCTTCAGTTTGAGAAAATGTTTTTTTGTACCACGAAAGTCTTTCCTCGGCTTGTTCAAGGTTTCCAAGTTTTAGTGATTGAAGTATGTCAGAAGAAAAAGATGGAATTATGGCTATAAGGCCTTCGCTATGTTTTTCTAATAATTCTTTGTCTACACGAGGTTTATAGTAAAAACCTTCCATGTGAGCAAGGGTTACAAGTTTTATTAAGTTTTTATATCCAGCATCATTTTTGGCTAACAATACCAATCGATATCTTTCCTTATCTACGCTTTGTTTATCATTCCGCGATCTATATGCAACATATGCATCTATTCCGATAATAGGTTTAACACCTTTCTTTTTGCAGTACTGATAGAACTCTATGGCTCCATATAGATTTGCATTATCTGTGAGTGCCAAAGCAGGCATCTCATTTTTAATAGCTTCATCTACAAGCTCGTCTATTTTAGGCAGGGCATTAAGTAAAGAGAAGTGAGAGTGGGTATGTAGGTGGATAAATTTTGCCATATTTAAGGATTATAGCATGGGTGCTTGGTGGTCGTTATATTGAAAAATTGCTAGAGTTATTGCATGAAATTTATAGTTGGTATAGATGAAGTCGGGCGGGGGCCTCTTGCTGGTCCTGTTACAGTCGGGG
>DAORIV010000002.1:44935-50512 GCA_035438705.1 Parcubacteria group bacterium
GTTGGTATAGATGAAGTCGGGCGGGGGCCTCTTGCTGGTCCTGTTACAGTCGGGGTTGTTGTCTGTGAGGAAAAAAAATATAAGTTGCTTAAGAATAATAAAAAATTACCACCACTTGGAAAAGACAGTAAAAAGTTAAAGGAAAAAGATAGAGAAAAATATGTAAAAGTTTTAGAGGAACTGAAAAAACAGAAAGTAATTAATTTTTCTGTAGTTCATGTTTCAAATACAATCATAGATACAAAAGGAATTTCTTATGCAATTAAAAAAGGTATAAAAGATGGTTTTAAAAATTTAAAAATTAAGCAAAGAAATACAGAGGTTTTGTTGGATGGTGGACTAAAAGCTCCAGAGGGATTCAAACAAAAAACAATTATAAAAGGTGATGAAAAAGAGAAAATAATAGCTTGGGCTTCAATATTAGCTAAGGTTTCTAGAGATGAGTTAATGCTAAAAATAGGTAAAAAGTACCCAGAGTATGGTCTACAAATACACAAGGGCTATGGCACAGCTAAACATAGGAAAGCCATACAGAAACATGGCGTTTCTAAGGTCCACAGACTCAGTTTCTGTAAAAACATATTTAATAGTTGATTTTTATCAGGCTTTAAGGTACTATATTCCCACTATGGTAGTACGAATGCGACATACAAAAAGCCAGAGAAACAGAACAAGATCTCACCACAAACTTGAGAAGCCTTCTGTAACTATGGATAAAAATACAGGTGTTCCTCACCTAAGACATAGAGCTAGTCTTGTTACTGGTCAATACAAAGGAAGAACTGTTATTGATATGACCAAGAAGTTGGCCAAGAAAGCTAAGGCTTCTAAGAAAGAAGGAAGATAAACCTCCAAACGGAGGTTTTTTCTTAATTAATTAAATTTAAATATTTGTATTTTATTTCATTTGTTCTATACTATTAGTAATATAGTTCTTATATGGCAAACAGGCACCTTTCCAGATCAATAGTTCTACAATCTCTGTTTGAGTGGGATTTTAATGCAAAAACAAAAGAAGAAGCTCTAGATATTTTTAATCGTGATGTAAAAGAATTTGCTCCAGGTGGGGGTGATCTGCCATTCATGGAAACTCTCATGAAGGGTGTTTTAGAAAAACAAAAAGATATTGATTTGATAATTGAAAAAGCAG
This sequence comes from Parcubacteria group bacterium, assembly GCA_035438705.1. GTDB lineage: Bacteria > Patescibacteriota > Minisyncoccia > Phycocordibacterales > DATDWN01 > C7867-006. The sequence continues at coordinate 46,086 of DAORIV010000002.1, forward strand.
CACCAGACTGGCCTATTGATAAAATATCAGTGATGGATAGGAATATCCTCAGACTCGGACTTTTCGAGCTACTTTTTGGTGAGCGTTCACAAGTACCACCTAAAGTTGCTATAAATGAAGCAATAGAATTGTCTAAAACATTTGGTGGGGAAACTTCCTCTAAATTTGTTAACGGAGTTTTGGGTGCTGTATATAAAGAGCTTGGAGAGCCAGGCAAAGAAGAAACTAGTAAAGAAAAGAAAAATAAAAATTTTTCTGGAGCTCCGGTTGCTGTAGAAAACTTGGGAGGTGCTGTGGTGTATGCTCGTGATGGTGAAGAAGTGTATCTAGCTTTGGTTCATGATGTTTTTGGACGCTGGACATTGTCTAAGGGTAAAATAGGAAATACAGAAGAGACAAAGGGTGAAACTATTGAAGAAGGAACAATACGAGGAATCAAGGAAGAATTAGGTTTGGATGTGGAAATCAAAGAAAGATTGGGAGAGAACGAATATATTGCTTACCATCCAGAGAAAGGTAAGATAAAAAAGCACGTAGAATTCTTCTTAGCTGAATCAAAATTTACAGATATAGTGAGAGAAGAGAAGGGTGGTCTAGATGATGCAAAATGGTTCAAATTGGCAGATATACTTGACCTAAACTTTTATAATGATATTCTTCCACTAGTTACTAAGGCGATTAACATTTTATTAAAGAAATAGGAACCTCGTTGACATGTGATTTTTTTGGAACATCGCGGAACCCGTGAAAAGGTGAGCGCGAAGAAAATTTTCAGCAGAAAATTATTCTGTTTCCAAAAAAGTCACATGGAGGAAGAGGTTTTAAATTAAATCATATGCAACCAGATTTAAATGATTTTCAAAAGAATATAGGAATAGAGTTTAAAGACAAAGAGCTTCTGAAACAAGCTTTTGTTCATCGTTCATATATAAATGAGAATAGAAACTCAGGATTATCTCACAATGAAAGATTGGAGTTTTTGGGTGATGCAGTTTTGGAGCTAGTCATCACAGATTTTTTATACAAGAAATATACAAATAAAGCTGAGGGGGAAATGACAGCATATAGATCAGCTTTAGTTAATGCAGATACTTGTGCTTCGATAGCGACCAGTCTTAACATGGGCAACTATTTGCTTTTATCTAAGGGGGAAAGTAAGGATACTGGAAGAGCAAGACAATATATATTGGCAAATGCATTAGAGGCGCTAATTGGTGCAATTTATCTTGATCAAGGTATGGAAAAAGCTCATGAGTTTATAGAAATAAATTTCACTCATATGATTGAAGATATTATTTCAAATAAAGGTCATGTTGATAGCAAGAGTTTGTTTCAGGAAAAAGCTCAAGAGTTTGAAGGTATTACACCAGCATATAAAACCATAAAGGAGTCAGGCCCTGATCACGATAAAAAATTTACAGTCGGTGTTTATATAGGAAAAGATTTGATTGCTACTGGTGAAGGGAAATCTAAACAAGATGCTGAGCAAGAAGCTGCAGAGGAGGCACTAAATATTAAAAATTGGTAAATAAATAGGACGTAAGTTGTGACTTACGTCCTTTTTAATTATTGCTATGTTAGTAAAGTCTCTGCATTCTTTCTTTTTTCTTTTCGAAGCCACGGCATCGTTTCTTTTTTGATAAGCCTTTTGTTTTCTCGAATAGCTTCATGCCTACACTCATCACATGGCGGGCCTGATCTTTTTCTACCCTTGCCGTACACCAGAATTTTGTAAAAAATTTCTGGATGTTTTCTTAGACAGAGATCGACACCTCTTTTGTAGGTTACACTTACACCATCTCGATTTCTTCTTGGTTTCCTCAATTCAATAGCCTCCCACTAGGAATATAACACAAAGAAAAAAAATTTTCATTTTGATATAATAAAAAAGAATTAATTATGTATCTAAAGAGTATTGAACTGAATGGTTTTAAATCTTTCGCTAAGAAAAGCGAGCTTTTGTTTAACTCCAAAGTTTCTGCAATAGTTGGTCCAAATGGTTCAGGTAAATCTAATGTCGCCGAGGCATTTCGTTTTGTGTTGGGAGAACAGTCAATAAAAAGTTTGAGAGGTAAGAAGGGTGAAGATCTTATTTTTAATGGTGCTGGGGATTTACCGAGAGGAAACAGAGCCAGTGTAAGAGTTACATTTGATAATACTTCCAAGTTTTTACCAGTTGATTTTGATGAGGTTACTATTGAACGTGTTGTACACAGAGATTCAGTGAATGAATATCTTATTAATGGAACTCAAGTTAGACTGAAAGATGTAGTAGAACTTTTAGCATCTGCTCACATTGGCTCAAGTGGGCATCATATTATTTCTCAAGGAGAAGCAGATAGAATTCTAAATTCTACACCAAAAGATAGAAAGGGGATGATTGAAGATGCTTTGGGACTAAAAATATATAATTATAAAAAAGTTGAAAGTGAGAAGAAGTTGCAGAAAACTAAAGAGAATATAGATAAAGTCGAGTCTCTGCGTAGAGAAATAGCTCCACATATTAAATTTCTAAAAAAACAAGTAGAAAAAGTAGAAAAGGCTATTGCGATGAAAGAGGAACTTCAGAAAGAAGCGCTGGAGTACTGTAAACGTGAAGATTTGTATATAAAAACTACTGAACAAGAAATAAATACACATAAAGAACCATTACTTAAAAAGGAAAAAGAACTTGAAAGTGAGCTAAATCAGGCTAAGGAAATTTTAGAAAACGCAAAAAACAAAGACGGTTTATCACAGAGACTTATTGATCTTGAAAATGATTTACATAAAACAAGAAATGAGAAAGATGAGTTGTATAGAAGTTTCGGGAGATTAGATGGAGAAATAAATTCCCTTGTAAAAATGGTAAAAAAGCAGGAGGAAATAGCAAAGTCTATAGAACATAAAACAGTTCCACTTGTTTCAGTAGAAGATTTGTCCGTCAAAATTGAAAACAAAATAAAAGATGCGAAACAGTCTGACAGTGTGGAGGTCTTGATACGAGCTTTAGATGAAGTGCATCTACTTGTGGTGAATTTTATAGAACACAACAAAGATAATGTGGAGATGTCTCTGGTGGCTGATGTACAAAGAGATATAGAAAATTTACAAAGTTCCAGAAAGGAAATAGAAGAAAAGCTCGGCCACATAACAAAAAATGAAGAAAAACTGTCTACAGAATACAACAATCTAAAGAATGAGATAGAAAAAGAGAAAGACTCAAATAGGGATGCTGAAAAAGCTGTATTTAGAATAATGGCAGAATCTGGAGAAATACGTTCTAAGATTCAGCAAATAAATTCAGAAGAACATAATTTAAAATTAGTTAAGGATAATTTTAAAATGGAACTAGCTGAGTTAGGAACTCTTATCGGAACTCATGTATTGAAGTTTCAAGATGTTTCTATTTCTCCGGAGAGTAGAGAGTTGCAGGAAGAAAGAAGAAAACGAATTGAGAAAATTAAAATTAGATTGGAAGACTCAGGGGGTCTTGGTAATCTAGATACCATGAAGGAATATAAAGATGCTACAGAAAGAGATGAGTTTCTAGCTAAAGAATTACTTGATTTAGAAAACTCAGCTAATTCTTTAGGATTGTTGATTAAAGATTTGGAAGAAAAATTGTCTAATGAGTTTAAAAATGGAGTTGAAAAAATAAACAAGCAGTTTAAAGAATACTTCGCTTTGATGTTTGGTGGCGGAGAGGCAAGGCTTGAAGTAACACTGCCTCAAAAAAGGAAAAAAGATACAGAAGTATTACTAGATATGGATGATCCAGATTCAATACTTGAATCTGATGAAAGTGGTGCAGAGGGTATAGATATAGAGGTTTCACTTCCAAAGAAAAAAGTAAAGGGGCTAATGATGTTATCTGGCGGTGAAAGGGCGCTGACTTCTATTGCACTTTTGTTTGCAATATCACAAGTAAATCCACCACCATTTATCATACTAGATGAAACGGATGCAGCGCTCGATGAGGCAAACTCTAAAAAGTATGCAGATATGGTAGAGAATCTCTCGAAGTATTCTCAACTTATTGTGATTACACACAATCGAGAAACAATGTCTCGAGCTGGAATACTATATGGTGTGACTATGGGAAGTGGTGGAGGATCAAAGTTACTTTCAGTCGCTTTTGAAGAAGCTTTATCTGTCGCCAAGTAATTAAGTTCTTGTTTTTTACTCGATTTCTTCGTTATTCGCTTGCGTTTGTTTCTGTAATGTACTATCTGTACATTTTAGTCACAATCAGCACTCATACCTTGAACTCAAACAAAAATCCTTAGAACTTGAACTTTACTTGATTTCGGAATTTTTTAAATACATTTTTGACTTTTTTATAAAAAATGGTAGTTTGTTTTTGGAGATCTGGATGGATAACAAACCTGAAAGTGAAGTCATAATTATTGATACAGATGAAGGACAACAAAAGGTAAGAGTCCCAC
>DAORIV010000002.1:50612-73117 GCA_035438705.1 Parcubacteria group bacterium
CCCCATTCTGTGACTCCTGTGATATTTCCAGTGAATTCTTCTCCGACGTGGTCCAGCATATATTCAACTTGTTTGTATTTTATACTTGCTCTTTCAGCATCGGATGCTTTTTTCTCTAAATCAGAAGATGCTAAACAAATACTTTCATATTTTTGATACTCATCTACTTCAATTTTCCCACCTTTTAACTCTCTTTCAAGAAATCTATGAACTAAAACATCAGGATATCTTCTTATTGGAGAAGTAAAGTGTGTATAATAGGCGAACGCCAGTGAGAAGTGTCCGATATTTTTGGTTGAGTATGTTGCCTTAGCCATACTTCTAACAGTTGCTGTATTTATTAAATCTTCATTCGGAGTACCTTTTACTTCTTTTAGAAGTGCATTTAAATCTCTAGAAGTCACAGCACCATCTTTGTTTTTAAGATCAAAGCCCATAGCTTTTAAAAATATAGCTAAGTCTTGTATGCGGTCTTTGTCTGGTGTTGGGTGAATACGATATACAGACTGTTTTCCTTTAAGCCCTTTACTTTGAGACATGAAAATATGTTTCGCAACAGCTCGGTTTGCAAGTAGCATGTATTCTTCTACAAGTTTGTGTGTATCAAGTCTTGATTTCTTATAAACACTTATTGGTTTACCTTTTTCATCTAACACAAACTTTACTTCTTCAGTATCAAAACTCATCGCTCCATTATCTGATTTTTTCTTTTCAAGTTTTTTTGCTATTTCATTTAGTTTTCTAAGTTCAGCTTGGAAGGGTCCATCCTGTTTGCCAAGTATTACTTCGTTAGCATCTTCATATGTAAATCTTTTATCAGAATGTATTACTGTTCTACCAAACCATTCTTCCAATACTTCACCATCTCCTGTCATTTTGAAAACAGCAGAAAAAGTGAACTTATCTTCATTTGGGTTTAGGGAACATAGGTCATTTGAAAGTACTTCTGGAAGCATCGGTATAGTTCTATCAACTAGATATACTGATAAACCTCTTTTTTCTGATTCTCTATCAAGTTCACTACCTGGTGTAACAAAATGAGATACATCAGCGATGTGTACTCCAATTTCAAAAGTGTTATTTCCCAAATCAACAAATGATATAGCGTCATCAAAGTCTTTGGCATCGAAAGGGTCAATCGTCATAGTCGTCACACCGCGCATATCTCTGCGATTCTTTACTTCGTTTTCAAAACCATTTTTATATTCACTCTTGATTCTATTCGCTTCCACTTCTACGGCATGGGGGAACTCAATTCTGAAACCTTTCTCTAGTATTATCGCTTCCATTTCGGTATTGTTTTCACCTTTTTTACCAATTACTTTTACTATTTCACCAGAAAGTGTGTCCCAATCCACGATTTTTACCAATACTTTTTCTCCCTCCGCCACACCAGCTTCTTCAGAGAGAAATATATCCACATAAAGTCTTTGGTCATCTGGCACTACAAAAGTTTTACCATCTTTTTTTGTTATAACTCCCACAAACTCATCTTTCGCTCTTTTTATAATTTTTACAACTTTACCTTGAACTCTATTTTTTATTTTTTCACCAGTTAAAACTATTTCAACTGTATCTCCGTTTAGCGCACGGTTAATGTCTTTGGGTTGGATTTCAATATTGTTTTCTCTGTTTTTTTCTTCAGGGGTAGGATCAAAAAAACCAACACCTTTAGTGTTAAGTGTGATTGGCCCTATTAAGGAGTCTTTTTTCATAATTAGCCATATACTAACAAATCTTCTCGTATTTGACCATTTTCCTTCGTTCTGTTAGTATATAGCCCATGTTGAAAATACGATTACAAAGAGTGGGTAGAAAGCACGAGCCATCATTTAGGCTTGTTTTGACTGACTCAAAGAACTCTACAAAAAGTGGTAAGTACTTAGAAACATTGGGTCACTATGACGCTAGAAGAGGTGAAAAGTCAGAATTCAAGGGAGAAAGAATAAACTACTGGATGGGAAAGGGAGCTCAACTATCTGGAACAGTTCACAATCTTCTAATTGATAAAAAAATAGTTTCAGGAAAGAAAGTTAACGTTTTACCACTTAAAAAAGCTATAGTAAAAGATGTTCCAGTAGAAGCTACTCCTGCACCAGCTCCAGTTGAAGCATCTACTCCTATCACATCAGAAGCTCCTGTAGAAACTCCAGCAGAAGCACCTACAGAAACTCCTGCTGCATAATTTGGATAACTTGTTTGACCACTCTTAGTTTTGATTATAGAATTAATACTGTAATACTTTAAAATTAACTGAATTCGCTCTATGGAAAATGATGTAAAATTTTTGGAATTTGTAGTGAAAGCTTTGGTTGAAAAGCCAGAAGATGTAAAAATAAATAGAACTGTAGATGAAATGGGTGTGCTTATGACTTTGGATGTTAATAAAGACGATATGGGTAAAATAATTGGTCGTGAGGGTAATACAGCTAAAGCCATAAGAACTCTACTCCGAGTTGTTGGGATGAAAAATAACTCTAGAGTTAACCTAAAGATAAACGAGCCTGAGGGTGTTATGGGAGAGACTAGAGCAACATCTGCTACTAAAAGTCTAGATGATGCAATGAATGATTTAAAACTATAATAACGACTTAATACTTTTTAAAATAAAAAAGTTATAAACAGAAATGTTTGTAACTTTTTTTAGTAGGAATATAATTTATTAAAGATTGTGAGGTCCAATGCCTCGATACATCAGTTGTCCTGTGAGTACTTGTGGTATGGCACAACCTTACCACGGGCAGGTTGTCTGTGACTCTTGCGAAAAGGAGATGTCTAACTGGCACATTGCCACGCAACTTCTTCACAATGTGACAGAGGCACATGACGCGTACAAACTGAAGAAGTCTGTTCCGATTGCAGCATAATTTGTGTACAAGGGACGCGTTTTGCGTCCCTTTACCTTTTATAAAAATCGTGTTATAAATATTAAATGAGATTTCATATTATAACTTTGTTTCCAACTGCTTTTGATTCTTACCTAAATGAATCAATTATTGGACGTAGTATCGAAGATAAAAAAATAAAAGTAAATTTCTATAATCCTCGAGACTTTAGTGATGACAAGTGGAAAAGAGTAGATCAAAAACCATACAGTGGAGGTCCGGGCATGGTTATACAAGCTTTGCCGGTCATTAAAGCAATAGAGAAAGCATTAAAAAAAATAAAGAATAATAAATATAAAATAGTTTTCTTTTCACCAGGCGGAAAACAGTTTACTACAGAGTATGCAAAGAAGATTACAAAAAAAAGTAAGACTCCTGTAACAGATTTTATTCTAGTGTGCGGTAGATATGAAGGTATTGATGCTCGTGTAAAAAAAGTATTTAAAATGGAAGAAATTTCCGTTGGACCATTTGTGTTAACAGGAGGGGAATTACCAGCAATGATTTACATTGATTCAGTATCACGACAAATAGAAGGCGTTTTGGGAAATTTTGATTCTTTGGAAGAGAATAGGATAGCAAGTCATGATGTTTACACTAGACCTGAGGTTTTTGAATATAAAAGCAGGAAGTATAGAGTTCCAAAAGTATTATTGTCAGGAGATCACAAAAAAATAGAGGAGTGGAAGTTGGGTAAAAAAAATTAAACTATACTTTGTACAGAAAAACCCACCATAGTAGCAGATAGGTTTTCTGCCCTAGGCGGGTTTGCGGTTTTTGTTTTCTCGAAGAAGTATTTCCCCGAAGCTGACAGTGAGGACTCTACTCTGTCGTTCCTGTAACTTTTCAAGTCTCTTCCTTTCCTTGTTTACTCTGCGAAGTGCATAAGCACTTTCAGGGTAATCAAGTGAGTCTAGGCAACCATGTAGTCTTGCAATAGCTACGCGAAGGCCTAGCTTGCCAGGGTTTTTCTTGAGGAGATTGTTTATCTTCTCAAGTTCAGTCTGTCCGAAGTAACTCAGTGCGAACCTTCGAAGCTTGTCTTCTCTTGTCACAATCTCCTCCTTTCTATTATTACTATATATTAAATATGTATTTATGTCAATTGTTAGCTTTATAACACATACTGGTACAATGTTTGGATGCTACAGTCACAGGCACTAGATATACTAAAAATGGGGAAAAATGTTTTTCTTACTGGTCCTGCAGGTTCAGGTAAGACACATGTAATAAATTCTTATGTACAGTATCTAAAATCCCATGGTGTTGATGTTGCCGTCACAGCTTCAACTGGTATAGCTGCAACTCATTTAGGAGGTATGACAATACATTCTTGGTCAGGATTGGGAGTCAAAGATACACTTTCTGACTATGACATTGATGATTTAATGGAAAGGCCTTACTTATATAAAAGGTTTAACAAAACAAAAGTTTTAGTAATTGATGAGGTTTCTATGCTCCATGACTTCCGTTTAGATCTTATAGATTGGATTTGTAGGCAAATGAAAAGAAATGAAAAACCCTTTGGTGGTATGCAGATTATTTTGTGTGGAGATTTCTTTCAACTTCCACCAGTTACTCGTTCTAGTTTTGGGTCATTTGATATAGAGAAAGAGTCTGAGTTTGTCTACAAGTCAGAAAGTTTTAGAAATGCTAAATTCACTATATGTTATTTATCTGAACAACATAGACAAAAGGATAACACTTATTTAGGAATACTAAATCAAATACGTGAGAATAAAGTTTCTAGTAGAACTTTAGAATTGTTGAAATCAAGATTAAACCAGGATATAGAAAATTTTTCAGAGTTCACTAGACTTTATACTCATAATATAGATGTAGATGTTGTGAACAAGAAACATTTGGATTTAATTAACACTACTTCCAAAAAGTATTACATGACTAGTTCTGGTTCAGCTGGACTGTCTGAAACGTTGAAAAAAAGTTGTCTTTCTCCGGAAGAACTCGAATTAAAAGTTGGTGCAAGGGTTATGTTTACCAAAAATCATCCAGAGGGTTTGTATGTAAATGGAACTTTGGGTGTAGTAAAAGAGTTTGATTCTTTTGGATCACCAGTTGTGGTTACAAATAGTGGAATAGAATTGGGAGTTGCTCCACAATCTTGGAAAATAGAAGAAGAAGGAAGAGTGAAGGCGGAGATAAGTCAGTTGCCTCTGAGGCTTGCTTGGGCCATTACTGTTCACAAAAGTCAGGGAATGTCTCTAGATGCTATGGAAGTCGATTTGTCGAAGTCATTTGTAAAAGGTATGGGTTATGTTGCGCTTTCTCGTGTAAGAACATTGGATGGTATTAAACTTTTAGGTTTTAATCAGATGTCATTAGAAGTTTCTCCAGAAGTTTTAAGAAAAGATGAAGAGTTTCGAGATAAATCTCAGGACGCCGTTGATGATTTGAAAGCAATGTCTAAACAAGAGATAGTTGAAGCACAAAAGGAGTGGCTGAAGAAGATTGAACCTGAAGAAAAAATTAAAATAAAAAAGAAGGAAAAGGAGATGAAGAAAAGTACTCATGAAATAACTTTAGAAATGTTAGAAGAACAAAAGCCATTAAAGGACATTGCAAAGGCTAGAGGTGTTAAAGAGGAAACTATTATTTCGCATATTGAGGATTTGAAAGCTGAAAGAAGGTGTCCAGATATCGATTATTTAAAAAGAGAATTGAAAAGAAGTGAGTTAGAGGAAATAACAGAAGCATTTGAAGTCTGTGATACAGCAAGTCTTGGTCCGGTGTATAACTATTTATTAAAAAAGAAGAAAAAACCAAGTTATTTGAAGATTCGTATAGCGAGGTTATTTTTGTAAGCAGTGGTAAAATAATAGTATATGAAAAAACACTACTTATTAGGGTTTTTGCTGGTAGCTCTTTTTATTTTTCTATACCCAAAGAGAAATGGGATTTATTTTTTTAACCTAGATAGAATTATTTCTGAGCCAAGTGTAAAAATTCTAAATTTTGGGGATGTGATGTTTGATAGGGGTGTAAGAAATATTATTGAGAATCGCAAGAGAGATCCATTTGAATATATAAAAAAGGACTTAGATTTATTAAAAAGTGATGTATTTATTGTAAATCTTGAAGGTCCAATAGTAGAAATGGACAGAAGTCTGTGCCAACAAAAAGCATACAACTTTCAGTTTGCACCTAGTACTACGGAAATACTTAAAAGTATTGGCGTAAATATAGTTACGATAGCCAACAATCATAGTTATGACTGTTTGATGCCAGGGTATGAAAGTACAATTAGATATTTGAATTCTTCCGGCATTCTGTTTATGGGAGAAAAAGAGTATGAGAAAAGTTATACTACAAAAGTAATCTCTGGGAAGAAAGTTGCATTTGTCGGTATGGACGAAACCGTTCAGCCTATTCCTGTATCCGGTTTTTATGAAGTGGTGCGGAAATTAAAAAATGAAAACGATATTGTGGTGGTAAATATTCACTGGGGTACGGAGTATATGCTCTCTGCAAACGAAAACCAAATAGAGATTGCGCACAGGCTTGTAGACAGTGGTGCAGATGTTATTTTCGGACACCATCCACATGTTGTGCAAAATATGGAAGTGTACAAGGGTAGGGCAATATTTTATTCACTCGGCAATTTTGTTTTTGATCAAAATTTTGGAGACACAACAGTTGGGCTTGGAGTAAAAGTGGAGTTTAAAGAAAAAGAAACTATTTTTGAACTTTTTCCATTAAATATAAAAGTATTTGCACCAGATTTAATGAAAGGAGAAGAGAGGGAAAAATTCTGTAAGAAGTTCTTGGGGCAAATTCCAAACAAAGATTGCAGATTTGTGATAAAGATATAATATAAATGTAGATGGGGGTGCTCATGAACGGATTTTCGCTTAGAGAATTTCTGGCAGTTGACCGTCAAGGAGCCCTGCAGTTTTTTATCGATGGACTTGTGGATGTTGTTGAGCCGGGCACAAGAAGCGATGAATTGCTCTATAATGCATCCATTTTGGCTCACCATACACAGGTTTCTTGTTGTCATGAGGGTGAGGATTTACCTTGCCCCAAAAGTCTTACTTGCATTTTTGAGCAAAATATTTTGCTTAAAGATCCAAAACGTTATAAGGAGGAAGTTGAAATTAGTCCTGAGGCTGTTGCGTCCCAGATCCTTTTAATGTCAGGGTTTTTCAAGGGTAGGATGAGGCATCGACACAACATAAACTGGTATCGTCATTATGGTGCCAGGTTTTATATGTGGGCCTCTGAAATCTCAGCACAAAAGAAGGAGGATTCCCGGGCAGAAGTTTTGCGAAGGATGGCTCTAAACTTTTCCTTCTGGGCAGAGAGACAGTATCGGCTCGATAGGAGTTTAAGGGACAAACCCTACCTCATTGAGTTGAAAACAAACGGCAGTGTTAACTAAGCAATAGGTCGGGCTAACCATGCCCGACCTTAACTTATTTACTGTGATATAATTTTTACATGCCAAAAAATTATTTAAATGATTTGAAAAGTAGTAAGGTTATAAAATCTACACCAAAGAAAAGTGGTAAGGGACAAAGCCTGCCTCCAAAAATGAAAGGCAAAGCTCCGCGACCAAGTAGGACTAATGGATAAGTATGAATGAATTTGTAAAAAGAAATATTTTTCTGACCATTTTTGTTCTAGTTGTTTGTGTTTTTCTTATTTTTTATTTTGTTTTAAATAAAGATGATTATACTAATTATCCCTCAAATGGTACGGATATTGTTGCATTTGGAGATAGTTTAATACAGGGGGTAGGAGCATCGTCGTCTAATAAAAATTTAGTTACAATCTTGTCGAAAAAAATCGGTAAACCTATAGTTAATTTAGGAGTTTCTGGCAACACAACTGCAGATGGGATAAGTAGATTAAATGAAATCGATAGATATAAACCAAAAGTAGTTATACTTTTACTTGGAGGTAATGACTATCTTCGTAAGGTTCCAAAAGAAACTACATTTAATAATTTAGGTAAAATAATTGAAGATATTCACAGTCGTGGTGCCGTAGTTTTGCTTTTGGGAGTTAGAGGAGGATTACTCAAGGATAATTTTGATGAAGATTTTGAAATTCTTGCAAGTAAATATAACACTGCATTTGTTTCTAATGTCTTGTCTGGACTCATTCTAGATAAAAGGTATATGTCAGATGAGATACACCCAAACGATATGGGTTATGAAAAAATTGCTGAAAGGGTTTATCCAGTTTTGAAAGAAATACTAAAATAGTTGTTGTGATATAATATTTTGAAATATTAAAATTAATTTATATTAAATATGGCAGAAAAAAATATGTGCAATGTTTGTGGTTCTGGAAACGGATATTGTGGTGAGTGTGGAAATATGTGTGGTTATCGAGGTAACAACTTGCTTAGATGGCTACTTGGAATAATTATAATCACATGGATATTTTCAATGGGAGTTAGATTTGGAGAAATGAAAGCATACCTAGAGCAAGCTGGATACGGTAGGGGTCATGTAAAAATGTATTCTGCTTCTCCAATGATGGGAATGAGTGTGATGAAAGATGCAGCATTTACAGTATCAAGCACAGCAACACCTTCAGCAGGAGCAGTGAAAGCCGGAACAGTACAAATCATTCAAGGTAACTAGTCAATACTTTTTTCTGTAATAAATACCCCGTAACTGTCGTCACATATGGCAGTACGGGGTATTTCTGTACTTAATTAATTTTAAATTCTAACAAAGTAATGAAAACAAAAAATTTATTGGGTGGAAATGTTTTAATGGGGGTAATGTTTACAGCTATAGTAGTTGCTATATATTCTTTTACAGCAGGAACTGCTTTAGCTGCCACAGTACCAAATGTTGATACTGTAATAAAGAATGGAAGTAACTCTACAATTACTTCTGCATCAATAGGTACAAGTGTTAGAGCTCAAACAACTGTAGCTTCTAGTACAGGACCAGTTGCTCTTGGAACAGTTGATTTTAGTTTATATGGTAATACAACATGTTCTGGAACAGCTTCAGTTCAACAAGGAGTATTGTTGGATAGTGGGGTGGCAAATTCTGCAACCACAACAGTTGGAAGTAACGGACTTTCTTATAAGGTTTTCTATGGAGGACAAGGTGATGTGTATGCATCTACAACAAGTCCTTGTGTCTCACTTACTGCAACAAGTGGAACTGTTGGAGTGAACACAACACTTTCAAATACACAAATAACAGTCGGTGGTAGTGTTTCTCAAAATGCTACTCTTTCAGGAGTTACAGCAAATGCAACAGGGACAGTCGCATATGCAGTTTATACAAACAACTCTTGTACTGCTGACAAAGTAGATGCAGGAACTAAATCAGTTTCAAATGGTGTAGTTTCTAGTTCTAATTCAATTCAATTTAATACTGTGGGGACAAGATATTTCCAAGCAGTATATTCTGGAGATCAATTTAACTCAGGTGCAACTGGAACATGTCAAACTTTTGCAGTTATAGGTTCTCCATCTGAGCCAAACCCAGTTCCAGTAGGTAGTGGAGCAATATCAGGAACAGTATTTAACGATGCGAACAAAAACAAAGTTAAGGATGGCAGTGAAAATGGTATTTCTGGAGTTACAATAAAACTTTATGACAGATCAATATGGTGGAATTGGAAATCTAGATGGAATACAAATACAATATCAAAAACTGTAACAACAGATAGTAATGGAAACTATTCATTCAGTTCACTTCCAGATGGTATCTATGCAGTAGAAGAAATAATTCCTACAGGATGGAAACAAACTTCAAGTGATTTCAGATGGGTACTCATACTAAGTGGTAAATCAGTAACTAATTTGAATTTTGCAAATATTTCAAAGACAAACAATAGTAATGCAACATCAACTCCTGCGAAAAATGATGATAAAAAAGAAAAGAAAGAAGAAAAGCGTGAAGAACAAAAACAAAAGAAAATTAATAAACTTGAAGAAAAAATAAAAAAGATAAAGGATAGATAAAAAATAAAAAACCACTCAACGATGAGTGGTTTTTTATTGCATTGAAAAAGGCCGGCCCGCTCTGTAGGGGGTCGGCCTTTGTTCTCGGTCGATGAACTTCAGTTCATCTGTGCGAGGCGGAGCTCCTCCGCTTCCTCGGCTCGGCCGTGTCGTGCGAGCCAGTTCACCCTGGCCATGATGTCCCGTTCCGTCATACGACGCTGGGGCATCTGCTTGATGCGACCGCCGTCGACGAATGACGGGACGAGGACACGACCATCCGAAAGAACCATCATCTGCTGTGCCATTGGGCACCTCCTTATATAATATATTATCATATTATATACAAAATGTCAAGTAGTTATTTTTCATTTATTCTTTCGGATAGTACTTTTCCACAGTTTTATATATTGTTTTGTTGACTGGTGAACTCTAGTTCACTTATAATAAACACATAACAAAACCAGGGTTAAATAATTATTAATTTAATATTATAAAAATGACACAATTAAATTTAGAGAAAACACTTAGGGCACAATTACAAGTATTAAATGATATTATTGATAGAAAGATAGTAAGAGGTTTGTCATACAGCAGAGAAGCTAAGGAACACAAATATTTACTAAAAAGAATTGAGGACTTAAAAAGGGACAGGGTTAATTGGTCATTTAGAAATTTATCATTAGTATAATAATATGTCTGACGAAAGATATTCACTATATAGAGACAAGATACTGGCCTTTTACAGAACCAACAGACGTATGCCTGGCTATAAAGAAATAATGTCTCTAGTTGGTTTTAAATCTAAGAATGCTGTTTATAAACTCATCAACAAACTAGTTGAAGATGAGGTGGTAGATAAAGACAGTAATGGTAAACTGACTCCACTAAAAATATTTGGCGAGACTCCATTACTTGGTCTTGTAGAAGCTGGTATTCCTACAACTGTTGATCAGGATAATACCGAGTCACTCAGTTTAGATGAATACTTAATAGGCAGAAACAAAAACTCAACTTACTTATTAGAAGTGAAGGGAGATTCAATGATTGATGAAGGTATTCGTGAAGGTGATTTAGTTTTGGTTGAAAGAAGAGGAGATCCAAAAGACGGCGATATAGTCATTGCAGAAGTAGATGGAGGTTGGACAATGAAATATTTTAAGAAAAAGGGAAATACAGTTTACCTAAAACCCGCTAACAAAAACTATGCACCGATATATCCAGCATACGACCTTAAGATAGCAGCGATAGTGCGTGGCGTTATCAGAAAATATTAATGAAAAAGATTTATAGGTTTAAGGCTGGTGTATGGCTGTGGCCAGGTGTAGGTGGCTGGCATTTTGTAAATGTTCCAGAAAAGATAAGTAATGAAATAAGGGAAAAGTATGGTAAGGGTATGGTAAAAGTTGTTGTAAAAGTTGGGAACACTAAATGGGGAACTTCACTTTTTCCGTATAGAAATCCAAAGGGGGATTTTGGTTATCTTATTTCAATCAAAAAAATCGTGAGAAAAAAGGAAGAAATTTCTGAAGGTGATATAATTGAATTAAGTTTTAAAATTTCATGAGAATAACTGTTAAGGCAAAACCCAATTCTAAAAAATCAATGGTCATCAAGGCGATGCAAACGCCATTACCCTTTGTACAACAAGAACAAGACACATATTTTGTTTATACAACTGAACCACCTATCGATGGTAAGGCAAATAAAGCTGTGACAGAACTACTGGCAGACTATTTTGATGTTTCAAAGTCACAAGTAGTATTGGTATCGGGGCTTACAAATAAAAATAAGATATTTGATATAGTAATCTAATGAAAAAAGTAAAAGTTAACAACAAAATGCAGAAGGGCTACACTTATGAACTAGTTGAGCCTATGGGTAAGAATTTTCATAAGGATTTTAAACCAGAGTTGACTCCAAAACAAATGCTAGTACTAGGAGTTTTTGGTGGAAAGTATATGACAGATGTGGCTAAAACTGATGAATACCCAAAAGATTGGTGGACCAAAGCAAAGTTGTGCAGCGAGAAACATGATCCAAAAATAAATTTTTTTGGAGTTAATGCTAGCCAACCTCTTTCTGTGTGGCAAAAAAAGGGATGGATAAACGAGCAAGATCCACGCGGATGGTTTGAGTGGTATTGTCGTTACTATATGGGCAGAAGGACAAGTGATGATGAAAGACAAATGAAACGTTGGAAGGCAATAAGAAGACATATAGCACAGATAACATTAAACTGTTCACCTGGAGATTATTCTTGTCACACAAAACAAAGACAGGCAGTACTACATTGGGCATATGATGCAAGAAAACTTTAATAGGATATAGAAATTCTGCTCTACATATATTTTCTATCGCCGGAATAATTTTCTGTTGAAAATTTTCCTCGCCCTCGTCTTTTCACGGATTCCGGGATGCGCTATAAAATATATGTATCGCAGATTTAGTAATGCTTATCAAATATGAAAATAGAAATTAAAACATTTGCAGAACGGGTAAAAGAGGTGGTAAGAAAAATACCAAAAGGTAAGACCATGTCTTATGGTGAGGTTGCAAAATATGCTGGAAGTCCAGGTGCTTCGCGGGCAGTAGGGAGTATTATGAAAAATAATTTTGATAAAACAGTTCCTTGTCATCGTGTCATACGTTCGGATGGTAAAATTGGAGACTATAACCGAGGGGGTTCTGAGAAAAAGTTAAAACTCCTCATTTCTGAAGGGGCTTTTAAAGGTAAAACTACAGGAGTATAATATAGGGGATTATTAAACCATTAAAAACAAAATGAATAACAAAATAATTGCTGGGGTATTGGGTGTTGTAGTTGTTATAGGAGGGGCTTTCTTCTTTATGGGCAACAATGAAAGTGCAAGTACTGGAGAAAACCCTCAGAATTCTATTGCTGTGGGTGAACCTAATCCATCTACACCTACGGAAGAAAACTCTGGAAAGAAGATGTCTTTTGATGCTTTTCTTAAACAAGGTGGATCATATGTTTGTACTGTAAACCAATCCGTTGAAGGAATTGATAGTAAGGGAACGGTATATATAGACAAAGGAAATATTAGAGGAGACTTTAATACGAGTGTTGCCGGCATGAATGTGGATACATATTTTATTGTTAAAGATAAATATACTTACACATGGTCTAGTATGATGCCTGGAAAAGGCTTTAAAGCACCGGTAAGTACTGGAGGAAGTGGAGATACTTCTACTGGAACATCGGGACAATATTCATTTAATGCTGAACAAATCGGTGACTATGATTGTAAGGCATGGAGTGTGGATGCATCAAAATTTACACTTCCAAGTGGGGTAACATTTACAGAAGTTAAAAATTAATAACTAAATAATATATTATGTTAAGTATAATTTTAGCGTCAGTACTTGCATTTGTTTTCGGAGCGTTCTGGTTTACAGTTTTGTTTGGTAAAAAGTGGGCGAAGTTAATGGATTTCAACCCTGCAAGTGAAGAAAAGTATAAAAATATGGGAATGAAAAAGCCTCTAGTCCTGAATTTTCTTTCAAACTTACTCATTGTTGGTGTGGTGTACTGGCTAGCCCCTCAATTACTTACAAGTGGATACTTTGATCTATGGAAAATGCTTCTCGTTGTTTGGCTTGGTTTTAGTTTTCCAATATACGCTAATGCTGGAATATGGGAGAGAAAAGACTGGAAACTGGTTTGGATTAACTCAGCCCAGAGTCTCATAGCACTCACACTCATATCTGCAGTTATATACTTTATATAAAAAAAACGAACACCCCGAATTGCGGGGTGTTTTGTTGTGAAGGTATCTAGCTTGCACTTTCCAGTTGTTCCAGAGCCTTTTTGGCAGCTCGTTCACGGCTGTTTGCTTTGGCGACAACAATATCGCCTTTGGGCGTTTCAAAAACGACAACGTGCCTTTCGGCTTTGTGGGCTCCCGGGACTACACTGTAAGTGGGCTTGTGTAGTGCGAGCTTGTCTTGGAACGGGGTACTGCTATCTGGTCCGATGCACATCGATACTTCTCCTTGGAACAGGTCTTATAATAAGATACTACACATTAGGCATGAGTCAAACTAGAAACCTCTCTCGGTCGTCAAACCCAATGTTAGTAGTATGTGGATAACTATGTTGACTTTTGTTGACAAAAAATACCTATTGACATATACTCTGGATTAGCTTCACATGATTGAGTTATGGAGAGAGGCGAGGTGATTCTAGGGTTTTGTGTCAGGGTTTAAAAGTTTTACGCTCTACTATTTTGCATTTCAATCTCTAAAAATTGAATAGCGTAGAGAAAACCATCTAAAGAAATGAGGATGGTTCGTTTTGTTTGTTTAATTATTAGAAGTTAGGGTTTAGTTTTTAATATTATAAAAAATGAATACAACAACTGCTCGTCCACAGAAGTTTTTTAGTCGCTATAAAAAACCTCTAGTTCCTACACCTAACTTTGTAGAGCCTCAAGTAGAGTCATTTAAATGGCTTATTGAAAAGGGTCTCAAAGAGGTATTTGAAGAATTTTCTTCAATAAAAGATTTCTCAGGTAGAAAGTTTACATTAGATTTTACTGGTTTTGAGCTATCAGAACCAAAGTATGATGAATACTATGCAAAAGACAACAAGTTGTCTTATGAGGCTCCACTTAAAGCTAAGGTTAGACTAAAAAATCATATACTTGGTACAGAAAAAGAGCAGGAAATCTTCATGGCTGATTTCCCACTTATGACATCTCACGGTACCTTTATTATATCTGGTATCGAAAGAGTAATTGTTCCACAACTAGCTAGAAGTTATGGAGTATTTTTTACTGCTACAGAAATAAAAGGAAGAAACTTCTTTGGAGCTAAAATAATCCCATCAAGAGGTGCTTGGATTGAGATAGAGTCAGATAGTGAAGGAGTTATATCAGTTAGAATAGATAGAAAGAGAAAGTTTGCTGGTACTACACTACTTAGAGTGCTTGGAGTAAAAGATGACGAAGAGATAAAAAAGCTATTTGCAAAAGACGAGTTTGCAAAAGCTTCAATAGAGAAAACCCTAGCTAAAGACCACACAAAAACAATAGACGAAGCGTATATAGATATACACAAAAGACTACGTGACGGTGACCTTGCTACTGCAGAAAATGCAAAAGAATTCGTGAATTCTATTTTTGATCCAGAAAGATATGACTTATCACCAGTAGGAAGACACAGATTCAATAAAAGATTTGGTTTGCCTATGGATGACAAGGAATTGAAGAGAAAAACTGTATCAGTTGGTGATATTGTTACTATAATTTCTCATGTAGCAATGTTAAACAATACTCCTAATGCACAAGCTGATGATATTGATCACTTGGGAAGTAGAAGAGTTAGATTTGTAGGAGAGTTGTTCCAACAGAATATCAGAAAAGGTATTGCACAAATAAAAAGAAACATTCAAAACAAAATGTCTACTATAGAGACAGATGTTACTTTGCCTGTACAATTTGTTGCTCCAAGACCTCTACAAGCAAGAATCAAAGAATTCTTTACAACAAACCAACTTTCACAATTTATGACACAGGAAAATCCTGTTGCAGAAATTGAAAACCTAAGAACTCTTTCAGCTCTAGGTCCAGGAGGATTAAACAGAACTCGAGCAGGTTTCGAAGTGCGTGATGTGCATACATCTCACTACGGTAGATTGTGTCCAATCCATACACCGGAAGGTCCAAACATCGGTCTTGTATTGCGTATGTCTGTATATGCAAGAATCAATAGTTTTGGAATGATTGAAACACCTTATGCAAAGGTTAAAAATGGAAAAGTTACAGATGAGATCAGATACATGAATGCATCTGAGGAAGAAGGTTTTGCTATTGCTCATGCTGCGACACCTATAGATGAAAATGGAAAAATAATTTCAAGTGAAGTTGAGGTTAGAATCGAGGGTGAACCAGCAACAATAAGTAGAGAGAAAGTAGACTATATAGATGTGGCTACTAACCAAGCCTTTTCTATTGCTACTTCAATGATTCCTTTCCTAAACCACGATGAAGCAAACAGAGCACTGATGGCCTCAAACATGCAAAGACAAGCAACTCCTTGTATTGTGCCTGAAGCCCCACTTGTTGCTACTGGTATGGAAGCTGATGCACTTAAAGATACAGGAAGATTGGTTATTGCAGAGGAAGATGGAACAGTAACACATGCAGATGGAAATAAGGTTGTTGTTAAAAATAGTAAGGGTAAAGAGAAAGAACACATACTTATTAAATTCTCTAGAACAAACGGTTTTACAGCTTTCCACCAAAGACCTTCAGTTAATGTTGGAGACAAAGTAAAGAAGGGACAAGTTTTGGCAGATACTAGTGCCTCTGTAAACGGACAATCAGCTATTGGACAAAACATGTTGGTGGCTTTCATGTCATGGAGCGGTTCAAACTATGAAGATGCTATTATTCTTTCTGAAAGAGTTATTAAAGATAGTAAATTTACATCTATACATATAGATGAGTTCGTAGTAAATGTTCGAGACACAAAACTAGGTCCAGAAGTTACAACATGCGATATTCCAAACGTTGGTGAAGCTAAACTTAAAAACTTAGCAGAAGACGGAATTGTAAGAGTTGGAGCTGAGGTAAGACCTGGAGATATTCTAGTGGGTAAAATTACTCCAAAAGGTGAGACACAATTAACTCCTGAAGAGAGATTGCTTAGATCACTATTCGGTGAGAAAGCTCACGACATAAAAGATACTTCAAAGAGAATGGAGGGAGGCAAGAGAGGAAGAGTTATAAAAGTTCAAGTATTCAGCAGAGAAAAGGGAGACAAACTAGATTCTGGAATAATAAAAAGAATTCACATCGAAGTTGCACAACTTAGAAATGTATCAGTTGGAGACAAACTAGCTGGAAGACACGGAAACAAGGGAGTTATTTCACGTATCTTACCTGAAGAAGATATGCCATACATGGAAGACGGAACACCTATTGATGTTATTTTGACACCACTTGGAGTGCCATCACGTATGAACCTAGGACAGATCCTAGAACTTCACCTAGGTTTGGCTGCGAATACTTTAGGTTATCAAGCTATAGTTCCACCATTTGCAGGAGCAACTGGAGAGGAAATAAAAGAAGAGCTTGTTAAAGCAGGATACAGTGGAACAGGAAAGATGAAACTATTTGATGGAAGAACTGGAGAAGCATTCGCTCAAGATATTGCGGTTGGATACATGTACATATTGAAACTGCACCACATGGTAGAGGACAAGATTCACATGAGATCAATCGGACCATATTCTCTTATCACACAACAACCACTTGGAGGTAAAGCTCAAAACGGAGGACAAAGATTTGGAGAAATGGAAGTGTGGGCACTTTTGGGACATGGAGCTGCTCATACATTGCAAGAAATTCTAACTATTAAATCAGACGATATTGTCGGACGTTCAGCAGCGTTTGATGCAATAGTAAAGGGTCTACCAATCACACAATTGAATGTTCCAGCATCATTTAATGTTTTGATGAACAACCTAAGAGGATTGGCTCTTGATGTTCAAGTAAAAAGAGGGTCGAAAGAATTACTAGAAAATGGCAAGCAAAATGCACAGTAATATTAACTCTCTAAATACAAAAAATATGAAAACAAGAATAAACCAAGATACAAATGATTTTGAAACAATAGCACTGAAACTAGCTTCTCCTGAAAGAATTAAGGAGTGGTCTTTCGGTGAGGTTACAAAACCAGAAACAATAAACTACAGAACACAAAGATCAGAAAAAAGTGGTCTGTTTGATGAAAAGATTTTCGGTCCAGATAGAGATTTTGAATGTTACTGTGGAAAATATAGAGGTATAAGATACAAGGGAATTGTGTGTGAAAAATGCGGAGTTGAAATCACAAGATCAATTGTTCGAAGAGAGAGAATGGGTCACATAGAGTTAGCAACTGTTGTTTCTCACATTTGGTTCCTTAAATCTATGCCAAGTAGAATTGCGCTAGTTCTTGGAATCCCTGTAACAGACATTGAGAAAGTTATCTACTTTGCTGGATACATTGTTACAAAAGTTTCTGAAGAAGATAGAACAAGATACTTGAAAGATTTGGATTCAGAATACAAAGCTAAAATAAAATCTCTTCAAGATGAGAAGACAAAAGAAAAGCTAAAAGAGATGTTGCTTTCTGCAAAAAGAGATATTGACTCTATTCAAGAAGGAAGAGTATTGGATGAAATAGAATACTATAACTTTGGAATGAAATACGGCACAATGTTTGAGGCGAGTATTGGTGCTGAAGCGATATACAATATATTTAAGAAAATTGATCTTAAAAAACTTCTTTCACAGTTAAACGAGGAACTTGCAAAGGCAGGCGCACTAGAAGCTCCAAAGGTAAACAAAAGAATAAGTGTGGTGAGTTCAATGATAAACTCAAACATTCGTCCTGAGTGGATGTTCCTTACATCTATTCCAGTTATACCTCCAGCATTGCGACCTATGGTACCACTTGATGGTGGTAGATATGCTACTTCTGATGTAAATGACTTATACAGAAGAGTAATAAACAGAAATAATCGTCTTAAGAAACTAAAAGAGATTAGTGCTCCAGATGTGATTCTAAGAAATGAAAAGAGAATTCTACAAGAAGCTGTAGATGCTTTGATCGACAACTCAATAAGACACGGTTCAGCACAATCTGCTTTAAATCAATCTCAAAGAAGAGCATTGAAATCTTTGGCTGATAATCTAAAAGGAAAGAGAGGAATTTTCAGACAAAACTTGCTTGGAAAAAGAGTGGACTACTCAGGACGTTCAGTTATCGTTGTGGGTCCAGATCTACACCTAAACCAATGTGGACTTCCAAAACATATGGCACTTGAGTTGTTCAAACCATTTGTGATTTCACAACTACTAAAAAGAGAATTTGCATACAACATAAAAGGTGCAAGTAAACTTATTGAAGACGGTATCCCTGAGGTTTGGGCTATTCTTGAAGAAGTCATTGCAGATAGATATGTTCTACTAAACCGTGCTCCTACTCTACACAGACTAGGTATTCAAGCTTTCAAACCTATTCTTATTGAAGGAGATGCTATTCAACTACACCCTCTAGTATGTTCTGCATTTAACGCAGACTTCGACGGAGATCAAATGGCGGTACACGTACCACTTTCTGATGAAGCTCAACTAGAAGCTAGAGAGATTATGGCGGCGGATAAAAATATCTTGAAACCTGGTTCTGGTGATCCAACAGTGTCTGCAAAAATGCTTGATATTATTTTGGGTTGTTACTGGATGACAAAAGAAATTACTGGTGAAAAAGGTGAAGGTAAAATATTCCAAAGTCCTAACACTGCTATTATGGCGTACGACTTGGGTGAAGTTTCTTTCAGAGCAAAAATCAAAGTTCTACCAAGTGACTCAGAAAAGTATTCTCAATTCGGAGGTAAACTTTTTGAAACAACAGTTGGAAGACTATTGTTTAACTCAGTATTGCCAAAGGATTATCCTTTCATAAACACAGAAATAAATAAAAAGAAAACAACTTCACTTGTAGATGATCTAACAGAAAAATATGGTATTGAAAACGTGCCTACTATTATCGACAAGATAAAAGCTTTCGGATTCAAATACGCAACGCATTCTGGGGTTACATGGGGTATTGATGATGTGATTATTCCAGAAGGTAAAAAAGATATTGTTGCTAAATCAAAGTCAAAAACAGAAGCAATAATGGGTCACTTTGAAGCAGGACTTATCTCAAAGGAAGAGAGACTAAGACAAACTATTGAAGTATGGCACGGTGCTAAGGCTGAAGTTGAAAAAATAATGCCTGACACTCTTCCACAAAATGGCTCAGTAGGAGACATGGTACTTTCAGGAGCTAGAGGTTCAATGGGTAACATTACTCAGATGGCAGGTATGAAAGGACTTATTACAAATACTGCTGGAGAGACTATTGAGTTCCCAATCATTTCTTGTTCTAAAGAAGGACTAACACCACTTGAATACTTTATTACTACTCACGGTGCTAGAAAGGGTCTTACTGATACAGCGCTAAACACTGCAAAGTCAGGATACCTAACTCGTAAAATGTTCGTTGTGGCACAAGACACAATTATTACTGAAGAAGATTGTGGAACAAAAGAAGGTGTAGTTATTGATAAGCACGCTATCTCAGGAATTGAGACACCAATTGCAAAACATGTAAAAGGAAGATTTCTAGCAGCTGATGTTACTTTGGCAGATGGAACTGTGTTATTTAAAAAAGATCATCTGCTTTCAAAAGCTGATGCTCAAAAAATAGAGAGTGCTGGTGTTACAGCAGTTACTGTAAGATCACCACTTTCATGTAAAACACCTAATGGTATCTGTATAAAATGTTACGGAACTGATCTAGGTAAAAACAAGGTTGTAGAGCTTGGTGAAGCGGTTGGAACAGTTGCAGGACAAGCTATCGGTGAGCCAGGAACACAGCTAACGATGAGAACATTCCATGCCGGAGGTACAGCTTCAGTTTCTGGAGATATCGTTTCAGGTCTTCCAAGAGTTGAAGAACTATTTGAAAAGAGAAAACCAAAGAATCCAGCCGTTGTGGCATCTGTTTCTGGAACTGTTTCTGAAATAAGAGTTACAGATAAAGAGAAAGTTATAGTTGTCACTCCAGATCTAGAAGATAGAAAGAAGAACAAAGACCAAATCGAGTACTCTACTTCTCTAAACAGAACTGTACTTGTTAAAGTTGGCGAAGAAATTAAAAAAGGAAATCTAATTACTGATGGTTCAGCAGATATTGATGAACTATTCAAATATGCTGGTAAAGATAAAACAGTTGATTACATCATTCATGAAATCAATAAACCATATGAGCTTCAAGGAGAAAACGTTTCAAGAAAACACATTGAAACTATCGTAAGACAAATGTTCTCAAGAAAGAGAATAAAAACTTCAGGTGATACTGACTTTATAGTCGGAGATATCGTAGAGGCAAACTTACTTGCTGAGGAAAACGCTAGAGTTAAAGAACTTGGTAAAGAAGTTGCTACAGCAGAGCCTGTGGTGATGGGTATTACAGATGTTTCTCTATCAAGACACTCATTCCTATCAGCAGCATCATTCCAACACACAACTAGAATTCTAATAGGAAGTGCAATTAGAGGAAATGCTGATAAACTCGCGGGACTAATGGAGAATGTTATCCTAGGAAAACTTATTCCAGCAGGAACAGGATTTAAAGGAAGTAGTAAGGCGGAAATGGTGAAGAAGATGAGAGCAGAACGACCAGTGGTATTCGACGAATCGACTCGCTATCAGTAAAAATCTCCAAATTTGACGAACTTCTTGTTTCGAATTTGCGAATACTCGTCACCTTACTACCTTGTAAGGCTCCTCGAATTCACAAACTCTCAACATCGAATTTCATTCAAATTATGAAGATTTTGGTACAAGTATTTCAATTCAGATTTGAGTTTTTAATCTAAATATTTCTCCTATGTCCTCAGTAGATCAAATCAAATCAAAAATAGACATCGTTACGCTTATCTCCAATTATATTAAGTTGGAAAAAGCTGGAACGAACTTTAAAGGTAGGTGTCCTTTTCATAACGAAAAGACGCCCTCCTTTTTCGTGTCTCCTGATAGAGGAAACTATTATTGCTTTGGTTGTCATGCCAAGGGGGACATATTTACATTTGTTCAAGAGTTTGAGGGATTGGATTTTATTGGGTCATTAAAAGTTCTAGCTGAAAAAGCTGGTGTAGAGCTGGAGCAATATAGAACAGGTGAAAAATCTGAAAAAGAAAAATTATATTCTGTTCTGGAGATGGCAGTGCTTTTCTTTGAGAGAAACTTATCACGAAATAAAAATGCTTTGGACTATGTATATAGTAGAGGAATAAATGATGAATCAATTAAGAGTTTTAGAATTGGTTATGCTAATTCAGAATGGCGAGAATTGTATGACTACTTAAAAGAAAAAGGAGTAACAGATACACAAATGTTAGCTGTTGGTCTAATAAAACAAAAAGACTCATCACTATCTTTGGGTTCATCATACTATGATGTTTTCCGTGGGAGAATAATGTTCCCAATAGCTGATTCTTCAGGAAGGGTAGTTGGTTTTTCAGGAAGAATACTCATTTCTGATGAAAAGTCACCAAAGTATTTAAACACTCCTGAAACAGAGTTGTTTAATAAATCTGAAATACTTTTTGGATTAGATAAGGCTAAAAGAAATATAAAAATTAAGGATTATTCTATACTGGTCGAAGGTCAGATGGATTTGGTTATGATGCATCAGGTAGGTTTAAATAATACTGTAGCTTCATCTGGGACCGCATTAACAGAGGGACATTTGGTTAAACTACGAAGACTTTCAGAAAGGATAATGATGTCATTTGATGCTGACTCTGCTGGGTTCAATGCTTCAGATAGAGCGGCTAAAATAGCTCTTTCCCTAGGAATGGATTTGAAACTAGTTTCCATGCCGGAAGGTAAAGATCCAGCAGATTTGGCAAAAGATGCACCAGATACACTTAAGGAATGTTTTCGAAATTCAAAAGGCATTGTTGATTTCTATGTGGATACTTTGCTTTCAAAAAATTTAGAACCGAAGGATTTAGCAATTGAAATTAGAAAAAAAGTTTTGCCATATATAGCAATGATGAAAGATAAAACAGATCAATCACAATGGATAGGTGCTATAAAGAGAAAAACTTTTTTAAA
>DAORIV010000002.1:73217-80772 GCA_035438705.1 Parcubacteria group bacterium
GTGCTGAGGTTTCTAGAAGAAGTTCAAAGAATAACTCAAAGAATAAATACAATCAAAACAATAAAAAATGCTTATGAAAAAAAATAAAGCAAAACAAAAGAATAAACCAGCTTCACGAAAGTCTACAAAAAAAGTAGCGAAAAAGGTGAAAAAGGTTAAGGGTTTAGGAGGCACAAAGAAAAAAAATAAAAAAATCAAAGTGCCTAATATTAGACTTAAAAAGAAAAATAAGTCATCTCTTGCAATGCGAGCTTCTAAAACTGCACCTAAAAGCACTAAGCTTGTTAAGAAAGCAGATAGGCAGAACGATGGTATGGGAAGACTATTACATAAAGGAAAGGAAAGGGGTTATATAACTTATGATGAGATTCTGAAAGAGTTCCCAACTATTGAGGATGATATTCTTTTTCTTGAAGAGCTTTATGAAAAGTTTTCTGTTAGTGGTATAGATGTTCTGGAAGGTGGAGGTCTTTTGGATGCATCAGTTACTGATGATTTGATATCAAAAAAATACACATACGGTAGAGGTGGTGAGTCTTCATATGATTCTATACAAATGTATTTGAAAGAAATTGGTCAATATCAACTTATCTCTGGTGGGATGGAAAAAGAACTTGCTAAAAGAATTGAAGCAGGGGATGAAGAAGCTAAAACTTTACTTGCTCGTGCTAACCTTCGTCTTGTAGTATCTATCGCTAAAAAATATGCAAACCGTTCTGCAGATCTTACTTTACTTGATCTAATTCAAGAAGGAAATTTGGGTTTGTTTAAAGCTGTAGATAAGTTTGATTGGACAAAAGGTTACAAGTTTTCTACTTATGCCACTTGGTGGATTAGACAAGCTATTACAAGAGCACTTGCAGATCAAAGTAGAACTATTCGTGTTCCGGTACACATGGTAGAAACAATCGCAAAATACAAACAAGTTGTGAGACGACTTTCACAAGATTTGGGAAGAGACCCACTACCAGAAGAAATAGCAGTTGAAATGAACTTGTCTGTAGATAAGGTTTATACCATTGAAAAAATAGATCAGTCTACACTTTCTCTTGAAGCACCTATTGGTGAAGATGATGACAGTAAAAGTAAACTTGGGGACTTTTTGGCTGATGACAAAATACTTTCACCAGAACAAGAGGCATCACGAAGAATTATTTCTGATCAAGTTAGAGAAATATTAAATGATCTTCCAGAAAAGGAAAGAAAAATTCTAGAGCTTCGTCATGGGCTCGTTGATGGCGTAACTCATACACTAGAGGAAGTAGGTAAGGAGTTTGGAGTTACAAGAGAGCGTATTAGACAGATTGAAGCGAAGGCACATGAGAAGATTAGACAGCATGATAAAATAAATAGACTGAGGAATTATTATTAGAATTTATTTTTCACTATAAAATTTTTGAAAACAGAATAGTTTTCTGCTGAAAATTTTCTTCGACCTCGTGCTTCACGCACTCCGGGATGTTCCAAAAATATTATTGTTCAAATATGTTTTACAAAAACCACCAAGGGTGGTTTTTGTTTGATTAAAATTCAATTGTGTTGTAGTTTGTATGCGGGGAGGTGGGCCTTGCACACTTATTTGATGAACCTACTGGCTGGGCTGTTTTTCGGGATCTGGCCGCTTTTCATGAAACACAGTGGGATTAGGGACTTTGCAGTATCGACCATTGTCATGGAGAGTGTCGTACTCATGGTCGTAATTCTGGCCGGTTTCAGAAGTCTGTCTGGGATTGACTTAGCTTCGACCAACTGGCTATTTCTCGTTCTTTCTGGAGTTAGTGCGGCTCTCGGTGTCCTCGCTTTTAACAACGGCATGGCGACTGTTGGAGAGCAGGGAACCAGTGTATTCATCGTCTTTACCATGTTGATCCAACTCTGTGTTACAGCAGGCTATCAGGTTTGGCTTACTGGAGGATTAACTTCCTCACAAACAATCGGATTTACATTCGCGGGCATCGCGGTGTACTTTCTCTCGAAGTAACAAGTCTCGTAGCGGAGCCGGAATACTGGCTCCGCACATCGAGGCTTTTTTATACATAAGAAAAAGTAATATGTGTTCATTGGTGGAGTCTAACTATGGCTCCACCAGATAAACCCAGTGCAAATAGCATTGGTTTTTTGTAATAAAAATGGCTTAAAATATAGCATATTTCAAAATTTTACATAAAGTATTTGACAAAGTTAAATAAGTATGATAGTATTATTTCAGAGCAATTTAATACCGCATTTCGCGGTTTATTGCTGGGAGGTTAGTATGAAGCAGACCAAGTTCGTTGCCACTGAAGAGAGTGTCAAGGCACACCTCGACGAATTCGTCGGGGAGCGTGCCAAGGCCATCGGTCTGAACGAAGGTCGTCCGCGATTCGCGAATTTCAAGGTGATCGACGAGATCGCCAAGCTCTTCGTCGACGCGGTGAACGCGTGGAAGGCTGGCAACTTCGTCTACGCCGACAAGAAGGTCAAGGAGGCTCTTCGGTCACTGCGCGGGGCACAGCGTGCCTACTGCGTGAAGTCAGCCAGCGTGTTCTTCCCCTCGAGGGTGGAGTACCTCAGGGATCGAGTCGACCAGGACCTCTTCGGCAAGATCGAGAGGGGGTTCAAGGACTTCCAGGTCTTCACGTCCGGCATGAGTCACGACAACTTCGACCTCGACGCCGCCAGTTTGGCGTACTGGTCACTTCTCGATGCAATCGAGAAGGCACCGGTTGAGCAAGAAGCTCGCGACGCGAATGCTCGCATGCTCGCCAAGACCGGCCGGGCTTCCAGGAAGCAGATGAAGAGGATGGAGAAGCAGGAGGAGGAGATCCGTCAGGCCGAGCTCGCTCGCGATCAGGCACAGCAGGCTCGCGAAGCTCGTGAGAATGCTCGCAAGGCCGCAGCGGACTCATACCTCGACGCGATCTCGGCGTAACACCGTTCGACCTTCCAGCAAGTTGCATTTCGTCCCGACAGACAAACGTTTGTCGGGACTTTTTTATTGTTTTGTTTCCGTGCTATCCTATATCCATGAAAGACGCGCTTTTCAATAATAAATACAAAGCTCTAAACAAGGAGCAAAAGCTTGCTGTGGACACTATAGAGGGTCCTGTGATGGTTATAGCTGGTCCTGGAACAGGTAAAACAACAATATTGACTTTACGTATTGCAAATATTTTGAAAGAAACGGACACTCCAGCTTCGGGAATTTTAGCTCTAACATTTACTGATAGTGGGGTAAAGTCAATGAAAAAAAAGCTAAGAGAAATAGTTGGTACTCGTGCTGATGAGGTGCACATACACACATTTCACTCTTTTGCTGGTTCAGTATTTACTGAGTTTCCTGATCATTTCCCTAGCTTATTTAGAACAAAACAAATTACTGAAATTGAAGCCGAAAATATTATTAGAAAAATTTTAGAAAACAAAAATTATTCAAAGTTACGACCTTTTGGAGAGCCAGATTTTTATGTTGGTAAAATACTGAAGGCAATAAGTGACTTAAAAAAAGAGAGTTTTGACCCAGAAGCTATAATAAATTTTGCAGAACTTGAGATAGTGAGACTAAAAAAAGATCCATCTTCTATATCTTCAAAGGGTCCGACAAAAGGAGAGTTGAAAGCAGATGTTTTGAAACAAATAGAAAAGTGTGAGAAAACAATTGTTCTTGGAAAAGTTTACAAAGAATATGAAATTGTAAAGAAAGAAGAACGTCTATTGGATTATGATGATTTACTCATCAAGTTACTAGAAGCACTTAAAAACGATAGTTTACTCCTATCTTTGCTTCAGGAGAAATTTCTATATGTTCATATAGACGAACATCAGGATACAAATGATTCCCAAAATAGTATTGTAATGAAACTCATAAGTTATTTTGATATGCCTAATGTATTTGTCGTTGGGGATGAAAAACAAGCTATTTATAGATTTCAAGGTGCTTCGGTTCAAAACTTTTTGAAATTTAAAGAAGTTTGGAAAGACATGAAAACTATTCCTCTTAAAAGTAATTACAGAAGTCATCAGGCTATTCTTGATGCTGTATTTAGTATGATTGAAAAAAACTATGAAGATGGGGAACATAGTGAACTAAGAGTTAAACTGGTTTCTGAATCTAAAGGAGAAAAACCAATAGATATTATTAATACTCCAGATACATTCACACAAGACATAAATATTGTGGATTCGCTAAAAAAGATTTTAGATGAAAATATAGATTCCACTATTGCATTAATTGTCAGGAAGAATCGTGAAGTAGAGCATTTTTTATCACTATGTGAGAATAACAATATAGACGCTTCAGCTGAGCGAGGAGTAAATATTTTCACTGATTCATTCGGAGTACTATACTTTGAACTTTTACAGTTTATCGCTGATCCAAGTGATGTGGAGAGTTTTAGTAACACATTAGTTAAAGGTTTGTGGGGGGTGGAGTTTCAAGAGTCTATTTTACTTATAAAAAAATTAAGGTCAGGAGATTATACAGTTTTAGATTCAATAGATAAAATTAACGCAATAAAAAGTGAAATAACCAAACTTGGGGTAATAGATTTTCTAGTATATTTGGCTAGTGTTTCAGGGTACGGTGAATTAGTAAAAAGTAGTCCTATTGCATCGGCAGTGTGGAGGGCAATCATTGATCTATCTAGAGAAATAGCTGAAAGAGAAAATATACAAGATCCTGCAATTCTTATAAACGAACTACTTAAGTATAAAAAAACTGCTGAGAGTAAATCAATCAAAATAGGTAGTGGTAGCGTAGAAGCAAGGGTTTCAATTATGACAGCTCACTCATCAAAGGGACTTGAATACGATTTTGTATTTCTTCCAAACGCAACAGAAGAATCATGGTCATCTAGAAACTTCGGGTCGTCTTTTGTTTTTCCATTTTCAAAAGAAGAAGGAGATGAAATCAAAGACACTAGAAGATTGTTTTATGTTGCAATAACACGGGCTAAAAAACACGTACAAATGTATGTACCACAAGAATCTGCTGGGGGTAAGGAATTAACCCCACTTAGGTTTATAGATGAATTACACCCAAAGTTTATACATAAAACAAATATAGCAAGGACGACTGAAAGATCACTCGAGTTAAATATTAGTGATATACTAAAAAATAGAGACAAAGAAGCTGTGGAATACACTAAAAGAGTATTGCTTGAGAAAGGACTATCGGTCACTGCATTAAACCATTATCTTCGTTGTGGGAAAGAGTTTTTCTATAAAAGTATTTTAAAATTACCGGAACCTCCACACCCTCATTCAGAAAAGGGTATAGCCATGCACAAAGGTTTTTCTGAAGTTTGGAGAACTGAAAATAGAAGTAGTGAAAATATAAAGAAAATACTAGACAAGAACATTGTTGAGTATTTTAAAACTAGTTTATTGCCTAAATTTGAAAAAGAAGTTTTAGAAAAAGAAATACTTGAGTATACAGATGATATTTCCAAAGATTTGGCACCTCATTTTACTTTTTCGGGGCCGACATATGTAGAAAAATGGGAAGAAAGAGATATTGATGTGAATATTTCAAATAATACTAAGATAGTAATTCTTCATGGTCAGTTGGATTGTATCCAGAATGACGAAAAAGTGGTTAGAATTTTTGACTACAAAACTACTGAAGTAAAGAGTATTAAGGAAATAAAAGGGGAGAATAAAAATAGCAATAAAGACTATTTCAGACAACTTGTTTTTTATAAGTATTTACTTTCCGAGAATCATAATTATAGGGATAAGAAAATAATACCTGCTTTGGTGTTTGTTGAGCCTGATAGGTATGGAAAGTGTGCAATAGTTGAGCTTCCAATAAACGAGGAGGATATTGAGGAGCTAAAGACTGAGATTGATACTTTGGTTCAAGGTGTTTGGAGTGGAGATTTTTTAAAAAAGGATTGTGATCAGAATGACTGTAAGTACTGTCGAACAAAATAAAAACCATCACATGTGATAGTTTTTATTTATTCAGTTTTAAAACTGTAGAAATAATATTTATTTAAACAGTAGTGCGTCTATAGTCCTCTTTATGTTGTCGTAAGGTTGAGCACCTTGTACAACTACCTTTGTTCCATCTTTAGCAACAATTATTGAGTTTGGTGTACCTCTTCCACCAGCAGCTACAGCATCATCATAATCTGCTTGAACTTTTGCTTTGAATTTGCCACTTGATAGACATTCATTAAATGCGTTTACATCAAGTCCTACATCTTTAGCTATTTTTGGAAGTTCACTGTCAGGGAGAGAATCATTTGAATTTGTTCTTACGTAAACTTGATCTATATATTCCCAGAATTTTGTATTTCCTCCTAAACTTGCAGCACATTCTGAAGCTTCAGCTTGTTTACGTGCCTTTTGGTGAAGTTGGTCAATAGGAAAATGTCTATATACCCAAGCAACCTTTCCATCTTTGCCGTACTCATCCATCATTCTTTTTAGTGTTGAATGGAACTGTTTACAGAACGGACATTCTGTATCTGAGTACTCAACAAACATAAGTTCTGCATTTGGATTGCCTAAAATATGATCCTCATCTGTAACTGGTCTCATGTTTTCTCCACCTGAGGCTTGTAGTGGTGCAGTTGGAACTTTTGCTGCTTCTTTTGCACCTTGTATGTTTGAATAATAAAATGCAAATGCTATTAATGCGCCCGCGATAACTATTGCTATTGGAACAGATAATTTTTCTATATTCATATGAGGTATTTTACTAGGGAATGCAGTTATATGCAATTGTGTATACATCCTAACTTGACATATGTATTGTTTATGATATACTTATGTAAGGAAGTAGGGCAGGTGGGCTCACCACAGGCTACTTGATCCTTTTTGCAACCAACATCGCCAGCACGGAGGCTCGAATGAGACGCACCTACACCATGACCCTTTAATGGCCACAGGCCGCCGGCGAGTACACAGGGGCTCGCAAGGCTAAGGAGGGGGGACAGCAACCCCCACTTAGTCTTTTTTCATATCTAAAATAGACTTTGAGTTTTTACTTCACTTTGTGGTTCCCAGTGCTTAGTTTCTAGTTTTATTTCTTTTGTAAAAGGTCCCTCTTTGAACATCAGTTTTTTGTTTTTCATTGCAAACTCATAAACATCTTTTGTGATTTTAACATCATCTATGCAGTACTTTCGTATTTTGTCTATTTCTCCGCTTCGCCACCATGCAACTGCTTCTAAACCATTTCCACTTTTGTTTATTCCAAACGTACCTTGTGCTATTTGATCTAGTTTCATTCTTCTGCCATAAGCATTTCTAACCTCTTTTAAAATGTCTAGAGAAAGTGTCGTTGTTAAGTCACCTAGACCAGATTTCTTGTAGTATTTGTTTAAAAGTGGAATATCAAAATGTTCACCATTGAATGTTATAAGTTGTTCTGCCTTTTGAAAATATGGCCACATTTTATCAAACTCTTCTTCGATAAAAGTCTCGTATTTGTTTGTTTCGTAGTCGTAAAGCCCCACAAGTGAAATATCTAGGTCTACTGGGTCATTTGAACCGACGTCCTGAAATATGTTTTTAGTTTCAATATCAAATACAATTTTTTTCATAAAATTCAGTATAACAATTGTTT
>DAORIV010000003.1:0-73833 GCA_035438705.1 Parcubacteria group bacterium
AATTAATCCACGACCAGCTTCCGCTAGCCGTGCCTTGTTACGACTTACTCCCTGTTACCGAATTTACCGTGGGCCTGCTAAAGCAGGACTTCGGGTATTCCCGGTTCCCTTGAGTTGACGGGCGGTGAGTACAAGACTTGAGAACGTATTCACCGCGGTATAGCTGACCCGCGATTACTAGCAAATCCAACTTCATGGGGTCGAGTTTCAGCCCCCAATCTGAACTGGGGCGGCTTTTATTACGATTGGCTCAGGGTTTCCCCGTCGCAACGCGTTGTGGCCGCCATTGTATTATGTGTGTAGCCCAAGGTATCAAAGGGACATGCTGATCTGGCGTCATCCTCGCCTTCCTCCCAGCTTAGTGCCAAGAATCGGAATTTTCTTTGTATACTTTCTAAAAATGTTTAATCAATCATCAATCTCGATTCCATTCACAAAGCTGGGCAGTCTCGCCTGACACTTGTAACAGACAACGAGGGTTGCGTTCGTTACCCCACTTAAGGGAACAATTCAAATCACGAACTGACGACGACCATGCATCACCTGTCTAACTGTCCTTGTGGGACTCTCCGAGTTTCTCCGGAGATTCAGCTAGATTTCTAACCTTGGTAAGGTTTTTCGTTTATCATCGAATTAAACCACATAATCCTCTGCTTGTGCAAGTCCCCGTCTATTCCTTTGAGTTTTAACCTTGCGGTCGTACTACCCAGGCGGTTCATTTAACGCGTTAGCTACGCCACTCAGAGGGTCGATACTCCGAATAGCTAGTGAACATCGTTTAGGGCGTGGACTACTGGGGTATCTAATCCCATTCGCTACCCACGCTTTCGTGTTTCAGTGTCAGGAGTGGCCCAATGTACTGCCTTCGCTTTTGGTGTTCCCCATGATATCAACGGATTTCACCCCTACTCCATGAGTTCCATACATCCCTGCCATCCTCTAGTTTTGCCGTTTCAATCGCACTTCCGGGGTTAAGCCCCGGGTTTTAACAATTGACTAACAAGACCACCTACACACCCTTTACGCCCAATGATTCCGGATAACGCTCGGGGCACTCGTATTACCGCTGCTGCTGGCACGAGTTTAGCAACCCCTTATTCGTGAGGTACTATCAATAAACTTTCTCCCTCATAAAAGATGTTTACGACCCAGAGGGTCTTCATCCATCACGCGGTGTCGCTCCGTCAGGCTTTCGCCCATTGCGGAAGATTCTCGACTGCGGCCACCCGTAGGTGTATGGTCCGTGTCTCAGTACCATCGGTGGGGGCCAAGCTCTCACTCCCCCTAAGCGTCATAGCCTTGGTAGTCCATTACACTACCAACTAGCTGATACTCCGCAGGCCATTCCCAAAGCGATAAATCTTTACTCCGAAGAGACTATCAAGTATTAGCCAGTCTTTCGACTAGTTATTCCTGACTTTGGGGGATGTACCCACGTGTTACTACCTCGTTCGCCACTGCCTTGCGGCCGTTTGACTTGCATGCCTTATCCACACCGCCAGCGTTCATCCTGAGCTAGGATCAAACTCTTAAAAAAAGTTTAATCAAACTTTGAAATGAACGGAACAAAACAAAAAATAATATTTTTGAATTTATGTGGATTTTTGTAACAAATGAATTCTTTTATTTAGGTATTTATTGATGTTGAAAATCGTTGCTTAGATTTTCATATCCGAAAGCATTTAAAGGAAAATTTGTCGTCTCATAAATCCCTGACAGGACTACGAGTTGACGTAAACTTGCACTTAAATACGTTCTTATTCAATTTGATTTTCAATGAACTTACGCCCCTTTTGGACGTGCATACAAGTATACTTATTTCTTTCCTCGAGTCAAGTGCCTCCTGTTAATAAAATAAGGCTAAAAATAAGGGTGAATTGGACACAAGAAAACCCGCTGGTTTGGGTCCTCTTGGACTTACTAAGCGGGTTCTTCCCCTCTCATTGTTTTATCAGCTTCGGCCTTTGTTAGGATTGAGTACAGTATACATTCACAGTATCCATCTTCTGGATTACAACCACACTCATCATCCTTACACCAAGAGATATATCCTCCTATCTGAAGTTTTCCAAGATGATTTCCTGAGTGATGCTTTTCAAGACAACACTCAACGATCTCCCCTATACCAACCTGACTTAAGCCTGCATGCTTTGTCAAAATGTAATCACACTTTGGCATGACCCCTCCCAGTCCAGTATTAGACTAGTTCTTCTTTTGGAATTTTTCAAGAGTGACAAGTAGTGGTGACGCCACGAAAATAGATGAATATGTTCCCACAACTATTCCAACCAAAAGTAGAAGTGCAAAGTCTTTTGTAGTCTCTCCACCCACAAAATATAGTGCTGCAAGAGTAAGAAAAGTTGTTAGAGATGTGTTTATTGATCTACTCATTGTTTTCATAAGTGAATCCCCTACCACAACATCAAATGAACCCTTAACACCATCTTTTAAAGACTCTCTCACACGGTCGAATACCACAATAGTATCGTGAACTGAGTAACCAAGAATAGCTAGTATCGCGGATACAAAAAGTAGATCAATCTCTGCTCCAGTATAATGTGAATAGAAAACAAAAATACCTGTTGGGATAATCACATCGTGTAACAAGGCAACAATAGTTACTAATCCGTATTTCCATGATGCAACCGGAAGAGATACTTTTCTGAAAGCAAAAGTAACAAAAAGTAGAATACAAATGATTACAATAGATATTGCAACCATAGCTTTATTTTTCATTTGGTCACCTACCACAGGACCTATAGAACTGAATCTTTCTTCTTTAGCGACGTTCTCAGGATTTCTTTGGAATGCACTCATCACCACTGTTTTCTCTACTGGACTTAATTCTCTAGTTTTTAAAATAAAATTTGTATCACCTGAAGGTGTAAGTATAAAGTTACCCAAACCAAGCTTATCTAGTTCTAGAGAAACAATTCCTTTCTCTGGACGATTACTCTCATAACTTACTTCCAAAACTGAACCTCCCTTGAAATCTATTCCAAGATTGAAACCATATTTCCAAACAGAAAAGAAAGAAGCCAAAATAAGCAGAGCTGAAAGTATGAAGAATATTTTTCTATTGTTTATTATGAACATGATATTTATGATTATTTGTTACTAAAGTTTAAACCATTACCGAACAAAAACTTAACAACATTACTTACATTTTTTTCCTTATTTGGTGCGATTGCAAACAAGAAAGTTCTAGAAACTGTTATCGCAGTAAACATAGAAATCAAAACTCCAAGACCAAGTGTTAATGCAAATCCTTTAATTGCTGAAGTTCCAAGCCAGAACAAAATAATCGCAGTTATTATCGAAGAAATATTCGAGTCTCGGATAGAAAGCCATGCTCTAGAGAAGCCCTCGTGAAGTGCGTCGTGTACAGATTTTCCTTTCTTTAACTCTTCTTTCATTCTTTCAAAAATTAGTACATTTGCATCTACTGCCATACCAATAGAAAGAATGAAACCTGCTATACCCGCTGCTGTAAATGTAACAGGAATCAATTTAAATATCGCCAAAGACAGAACAACGTATCCAAGCAAAGAAATACTTGCTACAAAACCCGGAAGTCTATACCAAACAACAAGAAACAATGCCACTAATGCCATACCTATAAAACCAGCTTTAACTCCACTAGTTTTTGCATCTTCTCCAAGTGAAGCTCCAACAGACTGAGTGCTCACAAGCTCGATTGGAACAGGAAGTGCACCATAGTTCAAGTCTCTCACAAGTGATTTTGCCTCTTCACCTGAAAAACCGCCGGAAATAATTGCTTGACCATCCGTGATTTCATCATTAATCACCGGACTTGAAATCATCTGTCCATCCAAAAATATTGCTAGTACTTGTCCTCTATTTTCACGAGTTATCTTTGCAAACAAATCCTTACCTTCACCGTTTAATGTTATTGCAACAATAGGCTCCCCTGCTATTTGTCCCGAACCAGAATTTGTAAATTGAAGTTGAGCTCTTTCAAGATACTGACCATCAAGTCCAGTTGGCATAAATATCTCATCTACAGTTTTTGTTTGTAGTTCAGCTTCTGTATAATTTTTTGCTTCAGGTCTAACTAATCTAAAATCAAGTTGTGGAGTCTTACCTATAAGTGAAACTGCTTGAGCAATATCTGTAACTCCTGGCAATTCTACCGTAAGTCTATGCTCAACAGAACCAGAAACTATTCCGGGATTTTCCACCTGAACAACAGGTTCAGATACACCAAACATATTTACTCTTCTTTCTATTACATCTCGAAGTGATGACATTGCCCCTGAAATATCACCAGATTTTACTTTAGAAACATCAGCTCTATACGTAAGTGCAGTGCCTCCATTCAAATCTAGACCAAGCTTAAAAGCATATTTTGCCAAACGAGGAGAATTCTCTAAAGTTACTTTCTCAGATTTATAAACAAAAAAACCTATTAATATAAATACCACTAATATAAATACAGAAATTGCTCGGTGTTTTATCATGTCGTTAAGTATAATGATTTAAGTTAAAAAATCAATAAAAAAGAGGCTTATTAGCCTCTTTTTTAGGGGAAATCTTTAGAATTCCCTATAAATAAAGGCTCTTGGTGTGAAATTCGCCGTCACACTCGTATCAGCATTCACAGTAATATTACATGTTGTAGATGTTCCTGAACATGCACCAGACCACCCTGTGAATTTCCAATATGATGATGAAGGTACTGCAGTTAAAGTGATGTTTGATCCAGCAGATACACTTTCAGAACAGTCTGCTCCACAGTTGATACCTGGGCCTGTGATTCGGCCACCCAAAGATGCTGCGGCATTAACAGTTAATACATATGTCGAAGGAGCTGTAACAGTAACTGTGTTTGAAACTGCATGTTGTACAAGGATGTTGTCATTGTCCCATAGTCTGAAATTGTAGTTACCAGGTGTTACTGGTGCTGTAAATGTACAACTACCAGAGCTTCTAGATGAACCAGGTACTGTTTGAGTACATGGTGATACACCTTCATATTTCCAATCTAAGAATGAGTTACCTGTGTTGCCTAATATATACATTCCAATCCAGTCTCTTACAGTAGGTGTTGGTACGTTTGCAAATGTAACTGTTACTGTACCTCCTGGTGCAATTGAAGATGGTGAAGCAGATAGTGTTGGTGCAGGAACAGAAGTTGTTGTAAATGAACTTACTGTAGAGTAACCAGTCCCTGTTGTGTTAGTTGCATATCCTCTGTAGTAGATAGTTGTTCCTGATGGCATACCAGTTCTAGCATGTGTGAATACTCCAGTTGTAAGTCCTGATGCTGGTGTACAGTTGGTTACCGGTGGATTGACTGTTCCCCAACATGTTCCTCGAGCAGATATTGCAGCTGGTACACCTAGTGATGTTACGTTTGCACCAAGTGTTGCACCTGTTGTGGTGATGCCGGAGACTGTTGGAGAAACTACTGTTGGTACACCAGTATTCAAGCTAAAGTTAATATCGCTATTAACCCAGTTAGTGTTATTACCAAATTTATTTTGTACAAATCCAGATATATCGTTATTTGTTAAAGGATTTATAAACGAACTATCAAATCTGACATTGAAAACTGTAGTTCTGGTATTGCCATTAATAGTGTTTGTACAACTATCCAAATTTAAATATGTATCTCCATATCCAGTCTGTATAGCCGCAACTCCTCCTCCGGTGCAAGACATTTTATTTTTTAATGCATTCCATCCAGAATATAAGGAATCAAAATACCAAGTAACATAACCTCTATATTGGCCAGAATTACTTCCTTGATAATTTATAAGTGCATACTCATGAGAAATATTGCCACCACCCCTTGAATCTGTACTATTAACTGTAATCTGATATTGAGTTGAATTATCAGCAAAAACAGTTGGAGAACTTATTGTTACAGTAGGACTAGTAGGTGTTGTGATAAGTGCAAAATTAATATCGAAATTCACCCAACCATTCCAATTATTATCAGTGTTTGATGTATACCCAGAAATATCGTTTAGAGTCCAAGGACCATTTGTTCCAAATAATGGATTAAAACTGACGTTAAATGTAGTTGTTCTGGTGCCCCCATTTACTGTAGTTGAACAACCATGTAACTCGATATAGTCATGACCATATACCGTGTTTCCGCCAGTTGATTGAATAGCCGCATATCCACCGCCCGAACACGACATCGCATCTTTGTTTCCTGCAAAAGAATAACTAGCCCATGTTAAATAACCTCTATACTGTCCCGCATTAGTTCCCTGGTGATTAATTAGGGCATATTGTTGATTTATTTTATTTCCACCACCTGAATCAGATGCAACAGCTGTTACTGTATATTGAGTTCCATTTGGATTTATATCTGATGAACTTATAGAAATATTATTTACGACTGGCGTTGTTACACCAACAAATGTAACTCCTGCAGAATAATCTGCATTAAGAGACCCCTCACAGCGTGCTCCTACTCCAAGTGCAGGACAAACGGCTTGCCAATTAAAAGCTCCTCCAAAGATATCGTGTACCGCATCTATAGTTACATATGTATTTACTGGAAGTGCAATTACACAAGTTCCCCCCCTACAACTACCTGCATATGTCAGTGGTTGCCCAGCAGCAGTACTTGTATATCCCAGTGCTGTTCCAGGTCCACTTGCAGTAAACGTTAAAGTTCTAGTTGTACCACCACAACTATTTACTGTACAAGAATTACTACAAGTTCTTGGGCAACTTCCGTTATTTACTCCTGTATCACATTGCTCCCCTGGGTCAATTGAACCATTGCCACAAGTTGGTGCTGGTGGATTACAATTTATAAATGTACAACTCAAACTACATCCTCCAGGACAACTACCGTTATTAATTCCTAAGTCACATTGTTCTCCAGCATTAACCACACCATTACCACAATTCGGTGGCGGAGATGGATAAGTACAACTGCCGTCATCGACACTTGCATTTGGATTATAATTTGTGGCCCCAGGATCTGTACAACCAGAAATAACAACTGGTGGTGCACATTCACACCTCTCGCCTGCCCAACAAGTCATAGCATCTCCACCATTTGGGCCAGCGCATTGAATGGTTCCCATATCCTGACAACTTGCTACCCCTGTTCCACAATTACAACTTATCCCAATATCCAATCCACATGAAGCTTGATTTGCCCCACAACCATTAACTACAGAACATTCAATCGTGTCAGCTACAACAAAATTAATATTGAACAAAAAAAATAAAAATAGAAAGGCAATAAAAAATTTATTTTTAAACATATTTACTTAATAATAAAACATATTAATAGTCTAAACAATTTACTTATGTGTATAAAAGAGAAAAGGCACAGTCGAATTCTATTCAACCGTGCCTTCCAATTTCCCTAAGGTAGCGGGACGTATGAGATTGACCCATTACCAGATACTAGAACTGGTGACCTGTTGGAAACCAGCACATTGTATATGAGACCAGAAACCCTTTCTGGGAACACGATTCTGGTGCCACCAGTCTTTGTCAGAGAGATGGTGGTTGGTTCCACAGAGGTGAGAGACATCTCGCCACCACTCTGTGTCTGTGTGAAGAGGCCGATATAGATTCGACGCTCTTCTGAATCAGTCAGGTTTACCTGCACATCCAGGACTGTGCCTTGACGAACATCCATCGGGACCGTTTTGTAAACCCCACCGAATGGGGTGTTGGGAACAAAAGGGTTCAGGGTGAAGTTGTTGATACTGATTGTCACCGGCTGAGAAACAGTCGGTGTGGAATTTGTGGGAGAAGTTGGACTCTGCAATCCACTCCCACCACATGCAGTACACAGATTCGCCAGAAAGGCGACGAGGGCAACGAAAACGAGCTTGCGCACGACACTGCCTCCTTTCGCCCCTTTGGGCATAAGTCTTCAGGGAACTTCTATCTATATTTAAACCCCAATATACCAAAAAGTCAAACTGCTATCCACAATAACTACTTATTTAGAATTCTTAGGTTAACCTCGGTTTCCCCAGAAACATTGTTTTGCAAATATACCTTATAAATTGAACTATCATTTTCTGCCATTAGTATTGCACCAATATTTGCTCTAGTTGCTGATGAAGTGGCAAAATTCTCACGCAAAATAGTGTTTCTCAATGTTATATAAACATTTTTCATATCTTGTTTAATCGTATAATAAATATTTAAGCCTTTAGAACCGTCGTTGTAAGTTTCTTCTTTTATACTTAACCCTTCTCCACCATCCAAAATGAAAATATTATTTTCTTCAACAGCTTGGGAATTTAATTCCTTTGTATCTTTAACAACCTTATTTGGGAATGAGATTTTTGATTCCAAAATACTTTTAACTTCGTAAGGAGTATTTGTATCTTCATTAGATATTTTTTTTGTTTCATTTATTCTTTTTGCTTTTTCTAGCTCAAGAAAAACAACGTAGCCTAAAACCATAATTAACAAAACTACACCAATAGTAATAATAATTTTTTTAAATTTTTGTGTCTCCATTGTTAAGATTATAACACTTTAATTTTAAAACTCTTTGTATATAAATGATCTCGCAACAAAATTCGCCGTCACACTCGTATCAGCATTCACAGTAATATTACATGTTGTAGATGTTCCTGAACATGCACCAGACCACCCTGTGAATTTCCAATATGATGATGAAGGTACTGCAGTTAAAGTGATGTTTGATCCAGCAGATACACTTTCAGAACAGTCTGCTCCACAGTTGATACCTGGGCCTGTGATTCGGCCACCCAAAGATGCTGCGGCATTAACAGTTAATACATATGTCGAAGGAGCTGTAACAGTAACTGTGTTTGAAACTGCATGTTGTACAAGGATGTTGTCATTGTCCCATAGTCTGAAATTGTAGTTACCAGGTGTTACTGGTGCTGTAAATGTACAACTACCAGAGCTTCTAGATGAACCAGGTACTGTTTGAGTACATGGTGATACACCTTCATATTTCCAATCTAAGAATGAGTTACCTGTGTTGCCTAATATATACATTCCAATCCAGTCTCTTACAGTAGGTGTTGGTACGTTTGCAAATGTAACTGTTACTGTACCTCCTGGTGCAATTGAAGATGGTGAAGCAGATAGTGTTGGTGCAGGAACAGAAGTTGTTGTAAATGAACTTACTGTAGAGTAACCAGTCCCTGTTGTGTTAGTTGCATATCCTCTGTAGTAGATAGTTGTTCCTGATGGCATACCAGTTCTAGCATGTGTGAATACTCCAGTTGTAAGTCCTGATGCTGGTGTACAGTTGGTTACCGGTGGATTGACTGTTCCCCAACATGTTCCTCGAGCAGATATTGCAGCTGGTACACCTAGTGATGTTACGTTTGCACCAAGTGTTGCACCTGTTGTGGTGATGCCGGAGACTGTTGGGGTTGTAACAGTAGGAACAGTTGGAACAAGAAGATCGAACAATGACCCTTGAATCCAACCACTTGGATGACCAAACAAATTATATACATGGCCAGAAATAACATTACCAGTTGTAGGTGTAGTAAATGATGGATCATACCTTACTACAAAATTAACTGTTCTATTGTTACCTGATGTTGATGTTGAACATGAATCAAGATTTACATAACCATGACCAAATCCCGTATTACCTCCAGTGGACTGTATCACAGCCCAACCACCCCCAGTACATGCTATATGATTTTTGTCAGATGGCCACCAATCAGTACTACCCCAAGTTAAATATCCTCTGTATGTTCCTGCGTTTGCACCTTGAATATTTGTAAGTGCATAAACTTGAGAAACATTTGTGCCTGCAGTTGGATCATACGCAACAGCAGTTATGGTGTGTTGGGTAGAATTGTTTGTTGTCACAGGTGAAGGACTTATTGTTACAGAATTTATGGTCGGCATATTCAATCCGAAATTGATATCAAAATGTTCCCAAGGACTATAATTGTTATTTGAGTTATAAGTAATACCGTGAATATCATTATTGGTAACTGTTGTTGAATATGCGGGTTCAAAAACCATTACAAAATTTACTGTTCTTGAATTAGATGTGTTTGTGGTATTACAACTTATAAGTCTTACATATTGATCTCCATATCCTGCCCAACCTCCAGCAGAAAGAATCGCTCCATAACCCCCACCTGTACAAGCCATTGGATTCTTGTGACCAGTAAATGCACTGACTGATGTCC
This sequence comes from Parcubacteria group bacterium, assembly GCA_035438705.1. GTDB lineage: Bacteria > Patescibacteriota > Minisyncoccia > Phycocordibacterales > DATDWN01 > C7867-006. The sequence continues at coordinate 10,152 of DAORIV010000003.1, forward strand.
AAGCAAACCAACCCTTATTTATTCCATTTCCATCTCTCAGTAGTGCGTATTGATATGTTATTTTTGAAGAACCTCCAGTGTCTGCCCCAGTATGTGAAATTGTGTATTGAGTAGTTCCATTTGGAGTAACCATTGGTGAACTTATAGTCACATTATTTGTTGTTGGGGTTGTAACTCCAGTAAATGTAACCCCTGCACTATAGTTTGCATTAAGCAGGCCTTCACAACGAATGCCAACACCACTAGCTGGACACAGAGGTGTCCAAACAAATGGACCTCCGGTAGTATCGTGAACAGCGTCAATAGTTACATATGTATTGGTTGGAAGGGGTAGAGAACATGTTGCATTTCTACATGAACCTATGTATGTAAGTGGCTGTCCTGCTCCAGTGCTTGAGTACCCCATTGCCGTTCCAGGTCCACTTGCGGTAAAAGTAAGTGTAGATATTGTTCCACCACAACTATTTACCGTACATGAATTACTACAAGCCCTAGGACATGAACCATTATTTACACCTGTGTCACATTGCTCTCCAGCTTCAACCACACCATTACCACAACTAGATGATGAGCATGAATTTACCGTACATGAATTACTACAAGCCCTAGGACATGAACCATTATTTACACCTGTGTCACATTGCTCTCCAGCATTTATAATATTATTACCGCAATTTACTGGAGGCGATACAATAGCGACATTTATTGGTTGTGAATTTACATTTTTTGTTCCATAACCACCATATCCAGTTGCTTGTAAATTAAAAGTTGCCGTACCGACTGCTGTACCGGTACATGTTGTACCGTTAGTATCACCTGCAACCGATGCTCCATCAGCTATATCACAGCTGACAGGACCACTATAGCTTAGCACTGAATCACCTGTCCTTTCTGTTGCATTCCATGTTATATCAAACTGTCCACCTACTGCCATTGTTGAATTTGTAGTGTTAAATCCATTTATGGAAACTTCTCTACCATTCATATTAAAATTCACACTTGCATCTGCGTCATTTACATAAACATCAGCACTGACATAATTAAAATTATTTGATGTAGCCCCAATACTTACAGTATTATTTGGTATACTCCCACTTGCATCACCTATATTTCCGGCTCCATTTGCATCAACAACATTCCAACAAGAACCTGTCCACATACCTCCACCGCTGTTTATACAGACACTGATACCATACTTTCCCCCAGATGGACCTAGTGCTCCGTGTCCATCATATGTACCAGAAATATCTACCGAATATACTTGTTTCTCTGTTCCAAAAGGTGGTGTGTTTATTACTGAAGATGCACTACTTCCATGCCTTGATATTGAAACTGTTTGAGAATATGAACCAGTAGATCCATTAACCACTGATTGTGTGAAAAAAAATGTTATAACTATTATTAATACTTTAATAAAATTAATTTTTTTCATATTATTAATATTCAGGGCCTATATATACAACTTCTAAAGCCTTACTCTGAACCCTTCCTAAAAAATTTTTAATTAGAATTGTCTCTACCCCAATAGATATATTCTGTGAATCTTTTTTTAGTGTTTCAAAATCTACTTCCTGGGTTTTCTTTGGTAAATCCTCAACAACAAACATTTCACCATTTTTTGGCAATACAAAAGAATTCTTGGTAATTTTGGTATCTTGATCCACTTCTATACCATACTCATACTGTGGCTTGCCTTTTTTTAATTCATCTTCAAAAGCTCCCAATATCAAGATTGAATTATCCCCCACCGAAACAACTGAACCCGAAAATTTAATAATCTTTCCACTATCTACTAACCCAGCAATTAAATAAAAAAATACAAATAATATTAATAGAAACAAAATAGAAATAATTTTTTTCATACTAGACATTGTAGAATAAATATTCTTAATGTATATTTTAGTTTATTTAGAAAAATTGTAAACGAAAAAAGGTGGACAACTAGCATATAGCTGTTGCCCACCTTTCCCATTAGCTTGTTCACTACTGTGAGTAGCCGACTTCGAAGGAGTGATGTGCCCACAGGACACCCTCACCAGTAGAGGATGTTCTCATCTCGACCAGGATGTACTTAAATGGGGGTACCATCATGAACATCCTTCCATCACCGAAGAAATAATCCTTGTCTGGAATGTCGATATAACCATTCCCGAACTCAGGACCACTCTTTGACGTGCCATCACTTGATGGATAAATCGAGTAGTTCACACTATTCCCAGTGCGAAGATTGAGATTGTCCATCCGAATACGAATCATCGGAGAAAAACGGACGGTCCCATTCTGAACGACACCAGCTGAAGGACTGAGACTCACGAGCTCCACCACAGCGATGAAATCACGTGACGGATCGTGATCCATCTTGGGACGAATCGCTCCAGTTGGAACAGTGAGAGCACCAGAAGGTGGCGGGGTGTTCGAGATGCAGCTGGGCGAGGTCATGAGAACACCCTCGCAGTATTGCTTAGAGGTGGAATCGAGACCACCCTCAGCACAACCGATCGTGGTTGTGATACCCGCAAGGGCAAGAGCGACGAAAGCCGAACGAAACGACGACATGGTGCCTCCCTTTGCCCTTATGGGCCGATGGTGGTTTGTGTGACAGAACTTGTGAACAAGTGCAGATCTAAATTAAGAATATACTAATATAAACAAAAATGTCAAGTAGCCTTATCCACACCCTATATACCACTTCTAGAAAGTAATGATTTCACAGTCTTTAGAGCAATTTTAATATCTAACCAGAATGAACGATTTTTAATATAGTAAATATCGTATGTAAGTTTTTCTTTGGTAAGATTTACCTCTGGACCATGGTGGGGATGTAATTCCTGATGAGTTTGAGCCCAACCAGAAAGCCCGGGTTTGATTAAGTGTCTAATGTTGTAGTAAGGAATCTCTTTATCATATATTGCAACACCTGTTGGAAGTTCTGGTCTTGGGCCAATAAGTGAAATGTCTCCTGCTAAAACATTCCAAAGTTGTGGGAGCTCATCTATACGAGTTTTTCTTAAAAAATTTCCAACACGAGTAACTTTGTTTTCCTTACTTGAATTCAAATCAACTTCATTTCTACTCATTGATCTAAATTTATACAACTTAATACTCTTTCCATCCTTTCCTACCCTATCCTGAGAAATAAATATCCTACCTCCATCATCTACTTTTATTGCAACATATACAAAAGGATAGAAAACCAAAGATAACAAACCTAACACCATAGAAACAGAAATATCCATTAGTCTTTTTAGAAAATCATAGGTGTAATTCGGAGAAATGGATATGTTTTCTAAAAACCAACTATATGTAACCAAAGAAAGAGGTATCCGATCAAAGATATCTTCATAGATTTTGTGTGAATCAATAAATTTTACTTTCGAGAAAATTAGGTTGTATAAGTGCGGCAAAAGTGGAGCGACTTTTTCATTTGAAAAATCTATAGCAACTATTTTTATATCATTGGAATATACTGGAGTTATAATGTCCTCTAGTACATTTATTGATTCCATGTCATGCACATCAATAGATGACACAAAATTCAAATCATATCTGTTATTTCCATTTACCTCCAGAAGCAACTCTTTCATTTCATCTCCAGTACCAATAAGAAATGCAGGTTGTTTGTCTTTAGAGCTAATCAAGTTTTTACCATACAATCTCCAGAACAAAATACCCCCGAAAGAAATAATCAAATAGATGAACAATATTGTTTTCGGAGTAATGCGAAAAGTAGTAAAAGAATAAAAGAAAACAATCGCAATTACACTGTTTACCAACTGTGCATTGAATATAACACTAGGGAGTTTACTTTTCAGTATTAGAGTATGTTTTTCATAAAGTCCAGCTATAAAATACACCAAAACCCAAACAGCAAATAGTATTGAAAAAGGAATTATGTGTACTGTGAATCTTTCTAATGTTGGGACTTCGGCAAATCTAATATACAAAGAAAACCACAAAGAAAAAACAAAGAAAAATACATCTCCGAAAAACAAGATTACGGCTTCTTTCTTTGGAAGTATGCTCATAAAATTATGTATTGAAAACAATATTATGCTAAAATTAATTAATAAGCAAATACTCTAATGAAAACAAAAATTTGTTTTTTGATAACCAAGGGCACATGGGGAGGAGCCCAAAGATATGTATACAACCTTGCAGTGAATTTGCCTTCAAATAAATATGATGTTTTGGTAATTACAGGTTCCGGAGAAATACTAAGAGATAAATTGAGAGAAAAAGGAGTAAGGGCTTTTGAAATTAATAACCTAAAAAGAGACGTATCTCTACTATCCGAAATTAAAAGCTTTATAAAAATACTAAAAATACTTCACAATGAAAAACCCGATGTTCTTCATTTAAATAGTCCTAAAGCTAGTGGATTAGGATCATTAGCTGGAAAACTATTAGGGGTAAAAAAGATTATACAAACGGTACATGGATGGTCATTTAATGAAGACAGGAACATATTTTCTAAATCTTTAATCTACATTTTTTCAAACATTACTACTATTCTATGTGATAAGACTATTGTCATAGCCAAAAAAGAAAAAAATCAGGCTCTTAAGATGCCGTTTGTGAACGATGAAAAGATTGTTCTTATAAGAAACGGGGTAGAAAAATTAGATTACATAAATAAAACTATCGTTAGAGAAGCATTGATAAATAGAACAGATGGAAAAGTAAGAGAACATATAAACAGTAAAACACTATGGATTGGAACCGTATCCGAACTTCATAATAATAAAGGGTTAGAATATATGATAAACTCACTTTCAAAAATAAAAAGTAATTTTGTATTTTTTATAATAGGTGAAGGTGAAGAAAGAAAAAAATTACACAAACTCATTAGACAAAAAGGCTTGGAAAACAAAGTTTTCCTCGTTGGCTTTATTGATATAGCAAATCTCTATCTAAAGGCATTCGATATTTTTACTCTGACCTCCAAAAAAGAAGGTCTCCCATATGCTGTACTAGAGGCTGGTGGTGCTGGAGTTTGTGTGTTGGCAAGTAATGTTGGAGGTATACCAGATATTATTGATCACAACAGGAACGGTTTATTAGTAAGTGTTGGGAATGAAAAAGAAATCCAAAAAAATATTGAATTTCTAGAAACAAATACCCACAGAAGAGCTGAACTTGGTAAAAATCTAAAACAGAAAATTGATAAAGAATTTAGCATAGATCAAATGCTTAAAAAAACCTTCTTACTTTACAAATAGGTTCTCAGATATTTCTTAGAATTTTCTTTATTTCCACATCCTTTCAGCGCAGAAATCGTACAAAAATACCAGAAATTATTGAACGCCAACCAGTTCGTTGGAAACAGTGTCTTTATGCACACTCCGAGAATTTTTTCGTAGACCCATTAGTATTCCTAAACCAAAAAATTCAGCTAGCAAATGACTGCCTCCGTAACTCATAAATGGCAAAGTGTTTCCAGTAACTGGCAAAAGTCCAATATTCATTCCTATGTGAATTATCGAATGAACCAAAAATAATATAACCAATCCTAAACCAAATAATATCTCAAAATTACTCCCCCCTTGAAATGAAATTTTAAGCATTCTCCAAAAAACTATCCCATACAAAACCAAAAGCAATGTGACCCCGAAAAACCCCCATTCTTCAGCAAATGCTGCGAATATAAAATCTGTCTGATACTCTGGCAAAAACTGAAGTTTGGACTGTGTTCCATAACCAATTCCCTTTCCAAAAAACTGCCCAGAACCTACTGCAATCGTAGATTGATAAGCATTATAGCCTGTACCTCTTATGTCTGTTAGTGGGTTGAGAAAAGTCATTATTCTTGCCTTTTGATAGGGTTTAAATGCAAACAACCATAAACCACTAAATGCCAAAGCTCCTAATAGAAATACTGCTAGTAAATGCTTTTTGGATATCCCAGAAACCAGAACCATACCCAACCAAACACAAAATATAATTATTGCTGAACCGAAATCAGGTTGTAATAGAACCAGCAGAAAAATAGTAAATACATATGCGCCAGACACCAGTATGTGTCTAATGTTTGCTATTTCAATATGTCTTCTGGAAAAATATTTCGCTAGTAAAAGTATGATAACAATTTTAACAGGATCAACAGGTTGAAATGAGAAAGCACCAAAATCAAACCAACTTTGAGCTCCCTTTGTGACCGTTCCTAGAATAAAAAGTAAAAATAATAATCCAGTAGAAATTAAAAAAAGTGTTACTATTACCCTACTATTTTTAAGAAAACTCCAATCAAACGTACTTGAAACAAAAAACACTAAACTTGAGACAAGTATCCATATTATCTGCCTATCAAAAAAACTACTTTGTCCTGAAAATGAATTCATGGTAAAAAGTCCCGCCAAGCATATACAAAGCACACTAATATATAGAACCCAATCAACATCCTTAAAGATATTACGAATTAAATTTATCATTTATTTATAAATTGTAGATACACATACCAGCCGAAACAGAAGCTACTTATAAATTACATTTATAACATTAGGTTTTTTCTGGCACAAATTAGATGCAATGTTTGCATAAACCGTTGAAAGAGTCTCTTTTGTTGGTGATAGAAAATAATAACTATCTTTCGTAGAAATAGACTTTAGAAAACCGTCACTGACATTTTTACCCAAACCAACAGTGTATATCTCAATGTTTGAATTTTTTATAGTTTCTGCTGTCTGTTGTGCAGAAAGCGTTGGAAAATCAGGATTATTTGGGTCCACTGGCAAAGTAGGTAATCCATCTGTTAAAAATATTATTGCTTTCTTTGATGATGATCTTGCAACTCCTGAGGTCAATTCAGTTAGTGCATCCTGTAAACCAGCATGGATATTAGTATTTTCTTGTGTAGTCGTACTCAAAGATAAATTCTCTATAGACGTAATTACACTCTGTTTATCTAAAGATAAGTTATTTTCTATCTTAGATAAATTTCCAAAAGTAACTATAGAAACCTGATCATCTGTTTTTAGATTCTTAACAAAATTCTTTGCAGTATTTACCACGGTAGTGAATGGTTCTGGTGGAAACAGTCCTTCACTTCTCATGCTTCCTGACCTGTCTAATGCTAATACAACATCTAATGGAGCAGTGCAAGATTCCACACCAAGGTCAAATGGTTTAGGCCATGTAAAAACAAAATCCTGTGTACTTTTTCTTATTAGATTTTCAACAAAGGATCTACTTGCTGCCACCACATTCTGATTGCCATCCAAAACAAAAACTGCTAATTCTATTTCTTTAATATTGGTTGAGGAGTTATTGGTTATAGTTCCAGAAATTCTTGGAATTGTGCTAGTAGATATTAAAGTACCATATTTTAGAGTTACATCAGGTTCAGGCTCAGTATCCTTTAGCCAAGATGAAAACGCTGTAAAATCCATATCTACACTTTTTGGCTTACTACCTTTCAACACTAAACCATTTTCAAAAACCGCGAATTTTTTTCCTTTTGGAATACTTGTTTGCCCTTCTTTGACAGTTATCAGCTTGTTACTTTCATCGTATATTTTGAATTCATAATTAGCTCTTTCATTTCGAGAATTAATATTTGGATTTTCTACATAAGAAACTAAAGTATACACATCACCTGAAACATTAAATATTTTGGACCACAAAACAATTGGTTCCAATGTCTCAGCACTACAAAGATTTACACAACCGCCCCCACAGTCAACACCTGTTTCATCTCCATTTTTCAAACCATCCATACAAGTAGGAGCTTTATAAAAAACCTTATAGAAAATAGTTAAACTTATAATTAATAATATAAGAACAAAAGTTCCTCCATATATTAGTCTTCCTCTAGATGCCCATGACATAACAACATTATACAGGGATTAGTTGTTAGTTTCTAGTTATTTTAAAAATAAAAAACACCTTTCGGTGTTTTTTGTTTTTAAAAACTTAGTTCTGGCGCCTAGCTACTCTCCCACATAGTAGTACCATCGCCTCAACAGAGCTTAACTGCCGTGTTCGGAATGAGAACGGGTGTGACCTCTGCGATAAAGCACCAAAACTAAATTTTCAAAGTAAAACTTCATGGCTTCATACCATGTAACAGAACAAAGTAGTGATTGTTAAATTTCCTAATAGAAATCGGCTAATTAGTACACCTCGGCTACACATATTGCTATGCTTCCACCTAGTGCCTATCACGTGATCATCTCTCACGGGCCTCAAACGATTCCTAATCTTGAAGTTGGTTTCACTCTTAGATGCTTTCAGAGTTTATCCATTCCCGACTTAGCTACTCTGCGGTGCCCTTGGCAGGACAGCAGACACACCAGAGGTCAGTTCACCCCGGTCCTCTCGTACTAGGGGCAAATCTTCTCAAGAATCAACGCCCACAGTAGATAGGAGACCAACCTGTCTCACGCATGTTTCCACAAATTACTTTGTGCATTGGACTATAACTTCATGTACCGAAAGGCACACTGTTGATGTTTAGTCTCTACGGGCGTTTATGAATTTCATCAAGAATGCGATACAAAATCGCAAATGTTTTGTTGCCACCCAAAAAAGGGTGGCGACCCTAACTGGATTCGAACCAGTGTCCTCGCTTTTCTTTTGGATGAGCAAGTGTCCTAGGCCTCTGGACGATAGGGTCCTAACAAAACGAAAGAACGACATTTCTCACTTGAGAAATGGCGGTAGTGAAAATGAGATCCCTGTACTAGCGGTCCTCGCTCTTCGAGCCAACGGCGTGCCAGTCTGGTCTATCTTCACTACCTCAACAATTCTTGATGAAATTCACAAACTTCCCTCGGTATTATCCAAAACAAAAAATTAAATTGTTTGGACTCCACCGATATAAATCAACTTTAATCGCACGAATGCGACCGCCGTGATTTGATTGGTTCCTTATCTTTATTCATAAACGAAAATTCCTCTGAGGATTCAGATTGTGGAGAAATCCAGATTTTTTAGCAAGCTAAAAAGAAATGAAATTCTCCACGGTCTGAACCCAGCTCGCGTAAGATTTTAAATGGCGAACAGCCATACCCTTGGGAGCTTCTTCACCCCCAGGATATCTTGAGCCGACATCGAGGTGCCGAACTGTGCCGTCGCTATGGACGCTTAGGCACAACCAGCCTGTTATCCCCAGGGTAGCTTTTATCCGATAATCTCCGGCCGCCTCTAAAACGGACCGTCGGTTCACTATGTTCCACTTTCGTGTCTGTTTGACAAGTACGTCTTACAGTTAAGCCAGCTTATGCCATTACACTATCGGTATGGTTTCCATTCACACCTAGCTGACCTTAATAAACTCCTCCGTTACTCTTTAGGAGGATAGCGCCCCACTAAAACTGCCCACCAGAAACTGTCTCTGTCCGTTTTTTCCGTACAGGTTAGAAAGTATATCAAACAAGATGGCTATTTCACTGACGACTCCAGGCTACCCGAAAGTGCCCTTCAAAGTCTCACCACTATGCTACGCATGCAAAACATACCCTCAATATCAAGTTGCAGTAAAGCTCCTGGGGTCTTTTCGTCTAACTGCGGGTAACCGGCATCTTCACCGGTATTGTATTTTCACCGAGCAAATCCCCGAGACAGTTCTCCAGTCATTATACCATTCGTGCACGTCGGAACTTACCCGACAAGGAATTTCGCTTTTCGTTCCTATTTCACGAAGGACTATATCTTCATCTCATAGAGATGCATAGCGTGTAGTCTCTGAGGGGTCAATACTTTCGTACGACTTCCCTGCTGACCGTCTGTAAATTGCAGACTTCTCAGCATATAGCTATGTCTTGGACCTGCTACATGTCACCATGTAACGAGGCAGCTTTGAATGATACTAATGATTATTGTTTTTTAACTAATTTATCTAAATGTACACCGTAATTTTTTAAACAGTCCCAGTCCTTGTGCACAGAAATAAATTTCAGTGCACAACCTTAGGACCGTTATAGTTACGGCCGACATTCACCAGGGCTTATATAATCAACCTAAAATCTTGCGACTCTCGGCTACCATATTTGACCTTCTGGCATTGGTCAGGCATCACCCCCTATACATCCTCTTACGAGTTCGCAGGGAGCTGTGTTTTTGATAAACAGTTGCCAGAGATACTTTAGCTGCGGCCCACCGAAGTGGGCAAGCCTTATTCCGAAGTTACGGCTGCTTTTTTGCCGAGTTCCTTGGGGATCTCTCACTCGTTCGCCTTGGTCTACTCGACCTGACTACCTGTGTCGGTTTACGGTACGGATCTTATGTGATTAAGCTTAGAAATTTTTCTTGAAAGCGTGCTTTGTATAATCCCCTAGACTTACGCCCGGGTTTAAATACTGCTTGGTATTATCATTTAAGAAAGTGTGCGGATTTACCTACACAGCTACCTCACAGTACATACTCAAATCCAATAATGAGCTATACATACTACCCTCCGTCCTTCCATCGCATCACACAAAAGTGCAGGAATATTAACCTGCTGTCCATCGGCTGCGACTCTCGTCATTGCCTTAGGCCCGACTAACCCTGCTCTGATTGACATTGAACAGGAAACCTCAGTCTTTCGGCGCTGGGGGTTCTCGCCCCAGTTGTGGTTACTTGTGCCAACATTCTTACTTCGCAACGCTCCAGCGTGGGTCACCCCTTCGCCTTCACAGCAGATACGAATACTCTCCTACCGCTTGTCTTTTCCGAAGAAAAAACAAACCCTCAGTTTCGGTACATAACTTAGCCCCGATTATTTGCGGCGCGGAATCTCTTACTGAGTGAGCTGTTACGCTATCTTTCAAGGGTGGCTGCTTCTAAGCCTACCTCCTCAGTGTCTACGAAATTCCACCACCTTAAGCGCACTTAGTTATGATTTAGGGACCTTAAATAGAGATCTAGGCTGTTTCCTTTTTGACGTACGGAGCTTAGCCCCCGCCGTCTAACTGCCGTATAGTTAATCTTCCGTATTCGGAGTTTGATAGGTCTCACGAGATTGCTCCCTGTTGAGACCTTCCAGTGCTCTACCCCGGAAGGGTAAATACGACGCTAGCCCAAAAGCTATTTCGGAGAGAACCAGCTATTACCAGGCTCGATTAGCTTTTCACTTCTTACCACAAGTCATCCCAATGTATTGCACGGCAAACGGGTTCGGGCCTCCATCTATCTTTCGATAAACTTCACCCTGCTCATGGCAAGCTCGCTCTGGCTTCGGGTCTAATGCACACGATATATTCGCGCTATTCACACTCGGTTTCCCTGAGACTCCATCCGACAAAGGACTTAGTCAAACCGCGTACATTAACTCGTTGGCTCATTCTTCAATAGGCACGCCGTGACGGATATAAATACCCGCTCCGACTCCTTGTAAGCATATGGTTTCAGATCTATTTCACTCCCCTTATAGGGGTTCTTTTCACCTTTCCCTCACGGTACTAGTTCACTATCGATCTTTAAATGTATTTAGCCTTACCGGTTAGTACCGGCAGATTCCTCCGAGCTATTCATGTCTCGAAGTACTCAAGAACAGAAACAAAGAAGATATTATTTTTTCGCTCACGGGACCATTACCCTCTAGGGTTGTGCTTTCCAGCACATTAAACTAAAATAATATTTTTTAACTTCTCTCACAATAAATTGTGACGTCTCTGCCTTACAACCCCACCCCGCCATCCTCATTTCCAATTTCTCAGAAACAAAGATAGAAGGGTGGTTTGGGCTTTTGCGTTTTCGCTCGCCGCTATTTACGCAATAACAATTGTTCTCTTTTCCTCCAGGTACTGAAATGTTTTACTTCCCTGGGTGCACGATCTAGATAAACTCTAGACCAACGACATGTAGTCGTTAGGTTTCCCCATTCAGAAATTTTCGGATTAACGGTTGCTAGGCACCTCCCCGAAACTTATCGCAGCCATGCTACGTCTTTCATCGCCATTTAAAGTCAAGGCATCCACCATACGCTCTTAAATTTCCCATTAGGAAATTTAAAAACCACAAGTTACAAAAAACGACCACTCGCTTTTTATAACAATTACTTTGTTCTGTTACATATTATGTAACAGATGTTTGTTTTGTATTCCTACAATCAGAATACAAAACTGTTTTACTTTTTCCATCTACACTTTCCGAAAAGACCCCGGACCAAAGTCCGAAATTTTTAAATGTGTGATGGCATGAACCCTGGGAAAGATTGCGTCTTTCTTTCGGGAATATTTTCAAGGGACTCTTCAGATATCCTTGTTAAGAAAATCGCTCCTATTCAGAGCGATTTTCGAGCAACAACCTATTAGGCGTTTATCGTTTTGATCGCTTTGAATTTGGTTGAATTTTTAACATATCTGAGATAGGGGTAAGTATATAGGAGAGTGTTTGTAATGTCAAATACCATATTTGCTTTATTTGTGTGGACAAAATACAAATAAAAAAGCCCATTTTATGGGCTTTTTTATAAATCAAAAAATATATTATTTTAGTGATTTGAAGACATTTTCTCAGAAACTTTTGACACAACCCTACTAGCAGCCTCTTGTCCTCCAAGTCCAAATGAAAGACCTAAAGCTAGAGAAACTGCTACTACAAATCCTGTAAATAGAGTTTGTATGAAAGCACCAGCAATACCCATTTGTGATAGGGCTACCAAAATAGCAAATACCCACACAGCCCATTTTGATACTAGACCCAAGAAGTTTGCTTGTGATACTTCTGCAGCTTTTGCTGAAGCAGTAACCACTCTTGATAGAACATCACCAACTACACCTCCTACCATAAGAACAAGAACTGAGATGATAAGTTGTGGTAGATATCCTGTTACGATTTGTCTTAGAAAGTTTGTAACTTGATCCAAACCAAGTACATCAAAACTTGCGATTAGGAAAACAACAATTACAAAATATTTAACTAGACTTCCAATAAAGTGTCCTGAATTTAATTCCAATCCAGATCGCTTTACTAGTTTTCCAACACCAGCTCTTTCTAGAGAGTCATCAAATTTTATCATTTGCATAAAATGTGAAATTCCCCTAGATATTAGTGCACCTATTGCCCAACCCAAGCACAATATAACTATTGCAACTACAAGGTTTGGAATAAATGTGATTACACCAACCCAAAGTGATTGAAATGAAGCTTCTAAAACCTCACGCCATGTATTAAGAATCATATAAACAATATTAAATAATAATAAGTATATTATACCACCCCTGTAAAACCCCTTTCCATACCCTACTGTGCATAAGAGCAGAGTCTCCAAATATCTATTCTAAGCCTAATTTATTGAGTATTTTTTTATGAGGATAGTCTAAAATGTCTCTAGTTAGCTTGTCGAACATGCTTAGTCTGTATTTAAAATCCTCAGTAGTGAAGTGGGCGTACTTTAGCTCCTTACCTATCTCTGCCTCCAAGCTAAGCATGAGACTTTCCAAGTTAGATCTTTTAATACCATCACCTACTATAAACACATCCACTCGACTTTCTGGATCTTGAATAAAAACACCAGCTACAATAATAAGCTTTATCGAACCAAGTTTTGAAATCTTTTTTATTAATTCTTTTGGTTGTAGGGGCTCTAGATTAATCAAAAAATTTTGAAGCGGAAGTAAGTATGAAAAATTTGTATTCATAATATAACCTTGAACATGTTTTCCGTTTCTAGACCCCACTCTCCTTTTCAAAAAATCTATTTTCTCTAACAACAATATTTCTCTTCTAACTCTTGATGTGTCTTCATCAATTTTTTCACTTATAGTTTTTGAATCAAAAATTCTATCAGGACTGAACAAAAATAATCTCATTATTTTTACCTTTGTTTCCGATCCGAAAAGTTTCCCGAGCGTTTCCATGGGACTCATTATAAGGATTTTTGTAATTAGGGAAAGAGTTGACTTTTCAACAGAAAATTACGAAAAATAACAAAAAAACCGAACTAGAATGTTCGGTTTTTTGTTAATTTTAGTGTTACCTTGTCAGGAATATTTTGTTCGCCGACGCACGGTGGTTTTCCGCTTCCTTACAGGAACTGTACACCTATTCTATTTTTTACTTCATAAATTCGTAAAAAATTATCATAGGTCTTGCGTTTGGGTCCCAACCCAAACTCACCCCGCCTCGCAACCTGTCCGTAAAGTAACTTTGAAATTACTATTTCAAAGTTACTTTCGCTCCTGCCTCCTCAAGAGATTTCTTTAGTTTCTCTGCGTCTTCTTTCTTCATTCCTTCCTTTAGCATTGCTGGAGCACCATCAACTAGATCCTTAGCTTCCTTTAGACCAAGTCCTAGAGCTTCTTTAACAACCTTAATAACTGCAATTTTTTGTGCACCTCCATCTGTTAGTTCAACAGATTTTGTAGATGATTCATCTGCACCACCCGCTGCTGCACCTCCTGCTGGAGCTGCTACAGCTACAGCTGCTGCTGATACTCCGAATTTCTCTTCTAAGTGTTTTACTAGCTCATGTAGATCTAGTACTGACATTTTTTCTATTGCTTCTACTACAGCTTTGAATTTTGCTGGAGTTTCAACTATTTTGTTTTCTGTTTCCATAATAATATTTTAATTATTTTTTTCTGTTAAATTTATAAAATTATCTACGATAATTTTATGCTTGTGTCTCCTTCTTTTTTGCCACCTCACTTAGTGCCATAACGAAACCTTGTATTGGTGAATTGATAAGATTAACAAATTGAGCTTGTAGAGTTTTAAGACTTGGAATTTGTGAGATAACCAACATCTCTTCCTTTGTCATAAATTTATTTTCAAAAACTCCACCAACTATTTGTATCTTCTTTTCAAGTTTCTTTTGAAACTCGTAAACCCCTCTAGCTCCTTCAATAGGATCAGTACCATAAACTATACCGAGCTCACCTGGTAATTCTGGCATTTGACCTTCAAATCCAGCTTCACTAAGAGCTTTCTTAGTTAGTGTTTTCTTTGCAATGGTATATCCAACCCCTTTTTCTCTCAAAGCCTTTCTTATTATTGAAGACTCTGATACTGGAAGAGCATGAAAGTTTATAAAAACAATCGAAGAAGAGTCCTTAACTATTTTCTGTAGTTTAGATAGGATCTCCCCCTTTTTTTCTCTTGTTAAAGCCATATTTATTAAAACCTGTAAATTTGGCGAACTCCTTCGTTAAAAGTTTAAAAATTCTCGTCAATGTACAATGTGTACACCTCCTCGCCTTTTCAAACTTTTGCCTTGGATTTCATCCAAATTAATAAGTTTTAGATATATTAATTTATAATGTGCGACCTTTTCTAAGGTGGGATTGGGTTGAAACCCAATCGCAAGACTTTCTTCTAATCTTTTACGAATTCAATGAAGTAAAAGATTGAAAAAGTGTACTGATCCTGTAAGGATAAGTAAGATTTTACAATCTCGGGCGGACTTACAATTGCCACCTGTCTTTGACCTTATGGGTAACACTTTATAAAAAATAGGGAAGTTTGTCAACAAAAAAGAGGGAAGTCACTTCCCTCTTTTTTGTTAATTTTTTGAATTCATTATTTCTTCAATTTTACTCTTTTCTCTTTTTAGTGCTTCAATCCGAGATTTGAGAGAATCGTCATACCTATCCTCTAAAGTTTGAATCTCTGTCTCCAAAGCCTTAATTTGTCCTTGCAAATCCTCTCCACCCACTTCAACTGCCCCACTCTCAACAACTTCTATTTCTGGAACATCATTTTGAAATATTTCTCCTTCATTCATAGTTTTATTTATTATTGTTAATCACACTTGCTGTCTGACTACTATTTATATTCTGTTGTGCTTCATATAGTCGTGCAGCCAACAAAATAATTATGCTCGTACATATTATAGCAATAAAGCCAAGTAAAAACTTAAAGAAATCTCTGTCGAAGTATTTCAACATTAGTTTAAGTTTTTCTTAAAGTCTGATAATGCCGGATCGTTAGGTATAACTTTCAAGCCTTGCTCAATTATCGCTTTTGCTTTAGAAATATCCCCAAATACATCTCTATACGCCTCAGCAAGTTGAATGTAAAGATATGTTTGTTTTGGATCTTTTGATATAGCCTCTTTGTAATACATTTCGGCCATGGCATTATCCTTCAAATGATATGCATACAAGAAACCTAAGTTACCACGAGATATAAAATCTGTTGGAGCTTTTTCACTTACATATTTCCAAGATATTTTCGCCCCCTCATAGTCACCTGCCATTTTTTGGTACATACCAAGATCTATCCAAGGCAAAAGTTTATTTGGATCAGCTTTTATTTGTGTTTGAAGTCCAACTATTTTTGAAGTAATCATTGTTTTTACTTCTGGAGTAAAAACTAGCTTACTATCAAAAACTACTGCCCTGTTTAAATCTGGTACAGGAATTTTTTTAACATTTTCAGTTATTGGAACTTGTTCTATGGTGTAATTCGGATTATTTTTACTTAATTCATCTATTATTACTTGTTCAGTTGTGCTTGCGTTTGTATTTTCAGTTTCAGTTTTATTTGTTTTTTTATTCATAACCATATACACACCCAATATAAGTATTACAATAAAAACTATTAACGAAATCACTTTTTGTGTTTTTGTCATTTCCATCCCGTTTGAAATAGGAGATCACTTATATATTGATGACCCCTTAGTTGATAGTTAAACTTAACTGAATAATTTTGATATTGATCTCCGCTATTTCTTACGGGATCCATATTCAGAATATTAGCATATTTTTATATAACAAAAAACCACCCATTGGGTGGTTTTTTGAAACACTAATCTAAGTATTAGTTAGATCTTGTTTGGATTAGGCCTGAAGCAGATAGGCCTGGTAGACCGTATCCGTTTGACCAGTCAGCATCGAACAATCCTGATGTAGATGTAGCGTTACCTGACCATACGAAGTTACTTGTTGAAGTAGCTGCAGATGATGTAGATACGTTATATCCTGGAGTCAAGTTTGTTTGGTAAGCTGAGTCACCTAGAAGTGTTGCCACTACTGATGAACCTGTAGTTACACCAGATACTGAACCCTTAAGCTCGAAGTATACTGTTGAACCAGCTGAAACTTGAACTGGAGAAATTGAACCAAGTGATGGTGCAATTGCAAATGCAGTTCCGTTTGTAGCTGTTGATACAGTTGATCCGATTTGACCTGATGTACCTTGACCAGAAACTGGTGAAGAGTATGAAGCATCAGTGTATCCGAACAATTGTATGTTTGTAACTGTAGCTGATGTTGTTGATAGAGTGAACTTGAATTGAGAAACTCCGATAGAGCCGTTTGAATTAGCTGTAACTTTGAATCTCATTAGTCTTCCATCAGCAATACCTGTTGATGCTAGTGTATCAAGCGCTAGAACTGGGTATGACTTGAATAGTCTTAGACCAGCAACAGATGTTGAACCTGTAGCGTTGATTGTTGAACCAGAACCAACTCCTGTACCTTGAGTACCTGTTGAGTCTGAACCGTTAAAGTCAACTCTGATTAGACTTCCCTGTGTTCCAGGTTGTGAAGTTCCAACTGAAGCTGTATCTACTTTAACTGTTAGAGTCTTGTCAGCATCCTTAGGTAGAGAAACTGGAGTTGCAAATGTTGATGTAGCGTATGCACTTGTTCCAGTGAATACTGCTGAACCAATTTGAACAGCACCGTCCCAGATAGAAACTGAAACTAGATCAGCTGATGAGCCAGATGTTAGTTTTAGTCCTAGTCTGTTTAGGTTAACTCCTTCGTTTGTAGCTCTGAACTTCAATACTGCTGCTGTTGATCCTGTTGAACCAGCTGCAACAACTCCGTATGAAGGAGATGAAGAATCTGTAGATACAACTAGAGAACCTGTTCCAACAGTCATTGTAGAACCTGCTGCGTTAGTAACTGTCTCTGAAACATCATTTGATGAAGTTACTCCAGTTACTGTTATTGATGGAGATGATAGTCCCCATGCTAGTGTTCCAGAAGCTGCTGAAGTCACATTACATTTTAGTGCAAGTGTCTTAACAGTTCCCTTTGTTACAACTAGAGATTGATCTAGTGTAAATGTATTGTTTCCTGTTGCTGAAGGATTAACAACATTTGAACCTGTGTTCAATGCTACTGATCCATCAAACAATTGACATGAGTTTACATGAGAAGCACTTACTGATGCTGACAATGATAGTGGGATAGAAGAGAATCTTACATCCTCACCAGATTGTGAAGCATCGAATTGGAAGTTACTAAATGTAAATCCTTGTGCACCAGCTACGATACTTTGAGCAGCTGGAGTTGCAGAAACTCTTATATCAAGAGCTGCAGCTCTAACTGTCATAGTGTTCATAGTGAATACAGCGTTTGTCAAAGTTAGGTTGTTACCTGTTGTTTGACCTGTAACGTTTGTCCAATCAGATGAAGGTGTTGTTGATGCAACAATTGTTGAATTGTTTGACAAAGTTGAAGGAAGTTTACCCTTTAGAGTATATGTCTTCATTCCAACTGGGTATGTAATTGTATCTGTGAATGTTACTTTTTGTGCAACACCACCTACGTTTACTGCATCAACTGGTCCTGCAACTACTGCACCGTTTTGATCAACGATTGAAACGTTTGTCAAAAGGTTTGAAGAAGCAGCTACACCAGCATTGTAGTTAAACCAGAATACAGCACTTTGTACTGAGATTGGTTCACCCTTGATGTCTGTTTGGTATCCTCCAAGTACTTGGTTAGGAACGTTAAGTGCTACGTTTTGAGCAGCTACTGAAGTTGCCTTTTGGATAGTTGTTACTGATCCACCAGATACTGTTACTAGAGAACCTGAGAAGAATGGTGTACCTGTTGTAAATTCAGAACCTGTTGTTACTGAACCAGTTGAACCTGGAGTTGGTGTTATACCATATCCATAAGTTACACCTGATACATAAACATCAGTGTTTCTGTAAATATCAAATTGTACTGTTCTTCCTGAAGCTCCTGATCCAACGATATCTCCTTGGATGTAAACATCCTTAGAAAGACCTTTGTCTAGAAGAATTCCACCAGGGAAGTTAGCAGAGAAATACTTACCATCAGAAGAAACTTCTGTTGGATAAGATGTTCCATCTACATAAACCATTACATTAGCAAGGTCGTTTGCTGAAGCAGAACCTGTTTGGTTCCATCTTACTGACCAAAGTTTAACTTGCTCTGCTGAGCCAGCTGTAACTCTGATACCAGCAAATTTGTATGCTGTTGTACCAATTTCTTTTGTTTGAGCTGTGTTTGGATCAAATGAAGAAACTGCTAGTTGTGATGTTCCAAGTGTTAATGAAGCGTTAACAGTGTGTTGAGCACCTGTTACTGGAAGTGATCCAGCAACTGAAGCTGAAGTGTTAACTGCGATAACATTTAGTCCTCCAACTTGTCCTGCATATGAAGACAATGAAGAATTCATGTTACCTGCTACAGTAACAGTTTGTGAAGTACCAGCTTTGATCACCCAAGGCTCACCTACCATTGCTTGGTGGTTTGAGTTAAGTGTCTTTGCGATACCAATTTGTGTTCCATCACTCTTTAGTAGAACAACTCCTGACAATGCAGCGTCTTGCATTAGTCCAACTCTTTCAACTGTCAATGAATTAACAGTTACATCAGATGAACCAGCTGTAAGAACAACTGTAGTGAAAGGAACTCTTGAAGCACTTTGTGGTGCTAGAGAGTTAGCAGGTTGTGAACCAGCTGAAACTGTAAGTGATCCACCTTGTGGATTACCTGGAGTAACTGGAGTTGTAACAACTGAATTCATTGAATTCAATTTTGCTCTAGTTATAGCTCCTACATATCCAGCAGCTGGAGTAATTCCATATTTATTTTGGAATTTGATTACAGCAGCTTTTGTAGCTGGACCGAAAGTTGAAGTCTCCATACCTGGTGAACCAGCGCCTGTAGATGCAACTTTTGTGTCAGCACTCATGTTAAGAACCTTTTGTAGATTCATAACATCAGTACCCTTACTACCAACTGTTAAATTTGTGTTGAATGTGTAGCCAGTTGAAGCTGTACTACCACCCGTTGTTGCTGAAAGTTGTGCTTGTAGCGCTGAAATAGTCGCTAGCAAACTGTTGATTTGAGCTTGTAGGTCAGTTGCTGATTGAGCACTTGCAAGTGCTGGTACAAATGCACCAGCTGCCATTGCGATACCTACAAAACCAGATACCAACTTTGCAGTTGTTGATTTTGTTAAATTCATATATATGTTTTTAATGAAACAAACTCTTCTATTGCTATTAATAATATTTTTAGAAGAAGTTTGGGAAACGATTAACTACTTAATAATTTTCAGATGTGATCGTGTCTATGTTTGCAAATTGTTTTTTACACAACTTACAAACATTTTCCACGACCACATCTTTCATACTAACCCAAGATTTTAATTGTTTTGTTTTGCATTCAACATTGCCTTTATTTCAAAATAAATTTGAAATAAAAACGTACTGACACAAACCAAATCGACACAAAAATGTTTGGGTAGATGGCATTTTTATTTTGAATTTCTGAAGTACTGAAAAAAGGAATAAATCTGAAAGTCAGAAATGAAACTGTAGACACTCTTTAAACAGTGCCTAAATTTGTGATCCATATTTAGTTGTCAAAAAACAATCAATTCAGAAATTGGAAAGTATATACAGCATTACAACGTATATGAAGTATGAACCTCATATACATTACACATTATATATACTAGCCTTGGACTTTCAAATCTATTCGTGTGGATAACTTTAAATAATAAGCCCTATTTTTCATAAAATTACAAAAAAATGGACCAAAATTCAAAAAAATACACACACGGGAAGGTTATCAAAAAATACGCAAAAAGTCAATTTGAACAAGACTAATTTTTTATAGAATATCTACTCCATCTTCTCTCTCCAGTTTTGAGAATTATTCCAGCTTCGATAAGTGATATAAGCTCTCTTTGAATGGTTTTTTCACTTACGTCTTTTATCACAAGAGAAATATCTTTTATCGTAAGATCCTTCTTTTTCTTAAGTAGACCGAGGATGATTCCTTGACGATTGTTACTTTTGAAGCCTCCATTGTCCTTTACAATTGAACTGTCTTTAAAAGAAGATGTTTCTCTGATAAATGTATTTTGAGGAGTATAATTTTGAGTGCTACCGAAAAATTCTTTGGGCAATATTTCATTAGAATAATCAGTCTTTGATGTATGATTAAAAAGTTCTAGAAGTCTACCAAATTCTTCTTTAATAACTGTAAAGTTCATTTTAGAAATAAGTCCAGCGAGTAGTGACACTTCCAACAAAGAAACTATTTCTGAAACTCTTGTTTTAATATTGTGGAAAAAGTTTGGAAGCTCAGATTGTCTTATGTCTTTATAAGTTATTGTAAAAGACAAAAGTTCAGAGACTTTTTTTCTTAAAGTCCATTTCATTGGTTCATTATCAGACAGTAGATTTGTTATCAAATAGACAGCGGAAGCAAGTTTCTCTGTCTTTTTACAAATAAAGATGAAGTCACTCCCACCTTCAAAAAATGACTTAATATCTGTATTGTTTGAGCTATTTGCAATGTTATTATTTTCTGGGTTTTCCATATTTTGTACTTTATATGACTTTTGAGTCTTTTTAAGTCTTTAAATGGTGTATTTTATATGTCCTTATTGTCTTATATAATACCATACTGTCCTTTATCAAGTCAAGTGTCTTTATAAATATATCAGTAAAAGACTATTGTTTGCAAGTGCTGTCTTTGTGGTTTATCTAACCATATTTGTTTGTGTATTTATGGCTATATTTTCTAGTGTATAATGTCTTAGTAACACATAGGACTTATTAGTAATAATTTGATAAAATTAACAGAAATGTCACGACAAAGTAAGAAAGATAAAAAGGTTCGTTCAAAAGATAATCTGGATGAAGAAAGTGGTGGTGAAAGACTACTAAAAGAAGAGACTGTAAGAGCAATTGTTGCGGTAATATTCTTTGTTTTTTCTGTGTTTTTCACACTTTCCGCATTTAATAAAGGGGGTATTGTAGGCGAAAAATCTTTCCATGGACTATCTTTCCTGTTTGGTGTTGGTTTCTATATACTGCCTATACTATTTTTGATTCTCTCTATTTCATTTTTTAGAACACTGCACAAAAAACTTGCCCTTACTCACAGCATTGGAGGATTAATATTTTTTACCTCCTCTCTCTCATTAATAAATATTAGTATGCCTGAAAAAGGGGGTGTTGTTGGTAAATTTATATCTAACCCACTTATTAACTTATTTGATACTTATGCAAGTGTAGTAATACTTATTGCACTAATAACCATTTCATTAATTGTTATATTTGATGCACCTCTAAGACTGTCATTCCTTGGGAACCTCTTTAAAAAGAAAGACAAGATCGAAGAAGAGGAAGATGGTTCTCCTGAACTACTTATCTCAAACGCAGAGCAACTTGGGATAACTCCAAAGGAATTGAAAGCTATGGCCAATGAACCTTTAACTAAAACGACTGAAGCACAAGTTAAAAAAGAGGAAGTTGAAGTTAAAAAGGATGAGTTTGGAATTAATCCCCTTTTGTGGAATGGAAAAGAATTCACCCCTCCTCCACTATCTTTACTTTCTCAAGACAAAGGCAAGCCTGGAGTTGGTGATATCAAATCTAACTCAAATATAATAAAAAGAACTCTGCAAAACTTCGGTATTAATGTTGAAATGGATGAAATATCAATTGGACCATCTATTACAAGGTATGCATTAAAACCTGCAGAAGGTGTAAAACTATCTAGAATACTTGGTTTACAGAACGATCTTTCCCTAGCTCTAGCTGCACACCCAATTAGAATTGAAGCCCCAATACCCGGCAAATCTCTAGTAGGTATTGAAATCCCAAACACAACCAAAACCAAAGTTGGTCTTGGACCCCTACTAGCGTCAAATGAATTCCAGAATTCTGAAATGCCACTTCTTATGAGTCTTGGTAAAGGAACTTCTGGTTCTTCTTTCTATGCAAACTTAGCAAAGTCACCTCACCTTCTAATAGCTGGAACAACTGGATCAGGAAAATCAATTACCATCCACGCATTAATTACATCTCTTTTGTACAGAAATTCTCCAGACAATCTAAAATTTATAATGGTTGATCCAAAAAGAGTTGAACTTACTCTTTACAACAAAATACCCCACTTACTTACACCTGTAATAACAGACGCAAAGAAAACCATCTTGGCTCTTAAATGGGCAGCTAAAGAAATGGATAGAAGATATGAAATACTCCAAAAACACAGTCTGCAGAATATAGCTTCTTATCATAAAAATGTTTTAGAGCCAGCTATTAAAAAAATGGAAAAGGACAGAGGTGCATCTGAAGATGGTGAACCTAAAACAGAAACAATGCCTTACATCGTAATTGTAGTTGATGAGTTGGCTGATATTATGCAAGCATATCCTCGTGAACTAGAATCTGCGATAGTGAGACTGGCTCAAATGTCCCGTGCTGTCGGAATTCACTTAATACTTTCTACACAAAGACCTTCAGTTAATGTTATTACTGGTCTTATTAAAGCAAACATACCTTCAAGAATCGCTCTTCAAGTAGCAAGTCAAATAGATTCAAGAACAATTCTTGATATGCCGGGCGCTGAGAAACTTCTTGGTGCCGGAGACATGCTTTACCTTTCTGGAGAGATGAGTCAACCACAGAGAATTCAATCTGCTTTTATTTCTGAAAATGAAGTTAAGGATGTGGTAAAATTCCTCGCACAAGGTTATGAAAATGATATTCCGAGTGAAATTAATCTTGATGCAAATAACAATAACGTCAAAAACAGTATCTTCGAAGCAACTCTAGACGATGAAAAAATGGAAGAAGAGGATGATTTGTATGAAGAAGCTAAACAGACAGTACTAGAAGCCGGCAAAGCTAGTACATCTTATCTACAAAGAAAGCTTGGGGTTGGATACGCCAGAGCAGCAAGACTAATTGATATTCTAGAGGAAAGAGGTGTTGTTGGTCCTGGCTCAGGTGCAAAACCTAGAGAGGTCTTCGGTGCTAGTCCTACCTCAAACGACGAGGACACAGGAGAAACTGTATGAGAAATGTAACTATTCTTCGCAAATTTCTACTTTATTCGTTTTTCGTAATTATTATACTCTATTCCCTTTTTCAAGCACAAAAAATAATTAAAGGTCCTAGTATTGAAATATTTAATCCGAAAAGTGGAGCTACCTACAGCCAGACTTTGATAGAAGTAGAAGGAATGGCCAAAAATGTTGCATATCTTAATATGAATGGACGACCTATATTTACTGATAAAAATGGGTATTTTAAAGAAAAATTCTTATTGTCCCCCGGTTACAATGTCATAAAATTAGATGCTGAAGATAAGTTCAAAAAATATACCGAACAAAAACTAGAGATTATACTAAAAGAATACTAGTGCCCAACAAGACCTGATGCTAGTCAATTGTATAATTTAATACTAGGTATAAAATACATTTATTATTATAAACACTTAAAAACATGATGAAGAAAAAGGCACCAAAAGAGCCGAAAAAAATGATGAGTGATGCGGGAGGTGTAAATGTTGAAAATACACTTCGAGAAATTAGAACTAAATTTGGTGATGACTCAATCATGATGCTTGGAGACAAACCTCATGTAGATGTAAATTCAATATCTACTGGTTCTATTGGATTAGACACAGCACTTGGAGTTGGAGGATTGCCACGTGGAAGAATAATTGAAATTTTTGGTCCTGAATCTTCAGGAAAAACCACCCTATCGCTACATGTTGTAGCAGAAGCACAGAAAAAAGGAGGTATATGCGCATTCATTGATGCTGAACATGCTATGGACCCAGAATATGCCCAAAGACTAGGTGTTAATATAAATCAATTACTCATATCTCAACCAGATAACGGCGAACAAGCTTTGGAAATTGTTGAATCTTTGGTTAGATCAGGAAAATTAGATGTTATTGTCATTGACTCTGTTGCAGCCTTAACTCCTAGAGATGAAATCGAGGGAGATATGGGTTCTCACCATGTTGGTAAACAAGCTCGTCTAATGTCACAGGCACTAAGGAAACTAACTGCGATAGTGGCTAAATCCAAAACAATAGTCATTTTCCTAAACCAAATCCGAATGCAAATAGGTGTTATGTTTGGAAACCCAGAGACTACTCCAGGTGGAAAAGCTTTGAAATTCTACACTTCTGTACGTATAGACATACGCCGAATAGCCCAGATAAAAAAGGGTGAAGAAATAATGGGAGGAAGAATAAGAGTAAAGGTTGTAAAAAACAAAGTCGCTGCTCCTTTCAAACAGACAGAGTTTGATCTAATGTATAACGAAGGAATCTCCCGTGAAGGTGAACTCATCGCTTTGGGAGAAAAAATGGGAGTCATTACAAAATCTGGAACGAGTTATAGCTTTGGAGAAGAAAAACTTGGGCGTGGATATGATGCAACAAGACAGTTTTTGAAAGACAAAGCTAACAAAAAAATAGCTGATGCCATCTTAAAGGAGATTCGCTCAGGACTAGATAAGAATGGAGGTTCTGTGGTTGCAAGCTCTGGTAGTGAATCTGAAAGCTCTGAATAAAATATATGAAATATAATAAAAATAGAGGTTATATAGCACTTATAACCTCTATTTTTATATCTGTAATTCTTTTTTCCATTACACTAAAACAAAATATTGATGGTTGGAATAGTAACTATGGAATAATTGAAAATGAATCAAAATTTCAATCCAAGACACTTGCAGAAAGGTGTGTAGATGTATCAATAATAAAAATACTAAATGATACTTATGTGGAAGGTACAACAAATTATGATAATGGATCTTGTAAAAGTTTTATCAAAGAAACAAATTCCCCTGAAATAGGTTTGACTAAATTTAAAACACAAGCAGTAGTAAACAAATCTTTTACAAACATAGAAACTGTTTTAAATCATCAAACAATGAAAATTATTTCAAAAAAAGAAATACCGAAAATTTAGCTCGAAACACACAACACAATAGAAAATTTGGTCAACTTGTATATAAAAACAATAGGAGTAAAGTGGTATCAATTAATAAGTTTGATTAATGTAAATTTTATGAAAAAATTGAAAAAATCAGGTTTTACTCTTATAGAAATACTGATAGTAATAGGTATTATTGCGATCCTTGCCTCAATAGTTATCATTGCCATAAACCCGAGTAAACAGTTTGCCCAAGCCAGAAATACTCAAAGACAAGCAGGAGTAAATGCAATATTAAATGCAATAGGTCAAAGAATAGCCGACAATAAAGGTGTATTTGCTGGAACATTTGCTGTAAACGGTGCAACTTATACATGTGGGCCCCTACCTACTGGAGCAACCACGACAATAACAACAACAATGGCAACTGACACCACGACTCAGACTGGGAGCTTGGGGTGCCTTATTCCTACATATATACCCACTCTACCGTCTGACCCTGACTCTACCGTAATTCCCCCAGCAACAGGTTTTGATGTCGTAGTAGATGGTTCTGGCAGAACAAAAGTATGTGCCAGTCTGGCCTCAAACGAAACTTCAATACCGAATTCTGGTCCGATTTGTGTTACTAGATAAAATTGGTTTTTAGGGTTGATGTATAATTAAAAAATGGAAATCAATTCCCTTCTTGAAAAAGAGTTTAGATTAAATCCTGGGCAAAAAAGTGCTTTAAAAAAATTAGGCTTAAGTAGTCTAGAAGATTTACTTTATCACTTTCCAACTAGATATGGAGACACTAGCGAAATAAAATATATTCAAAGCCTAAAAAAAGGCGATACCTCTGTTATATTTGGTAAAATCTCTGGACTAAAAACATCCAAAGCTTTTATCAAAAAAATCCCAATGTCTGAAGCTTATTTAACAGATGAAACTGGGAAAATTAAACTTGTTTGGTTTAACCAACCCTACATAGCAAAAATGATAGCTGAAGGCAGTACTGTAAGAATTGAAGGTAAGGTATCAGAAAGAAAGAATGAACTGTATATAAACAACCCTAAGATTGAAATGGTTGGAAATATACCAGATGCAGTGGGTAATTCCCTATTCGGACAAGATGCAAAAGACGAGCATACAATGTACCCCGTGTATCCAGAATCAAAAGGTATTTCATCTTTATGGTTTTATCATGCAATACAAAAAATATTTAATTCGAAGTTGCTAGATACAATAAAAGATCCCATTCCTGAGGATATACTTAAAAAATATAATCTTCCCAACATTAGAACTGCATTCATTTGGATTCATACACCAAGAAAAACCGATGATAGCTTGTCAGCAAAAAAAAGATTTGCTTTCCAAGAGATATTTTTTATACAAATTCAAAAACAACAAGAGAAAAAAATATGGTCTGAAAAAAGTAGTTGGTCACTTGAAACCAATAATAATGACATTCTGGACTTCGTTAATAGATTCCCATTTAAACCGACTTCGTATCAGCTTGATGCAATCAAATCTATAACTCTAGACTTTAAAAGAGGCTACCCCATGTCGAGACTACTTGAAGGAGATGTAGGCTCTGGTAAAACTGCTGTTGCAGCAGCAACAATATATGCAATTACAAAATCAAGACCAACAGATGACTCTGGTGAAAAAATTACTGGTAATCTACAAACTGCTTATATGGTACCCACCGAAATTCTAGCTAAGCAACATTATGAAAATTTTATAAATTATTTTAGTCATTTACCTATTAAAATTGGCCTACTCACTGGAAGTGAATGTAGAATATTTCCATCAAAAAGTGAACCCACAAAATCTACTAAAATTTCAAAAGCTCAGCTATTAAAATGGGTAGCAAATGGAGAAATCCCTATACTCATTGGAACACATGCATTAATCCAAAAAAGTGTGACTTTTAAGCATTTAGCATATGTGGTAATCGACGAACAGCATAGATTCGGAACATTGCAGAGACAAAAAATTACTCTCAAAAGTGACAAGACTCCACACCTTTTATCTATGACAGCAACTCCAATACCTAGAACACTTGCACTTACAATATATGGTGATCTGGATATCACAGTTTTAGAAGGAATGCCTCATGGTAGGAAACCAATAATTACAAAAGTTGTTCTGCCAACAGACAGAGAAAAAGTTTACTCGGAAATTAAAAATGAACTAAACTCTGGTAGACAACTATATGTAATATGTCCAAGAATTGATGAGCCAGATCCAACAAAAGAAATGGCTGTGATGGCTAAATCAGTAAAACTAGAAGCCGAAAGATTAAGCAATGATGTTTTCCCAGATTACATGATTGATATTCTTCATTCAAAAATGACACCAACTGAAAAAGAAGAGGTTATGAATGATTTTGAAGAAAAGAAAACTGACATACTGGTAGCAACTTCAGTTGTAGAAGTTGGTGTAAATGTTCCGAATGCGACCATGATAATTATTGAAGGTGCAGAAAGATTTGGTCTTTCACAATTACACCAACTAAGAGGAAGAGTCATAAGATCCACTCATCAGGCATATTGTTATATTTTCCCTGAAAGCACCGGGCAAAAAACTAAAGATAGAATGAAGGCATTAACTACAGCCAAAAATGGTTTCGAATTGGCAGAATTTGATTTACAACAAAGAGGTGCTGGAGAGCTATACGGCAGAAAACAATGGGGCATCTCTGATATAGCAATGGAAGCAATCAAAAATATTAAAATGGTAGAAGCAAGTAGGACAGAAGCTTCGAGAATAGTTGATTCTGGTGTAAACCTTGAAAAATATATTGAAATAAAAAAATATATTGAAAATCAAAACAGTAAAATTCACTTTGAATAACTGTTTGATGTAAATCAAATCGCTCGGCACAACTTAGTGCCGAGCGAGTTAAACTCCTATACCTTACGTCTTGAAAATCGTCTCGGGGCTTGTTTTGTGGCTCTCTCAAACCTCTTACTCTCTCCATTTTTTTGCTGTTGCTTTCTTGCGGGATGTTGCAACTGTTCCCTTGTTTTGGGGTTACCCGACATGGCAATAACCACCAACACTGGCAACACGGTATAACTACGATGTCTTTCATTCCCCATTAAAGAACCTCCTTAGTAAGGGAGTTTATCATTATAATATATTTTGTAAATAAACCAGATTACATTTGAAAAGACCCTAAATTTAATTGGACTTTAGGTTATTTTTTGGTATATTTCAGAGGTGTATGGTCAGGGATATTTTTCTTGTCGACACAAGAAAAATTCCACGACCCTGCCTCGTCCGTTTTCCTTACTAGGAAAACATGACTCCGGCTCGCATTAGTCCTAACCGACTTAATGCGGATTAAGTCGGTTAGGCTAACGCGCCTGTAGCTCAGTTGGTTAGAGCACAGAGCTTATACCTCTGGGGTCCCTGGTTCGAGTCCAGGCAGGCGCACACGATTCAAAAACAGCATAGGTATGCTGTTTTTGTTTACGTGTGCGGGGCACAGGCCGACGGGCCGAGCCGGGGTTGCACAAAAATTCACCAGAATTTTATGTGTGACCACACGAAAAAACCGCAGTACAACACCTGTTATACCACGGTTTCCTTAATGCTTAGTCGAGCCAACATGGCCGATAAAGTCGTCATGGGATGATGAATCCAGAATTACATTTTCACCCCCCAAATTGAGAGGTTCATTGTGAGACAATCTCCCACACTTGTCACAAACACTTTCAAGTGAGGATTTATTGCCCACTGTTATGACGATTTCGACCATCCTTCCTGTGCAAACCTGTTCTTTACCTGAAGGTGAAATGGTCAATTTCATGCAAAACTGGTTCATTTGTTCTACTCCTTTCTGGCTACACAATAACACTATTTTAAATAATAATCAACCCTAATCTTGATGCTCTATATCCAACTTCTTTTTTGGTGTTATTCCATTTGCA
Source organism: Parcubacteria group bacterium (assembly GCA_035438705.1). Taxonomy (GTDB): domain Bacteria; phylum Patescibacteriota; class Minisyncoccia; order Phycocordibacterales; family DATDWN01; genus C7867-006. The sequence goes on from DAORIV010000003.1 coordinate 39,908, forward strand.
ACTAGAATAGTTTCAAACTCTGCCCTTTCAATCGTTTCAACCTCCATTAACCTATTTGCTATTGCATCTAACAACTTTCTATTTTCTTTTATAACTCTTTCAGCTTTCTCATGTGCCTCTTTCATTATTTTTGAAACCTCTGAATCAATTTCACTTGCGACTTTCTCAGAAAATTCTTTATCTTCTACCCCCCTTCCAAAAAGAGTTTTTCCACCTTCACCTTCAAGTGCTATCGGTCCAAGCAAATCTGACATACCGTATTTTGTTACCATATCCCGAGCGAGCGCAGTTGAAACTTGCAAATCATTTGATGGACCAGTTGTTAAATCATCAAAAAGCATTTTTTCAGTTACATAACCACCCAAAGATACAGCAATATCATCTAGAAACTCTTTTTTAGATTGCAATTTCTTTTCTTCGAGAGCCAGTTTAAAAACATAACCCAATGCTCTTCCTCTAGATATTATAGTTATTTTGTGAACTGGATCAGCATAAGGGAGAATAGAGGCAAGTACAGCATGACCCGCTTCATGATAAGCAGTGACTTCTTTTTCTTTTTTCGAAAGTAAATGACTTCTTCTTTCAGGACCGATAATAACTTTTTCAATTGATCTTATTAAATCATATTGAGAAATTTTTGTTCTATTTTCTCTAGCAGCAAGTATTGCACCCTCATTCATAAGTGAGTACAAATCTGCCCCACTAAATCCTGGAGTTCTTTCTGCAATTACTTTCAAATTTACATCTTCAGCAAAAGGCTTTTTAACACTGTGAACTTTCAGTATTTCTTCTCTATCACTTCTATCAGGCAAATCCAAAGTAACTCGTCTATCGAACCTTCCCGGTCTAAGAAGAGCAGAATCTAGAACATCAGGTCTATTTGTAGCAGCCATTACAATAACTTTCTCATTTGGTTCGAAACCATCCATTTCAACTAGTATCTGGTTTAATGTTTGCTCTCTTTCATCGTTACCTCCACCAGCACCAACACCACGAACTCTTCCAACTGCATCGATCTCATCTACGAAAATTATTGATGGTGAATTTTTCTTTGCTATTAAAAATAAGTCTCGCACCCTACTTGCTCCCACACCCACAAACATTTCCACAAATTCTGAACCCGATATAGAGAAAAATGCTACTCCAGCTTCTCCTGCAACTGCACGCGCTAGTAATGTTTTTCCAGTACCAGGTGCTCCCATAAGTAAAATTCCTTTTGGAATTCTAGCTCCAATATCTAAAAACTTTTTAGGATTCTTTAAAAAATCTACTATTTCAGCCAACTCTTCTTTTGCCTCTTTCGCACCCGCAACATCTTTAAAGGTGACGCGCTGACTTTTATCATTTGGATCAATCATTCTTGCTTTTGATTGGCCGAAAGTTAAAGCCTGAATACCGGCACCCTTCATCTGTCTTGTGATAAACCAAATAAACACCGCAATAAAAAGAATTGGGAAAATTATTGGTGACAAATTCATAACCCAATAACCAAACCCCCCTTGATTTTTTATCTCAATCTTTACAGTTGAAACCTGATCTTTTGTTACACCATAGTTAACCAAAGTCTGAAGCAATGCTTCTCCCTCCTCTTTCTTTGAGACTTTCTTATCTCCATTTTTATATTCAACTTCCAAGGCATCCCCTTTAACTAAAACTGATTTTACTAATCCAGATTTAATGTCTGTAGATAATTCAGAGATGGGTACCTGAACCGGACTATTTGAACCAAAACTAGAAACCACTGAATATATAAGAGAGAGAATAACAAATATTGTAATTACAGAAAAAACATAATTTAAAAATGAACCTCCATCTCCCCCGCCCTTGTTACCTCTTTTTAACAATACTTTGTTTTTATCTTGCGGTTTAGGTTTTTCCATAGTAGAACAATTATACATAATTTACAGCAAAACGAAAGAAAAATATTCGACCTATAAATGTGTTATAATCATAAAAATGAGCTTGATTACCAATAAAAAAGCCGGCTTCAATTACGAAATTAAAGAGAAATACTCTGCAGGTATTGAGCTTTTTGGTTTTGAGGTAAAAGCCGTGAGAAAGGGTCAAGGAAATTTGGATGGTTCATATATTACAGTCAGAGGTGGTGAAGCATACCTAATTGGGGCATTTATACCTCCATTTCAAGAGAAAAATGCTCCAAAGGACTTTGACCCTAGGAGAAATAGAAAGCTTATTTTGACCGCAAAAGAGATAAGGGAGTTAGAAAAAATTGAAAAAACAAAAGGATTGACAATAGTACCTATTTTGGTGTATAATAAGGGAAGATTTCTAAAGCTTGAAGTGGGTATAGGCTCAGGAAAAAAGAAGTTTGATAAAAGAGAAAGTATTAAAAAACATAATGTCGAACGAGACATTAGACGAGAATACTCAGATAGATAAATGAAATTCGCTTAAAGCAAATCTCGGTATTGCTAGGTTTATTTTAAGGGGATGACAGGTATAGACAGATAAGTTCATTGAAAATTGTGCATGGTAGAGTTGTGATAACTCTTTAAACTTTCACAAAGCATAGATGCTAAAAACACCTTTGCAAAAGCTATCCCTTCACCATTTATGGCGAATGGATACGCTCTCGCTTTCGCTTAATCTATAAGATTTAAGCCAAAGCGGCGGCCACTCCCCTAAGTCTGTTACGGGAAATGGTTGATATATCTTCGGACTAGAAATTATTTGTGTTTCCAAATAATTTTGAAACAAAGAAAACAAAAATCTGATTTATTTTGTTTATTTGAAGAATTAGATTAAATTAAATAAACTAAACCATGTAGATCGATTCTCAAAATTTATTTGCACCCGGCTTCAATGCCGGCTTCTCCACAAATTAAAACATTAGCGCCCAAAAGGGTGCTTTTGTTTTTATTTAAAGAACCGCCTTCGGGCGTGCTTTTCTGTTTGACACCCAACTCAAATTCCTGTAATACAAGGCAATGAGAGACTTTTAAGTTAAGTCCATGAAAGAACCCAAATACACAAAACAGGGGTTTACACTAACAGAAATACTCATAGTTGTAGGTTTAATCACTATGATTGGTATCATAGTCCCAATTTTTAATTCAAACACTCTACACAAAGAATCTTTTGAAGCAGAGATAGAGAAAATTACCGACCTTCTTTTCAAAGCAAGACATAATTCTCAAAACAATATAAACCAAAGCAAACATGGAGTATTTATACAAAATGAAGGATACACTTTGTTTGAGGGAAATTCATTTGCATTAAGTGAACCTCAAAATAATATTTTTATTAAAAGTGAATACCCTATCCAAATAGCAACAACTTCAATAGTTGAAATAATTTTTAATGAATCAAGTGCTGAAGTCACAAACAAAGGCGAAATAATGGTAACTGATAAATTCACAAATAAAGTAGTTAGTATAAAAATAAATCATGAAGGACAAATCAACTATTAATTTTTCGGGTTTCTCTACTATAGAAATAGTGATAGCGCTTGCTGTTTTGTCTTCTGCATTAGTTCTCGGAATGTATGGAACTTACAGTGGTCAGTACTGGAGAGAAGCATCATCAGTACGACTAGAAGCTGTATATGAAAATCAAAGTATAAATGAGGAACTAAAAAAATACACAGACAGTAACTTCTACAACAGTACATCATCAGATTTCACAATAGTAGACCCGAATTGTATCCAAGGCAACCTTTGTTATTACACAGAAATACATACCGAAGAAATATCTATTTGCTTAAAAAACACTGAAATTACAACACAGTTCAAATTAAGCAATTATCCAACCACCAGTATTGATAGCACCATTTATCCACTTAACAACTCTGAATATATTAAAAATAGTGGAGACTGCATATTAAAAACTCCAAGTGGTGACTGGAACAGCCCCCTACATAGCATTGGCTATTTAGAGTCTCCGGGTTTAGGTCAAAACGATTCCAAAAGTATCGGAGACTACATTTATATTGCCAATAATAACTCCCCTACATTTGTTATTTACAAAAAAGAGAATGACACTTTAGTTAAAATTAGTACTTTTGATGTTCAAATAAATAATTTTAGTACAAAAATTAACGCTTTTGATATATACAAAAACTACACAAGTAATAGGACCTATGTTTTTGCCACACTCGCAACAAGCACTAAACAACTTGCCGTGTTAGATATAACTGATCCTGAAAACATACAATCAAAATCGTTTTTAAGTTTCAAAAACGTAAACCCTTCAGGATCATTCCCCCAAGGGTACAAAGTACTTGTATATGATAACCGTGTATATGCTGTCACCAGAGAAACATCAGGATATGAATTTCATATCTTCAATATTGAGAATGTAGATAATATTTTTGAAATTGGAAATGGTTTTGAATTAAACAGAACAGTTAATGAAATACTTGTTAGAGACCAGATGGTAAACAATCAAGAAAAAAGATTGGTGTTTTTAGCCTCAGATTCAAATATTAAAGAGCTAAGTATATTGGATGTTACAAATGATGTTGTGTCGGAAATAAATTCAATCAACTTGCCTGGCAATCAAGACGGCCTAAGTTTATTCTCTTCAGGTGAACTATTATACTTGGGAAGAAGTAGTAACACTCAAGGAGGTGAACTGTATGCATTTAACATAAAGCATCCACAAAACCCAATCAGCATTTTGTCACAAGCAGAAGTTTCAGCAAATGTAAACCACATAAAAGCATCGGGGGAATATATTTTCTTGAGCACCAATCGTGCGGGAGAAACCTTTCAGGTGTGGGATAGAAACCATGATATTTGGAATAGCACTTTAAATACAGGTAGACTAAACAGCCACAACTTCCCCAACCTGAACAATATTGAACTAAACGAGGGTTGGATAAGCTTGATTAACAACTCAACTATTTCTGACAAAATTCAGTTGCTAAAAGGATATGAGTAGAACAAACAAAACAAAAGGCATAACACTTATTGAAACCATAATCTACATTGGTCTATTAGGTATTATTATTTATGGTGGAATTTTCACCACTTTCCACATGGTTGAAATTGGCAACAAAAACTCAAACTATTCAAAAATACTAAATGAAGCTATTTTTATAAATAATAAAATCAACTGGATACTTACGAACAGCACTTCAATTGAAGTTTTAAACAATTCACTTATTGTTAACAAAGAAGGTTTAAATGAGAATAATCCCTTAGTGCTAAAACAAAATAGTAAAAATATAACTTTAAAACGCGGGCAAAATGAAGATAATATACTAAACAATGAAAGATATATAATAAGTGATGTAATTATTGACCACAACCCTACTCAAAAATTCATTACTATAAAATATAAAATTAATAACCAAAACTTTAGTTATAAAAAATATTTAAATTAGGTTGATTTTTCTCACCAAATCAGCTATATTTTAAGCCTTGATTATTTAATGAAAAACCTATGGCAATGCTTGAATACAACGAAATAGTAGAAAGAAAGTACATCGTTTTTAACGGTGAACCTTGGGAAGTACTCTCCTCTCACGTTTTCAGAAAACAACAAAGAAAGCCTGTTAATGCCACAAAACTTAAAAACCTTATTACTGGAAAAGTTACAGAACAATCTTTCCACGTATCTGAAAAAGTCGAAGAGGCAGAAATAGACAGTAAAGAGGCAAAGTACCTGTACAACAACAAAGGCGAATACTGGTTCTGTGAACCTAATGATCCTTCAAAAAGATTTTCTCTTTCAGATTCAGTTATGGGTCCTAGAGGAAAATTTCTTAAGGTCAACTCTGTTATTGAAGTACTATCATTTGAAGACACTACTATTGGTATTAAAATGCCAATCAAGGTAGAACTAAAGGTGGTTGAAGCACATCCAGCAGTTAAAGGTAACACTGCTCAAGGTGCAACAAAAATTGTAAAACTAGAAACAGGTGCTGAAATAAATGTTCCAATGTTTATCAAAGAAGGTGAAATTGTAAGAGTAAACAGTGAAACTGGAGAGTATGCAGAACGAGCTGAAGCTGGTTTTTAAATTTCTAAGACTCTGAAAAAACAAAAACCACCGAATGGTGGTTTTTGTTAACCTTCACAAAGTATTAAAATGAAGAATCTCTTAGGTTTTTTGGCGAAGGTCGCGTATAAAATAAAAACTGGAGCCTGAGATGTACAAGTAGTACTTCGATGGACCAGTTTTTATTTTAGACGATGAGATTTGTCAAAAAGACAAGAGCTATCTAGAAACATATGGGAGTAACCCCATAAAGCGAGCCCTCTTTATAGCCATAGCCAAATTTCTCTGATTCTTTGCAGTAACACCTGTTCTCTTTCTTGCAATCATTCTTGCGTGTGGATTTAGAAACTTCTTAAGAAGCTCTACATCTTTGTAGTCTATATGTTTTATATTATTCTCAGTGAAGTAACAGTTTTTTGAATTCATATTATTTATTTAAATTTTCTTAATTTTTTCTATTTAATTTATTTTAATTTCTAACGAAATTAAAATGGAATATCTTCTGGGTTTATCTCCTCCTCAGGATACTCTATCGTATCCATCGCCTTCTTATCATCCTCTGCAGGAGCTGGAGAGGCAAATCCCCCAGAAACTGCCCCATCTCTTTTAGGTCCGAACTGCATTCTGTCTACAACAATCTCAGTTCTATATTTTTTAACACCTGATGCATCATCCCAACTTCTTGTTTGCATTCTACCTTCCACTAAAATTGAAGAGCCTTTCTTCATGTATTGTCCCACCATTTCTGCTTGTCTTCCGAAAACAACTACATTGTGATAGTCGACATTCTCTTGTTTAACACCATTTTTATCTTTCCAAACTCTATTTGTAGCCACTGAGAAACTTGCAACCTTAATACCAGATGGAAGAGCTTTGATTTCTGGATCTCTTGTTATATTCCCTATTACTATTGCTTTGTTTAAATACATATTTTTTATGCTACAGCTAGGTCTTCCTCCACCTTATCCTCTACCACCTCTTCTTTTACTTCCTCAACAAAGTCATCACTCATTTCGTCTAGTTTCTTTGGCTTATCTTCAGATTTTAACTTCATTTTACCATTCAAAAGTGTGTTCTCTTTTACAGTCTTGATTAACAAGTATCTCAAAACATCTACATTGTTATCAAGGAATTTTTTTACTGAATCTATATTTTCACTAGATAATTGAAACTTAATCCATCCAAAATAACCCTTATCAGCCTTAAATCTTGATGTTTGTACAACTTTTACCATTTCATATGCTAGATCAATAAGAACTGGATCCTCTGAAGATATAACTTCACCTTGCACAGAAGTCACTGCATTTTTTATAGCTGAAACCTTCTCAGGAACTTGCTCTTGAGAAAGTGTTGGTAGGAGTAGATAAGACACCTCGTACACAGTTGAGTTGCCTTCTTTTGCACTTTTTACTTCGTCATTTAATTCTTTTTCCATGAAGTAGAGACTATCATAATAAACCAAAAGAGGCAAGGGATTCTTTAATTTTTGGGAAACGTTTTAAAACATTGTCAAATAAGGCTTTTTTCATATTTTCTTCACTTTCCCCCTTAATTTCAGCCATTTTTTTAACAATATCCGGTATATACATTGGTGAATTTCTTTTACCCCTGTGTGGTACTGGAGCAACAAATGGAGCGTCTGTCTCGACCATTATCATGTCTATTGGAGTTGATTTTATTAACTCATTATAATCATTTGTAAAAGTAATGACACCTGTAAATGATACAGTAAAACCTATATCTAAAAACCTCTTAAGAATATTTAAATCCCCAGCAAAGAAATGAGCGTTTCCTTTTAGTTTACCGCCTGAAGTTTTTTGATGATGCTCAAGAATAGTCAATGCATCTAAGTATGCATCCTGTGTCCCCTTACTGCTTCTTATGTGTAGCATAAGTGGTTTGTCTACTGTAAGTGCCAGATCTACATGATACTCAAAAATAGTCTTCTGAATCATTTTTATTTTTAATACATCCTCTTCATTTTCTGGCAACCTGAAATAATCAAGCCCACACTCACCTATTGCAACCACTTTTTCTTCCAGTGCCAATTTTGTTAAGTGTTCATCAAAAACAGAGTCTACAGTTAAATCCCCAGGATGCTGTCCAATACATGCAAATAGATTTTTATGCTCATTAGCAAGTCTCACACACTCCCTAGATGTTTTGATGTCTGTCCCAATATTTATCACCGCAATACCTGCTTTTTTAGTTCTTTCTATCTCTTCATTTCGATCTTCATCAAAATCAGGAAAGTATAAGTGTGAGTGTATATCAAAATATTCAATCTTCATTTTAATCTTTGCGCAAAAATAATGGAGCCTCTGGTTTTTTGTTATCTAAAAGAAGTTGTTTTATATTCTTATGAGTATCGTACATAATTGGTTCTAATAGTTCGGCGATCTCATGTAGTTTTCTAACCATTTCCAAAATAAGCTCTTTACCTTTTTGTTCATCCGTTTTTACAACCTTAAATGGTTCAGTATTTTGTATAAACAAATCCAATTCTCCTATTTTCTTCCAAACAAACTCTACTGCCATACTAATGTTGTATGTTTCCAATATTGCAAAATATTCTTCAAATTTAGTCTTTTCAAAACTAATCTCATTTTTATCTAAGTATTTCTCAGAAAGTGTTAATATTCTACTAGTTAAATTTCCTAATCCATTTGCCAAATCAGCATTATATAACTCTTTAAGTCTAGGCATAGTTATATCACTGTCTTCAAACGGATGTACGTGTCTTAATAAAAGATATCTAACAGAATCTGAACCAAATTCATTAACAAGATCGAAAGGACTAATTACATTTCCCAAAGATTTACTCATCTTTTGTCCTCCAGAGTTAATGAATCCATGATAAACAACCCTATCAGTATTTTTAATATCTGCTGACATTAACATTGCCTGCCACATAATTGATTGAAATCTAACCTGGTCTTTTCCTGCAAGTTGGACTACTTCACCTTCTGTCCAATATTTCTTAAAGTTTCCACCCTCTTCTGGCCAATCCAAAGTTGAAATATAGTTAGTTAGTGCATCAAACCAAACATACATAACCTGATTTTGATCTCCAGGCACAGGTATGCCCCATGAAAGTCTTTCTTTCTCACGTGAAATACTAAAATCCTCAAGTCCAGCTTTTACAAAATTTATAGCCTCAACTGCTCTCCACTCTGGTAGTACAGAATTTTCCCTTTGCAAATACTCCAATAATTTATCCTCGTAATTACTCAATTTGAAGAAATAATTTTCTTCTTCAATATTTTTTATTTCTAAATGGGGGTGTATAAAACATTTTCCATCTTCATTTAAATCCTTTGGTGTTTTAAATGATTCACAACCAACACAATATTTACCTGTATATGATTTTTTATAAATATCACCCTTAGATTCACATCTCTTCCATATTTCTTGAGCGGCCTTAATGTGTTTTTCATCTGTAGTTCTAATGAACACATCGTTAGATAGATTCAGAAGCTCTTTTAGTTTTTGAAATTCAGAAGAAAAATGGTCAGTATACTCTTTAACATCTCTACCTTCTTTTTGACTTGCTTCCCATATTTTCTGACCGTGCTCATCGGTGCCTGTAGTGAAAAAAACATTATCGCCCCTTAGTCTTTTGTAACGTGCCACAACATCTGCATTTATGATTTCTGTAGCAAAACCAATATGTGGGTCAGAGTTCACATATGGAAGAGTTGTTGTAATATAAAAATTTTTAGACATCTGGGTATTTTAAAACTGTAAGACAGAAAAACTACTGTGAATTCATCATCCTTTCTATAGCCTCGATTTTATCTTTCTCAAAATCATTGAAAAACTCAATAACAGCAGAAGCTATAGGGACAGATAGTATCATACCTATAAATCCTGCCAATTCCCACCCTGCAGTAAGTGCCAATATTGAAACCACTGGAGAAACCCCAATAACCTTTTTAACAACTAAAGGATAAATCAACTGGTTCTCAAACTGGTGAATAATAATATACAACCCAATAACCACTAATGCCAAAGGCATACCTCCTGTAACAAATGCAATCATTATTGCTGGTATTGAAGCAAGTATGGGGCCAAAAAGAGGAATAATTTCCAAAATAGCAGCGAGTGTTGCTAAAAGTAGTGCGTTAGGAACTCCAATAATTAGAAGCCCTAAATATACCAACATTCCAATAATAACAGCCAGTACCAATTGCCCCTGCATCCACAAACCGATTTTCTTCTGAGATCTTTTCCACAACTCAACAACATATCTTTCGTGCTTTAGTGTTGTTATGGCTTTTAGAAACTTTCCAACTCCATCTTCTTCCACCGCAAGATAAAAAGAAAGAATAATTGTAAGTAAAAATGATAACAAACCTCCGAAAAATGTTGTTATACTTCCCAATGTATTTGAAGCAATAGAAGAAGTGATAGTATTGATTTGAATAATTAGTTTCTCAAGATCAAAACTGTCTGTTAACTCTGCCACAAAAGGCTGTGAAGTAAAAAAACTACTATTTATTATTGTGCTTGGACTAAAGTATAAAGAAGAATTCGCTAGAAAATCAGATGACTCTCCTAGAAGTGGGACGAGTAAGAAAAAAACTGCGCCAACCATAAATAGAGCTAAACAAAGATATATCAGAATAACTCCAAATAGTCTTGGTACACCTCTTCTCAAAAACCACTGTGTTCCAGGCTCAACGGCGGAAGCAATAACAATAGAAAGCAAAACCACAAGAATTAAATCTTTTAGTAAATATGCTACATAAAACAAAATTATTACAACAATTGCCTTTGCTATAGTACCAACACTTATATTTATAGTGTTTTCTTTTAGATTCATAACTAAATATTACCACTCAAAAAAATATTTGTACAAATTATGAGTTAAGTTCTGCTTTCACAAAACTAATTAGATCTAAAACTGACATTCTTTTTTGCTCTCCAGTATCTCTATCTCTTACAGTAACCCCTGCATCCTTTTCAATAGTTTCAAAATCAACAGTTACACACCAAGGAGTTCCTATTTCATCCTGTCTCCTGTATCTCTTTCCAATATTTCCATTGTCATCAAACATAACCGCACCAAATTCTTTTTTAAGCTGTTTGAATACTTCTCTAGCTTTATCTACAAGCTCTGGTTTGTTTTTAAGTAGTGGAAACACTGCAATTTTAACTGGAGCTATTTTAGGTTTGAATGATAAATAAACTCTTGTATCTTCTCCATTTTCCTCCTCTCTATATGCATCACACAATACAGCAAGTATAGTTCTATCTAATCCCAGTGATGGTTCAATTACGTGAGGAGTATATCGTTCCTTATTTTCTTCATCAAAATAAGACAGATCAACATTAGAACCAGCTGAGTGGCTTTTTAAATCAAAATCAGTTCTATATGCCAAGCCATATAACTCTTTTCTGCCGAATGGATAATCGAACTCAAAATCTATTGTTCTCTTAGAATAGTGTGCTAAATCTGATTCAGAAACTTCAAGTTCGTGTACATGATTCATATCCAATCCTATTTCATTACACCAATTAAGCATTGTTTTTCTCCATTCTCCAAAAGCACTCTCCCATTCAGTTGGCTTAACAAAATATTCAACTTCCATTTGTCTAAACTCTCTCGATCTAAAAACAAAATCTCTCGGAGCAATTTCATTCCGAAATGCCTTACCAATTTGTGCCATACCGAAAGGAATTTTTGGGTGTATTGAGTCTTGAATATTTTTATAATTTACAAACATACCCCCAGCAGTTTCTGGACGAAGATAAGTTACTGAAGACTCATCTTCTGAAGCTCCGATGTTAGTTTTAAACATCATATTAAATTGTTTTGGACTACTTAATTTTCCACCACAATCAGGGCACTTATTTTTATCTTCTAATTGATCTTCTCTGAATCGATGTCCGCACTTTTCACAAATTACTAATGGATCGGAGAAACCTGAAACATGACCTGATGCTTCCCATACTTTTGGGTTCATTATTATTGCAGCATCAACTCCATACATATCTTCTCTATCAGATACAAACATCTTCCACCACAGATTTTTCAAGTTATTAGATAACTCTGCTCCATAAGGACCGTAATCCCAAGTACCTGCAAGTCCCCCATAGATTTCAGAGCCTTGAAAAACAAAACCTCTTCTTTTACAAAGAGACACTATTTTCTCCATTAAGTTGTCATTTTTTGAACTTTCCATATTTAACCTATACTAACCTATCTATGAGTTAGATTCAAACAAATTAATTCGCAACAATATCACCCCCAGCAGGCATACCATCCTCAAATTTTGTATTTGTTTGAGAAGCAAATGTCTTTAATTCTGCCCCAGTGTGAGAATCTATTGATGTAAGATTTGAAGAAAGTAATAAATTTGGCACAGTAGAAACCTGATTAAGACTTGGGACAATTCCTAGTTTAAAATACACCTGCTTAGCTGAAGAAGTAAAACCAGATCCAGCAGATACATTTCCTATATCCCAAGTTACAACCCTAGTATCTGGATCAAAGGTAATTTTTTCACTACTTGGAGAAGTTTCACCTTTCCACGACACACCTTGTGGCAAAACTGCCCTAACACTGGTACCTCTAAGGTCACTTGTAGTATTAGTCAAAGTCCAACTTATTGTATATGTAGTTTCCATATCGGCCTTTGGAGGTATTGGCCCAGAATTTGAAAATGGTCCTGTACTTCTAAGAGACTTACTCGTAAGATTCGCAACTGATGATATTTTTATTGTAACGTCCTCTGTTGAAGAAACTTTTCCACCGTCTCTACCTACCCTTTCCCCTGATATAACTATTTTAAGATCTATATATGGATTTTTAATTAACTTTGGTTGGACCAAATTAGAAATAGAAGCAACAGAAAATGAAACCCTGCCTGAATCTCCAGGTGACATATCCCCAAGATTACTTGTTGTATTTTTATCCCAAACTATTTTATCCTCTACTGATCGATAAAATCCCTGATCTGCCACAGTTACCCTTGATCTATCTAGTGCATTTCCAGAAAGCTTTACTTCGATTGTACTATCTACAATCTTATCCGGAAGAGTGTTTTGCCAACTTATGGAAGTACCATTTGTTGCCCCGGGGTTTGCTACTCCATTGTTGTAAGAATCAACTTCTAGATCAAAGAAGGACTTTCTAATTCCCATAGTTATCAAATTAGAAACAAGCGGAGTATCAAAATCAAAAACCCCACCAGACTTTGTTCCAGCGGATATTCTAAAAGATCTATCTTCAAGGTTTTGACCGATCAAAACTCCATTTATACTGATTATTTTTTTGTCTCCATTTTTTAAGTCTCCTATACTCCAAACTGAATCGTCTCTAACTGGTTTAATGTTTGATCCTTTGTAGGTAAATCCGTATGGGTATTCAATCTTCACTATTGCATCTTTTATTGGAACAGATGAATTTGAGGTTACGGAAACATCTATTGTTATATTCTGTCCTGAATTTACTTCCTTTGGATAATCAAGTTCTAATATTATCGGCGAAGAACCAATTAAAACTTCATAGGTTTTTTCTTTTGAAAAGGTAGCATTAGAACCTGTTACCTTATATTCGATTCTGAAAGAAAAAGTTTTAACAGTATCTTTCTCTCCAAACAAAACCACTCTCAAACTATGATCTTTTATTTGACCATTTTCAATCACTCCCAATGCGACTTCTTCATGTGAAATAGGTTTGTTTTCTTCAAGTACCGACTCTGTTCCATCTGGATAATCTATAAACAAAGTTGCGTCTTCTAGTGTGGTTCTATTACCATTTTTAATAGAAAGTCCTATAGATAACTCTTCTCCAGAAGAAACGGAAGTTGGAGCAATTATGTCCATTGTTATGTTATTTGAAGAAATTGTATTCAATCCCCCAAGGAATATAAAAGCAGCCACCCCAACTGATACCAAAAAGAATACAACTGAACCAAAAAAATACTTATTAAAAAATGCATTATTCCTCTTTATTATCACTTCAGGGGGTAAATCATAGTTTGGTTTACTGCCCCAATCAGTCGGAACATCGTACTCTTTCGGAGCAACAGGAGTCCTTTTTTCTTTTGGAATTATATCTTCGTTTCTTGAATAAAGAGTTCTTTTTAGTCTTTCTATACTACTTTCTTCTGGATTCATATTGGTATTAATTATAACACTATTTATTTTCAAATCTACAATTGACTCTCCTTCAAAGCTTTATTTATCACGGAGACTATTTTTGTTTTCTCACTATCTATTTTTTCTAATAGAGAATAATCCCACAAACACGCTTCGTCAAAAAATATTTCTGTATTTTCATCTTTTGCAATATATCCTAGTCTATTTAATATTCTTAAAACCATAAGAATCTCAAACTCTGTTGTATTGTCTTCTTGAAGTTTTTTAAGATAATTAAAACCGGAAGATACCACTTCAAATGTTTTACTATCTGGAGATTCCCCCACTATCATTTTAAGCAACATCTTAAATACTTGAGCCACCACCTTGTGAGTATATTTAGGTAAATCAAAAAATAAAGATGATTGGTATGTTGCATTGGTAACTTTCCAACCTCCTTTTCCCTTTACACAAGAAATGATCACAAAAGAACCTTCCTGCAAAGCCGTTCGGAGTTTTGAAACGGACAACCTCGCTGATCTGGCACTTGCAATTATTAACCCGAGATCTTTTGTGAATATGTGCAACAGAATATTCGCCTCACCAAACGGTGTTCGTTTTAAAATAATACCTTCTGTGGTGTAAACATGATAAGACATTTTATCTCAGAATAGAGAAAGTGGTCTCTCCACCAATATCTGGAACGTTATACTTCTGTTTTTCTTCTGTATAAGAAATATCATTAACTCCAGTTGGAGATTTAATCATTTCCAGGTGTTTATATATAATTCCCTGCTTGTCTGTACAAAAAACAATGTTTACTACATCACTAGGATTTAATTTTTCTGTTTTCCTTGCATCTTGAATAGCTCGAATAATATCTCTAGCAACACCTTCTTCTATAAGTTCTGGGGTTAAGTTGGTATCAAGTTTCACCTCATCACCAACCACTACCTCTTTTACATTAACCTCATCAGCTATGATACTTAGTAACTCCTCTGAAAAACTTTCCTTTATTATAAGTGTGTTTAATGGCTGTCTTACCTTGTGGCCAGACTTTTGTCTAAGCTCCAAAGCCAAAGTAACATTCTCTCTAACCTTACTCATACTATCTATCAAAGAAGAATCAGTATCTCCGCCATTTGGCCAGAAGTCTAAATGCACACTTTCTTTTGATTCTGGATTCTTCATTTTTTGGTACACTTCTTCCGCAAAGAAAGGTGTAAATGGTGCCATATATTTTGAAAGTTCGATTAGTACAAAGGCTGTTGTTGCCAGTGCTTCATTTCTTTCTTCAGCATTCTCAGATTTAAATCTATCTCTTGAGCGTCTTACATACCAAGTAGAAAAATCGTTTACAAAATCCCTTATTGGCCTAGCAGATTCAAAAACTTGAAACTTCTCTAATGTTTTTGTTCCACCCTCAACCAACTCGTTTAGTCGTGACAAAATCCATTTATCCAAAACATTTTGACTTTTGTTATGTGGTAGTGTTTTGTCATCTTTGTACAACTCATAGAATGCAACAATGTTTAGAAGTGGGTTGAAAACTTTTTTAACTATTTCATCGACAGTTTTCTCATCAAAGTTTTTTGAATCCCCTGGCTGGTTAACCATATACATCCAAAGTCGTAGTGCATCTACTCCGTATTTATTCATAAGCTCCCAAGGATCAAGAATGTTTCCAACAGACTTAGACATTTTCTTTCCGTCTTTATCTAGAATATGCCCAAGACAAATTACATTCTTAAATGCCCTACCCTTACCCATAAGTATTCCTATTGCATGTAATGTATAGAACCATCCACGAGTCTGATCTATTGCTTCAGAAATAAAGTCTGCTGGGTATGCAAGCTCATTTTTATTCCAAGGGAAATGATCTTGTGCAAAAGGCATCGAGCCAGAGTCAAACCAAACGTCCATAACTTCCCTAACCCTTTTAAGTGAGCTTCCTTTTTCATCAACAAGCTCAACACCATCTATATATGGCTTATGCAGATCAACTTCATATTCTGAATTGTGTGGTAGTGGAATAAAAGAAATTTCGTGAACTTCTGCATTTCTTATAAACTCTTCTTTATCCTTTCCAAATAATGACGTTTCTACTCTGTTGTATCCTCTACTTGCAGATTCCAAAGCCCAAGCTGTGTGTTCGTGGGTCACAAAAAGTATCACTTCATTTGTATTTGTTTTATCTACATCATACAAAAGGTTTCCTGTTCTATTTTTAACATCAGACAAATTTTCACCCTGCTCAGGCCTAATATCAAAAATATCCTCATCAGTTTTTATTAACTTATGATACTCATCTACCGACTGTCCTGACATAACCCCCAAGTCATGTTCTCCAAGTCTATCATCGAAAGTGAGTTTATCCTCTGTTAGCCCAAGTACTTCTCTTATTATTTCTGCAGTTTCTGTAGTGCGCACAAAAGGAGAAGAGATTATTTTTGTAATACCTTTTTCTTTCAAAACTTTTGCCGACTCTTCTACTTGTTTCCTGCCTTTTTCAGTAAGGTGAAAATTGTCTTCTTTTTTACAACTCAAAATATTTGCAACATTATGTTCACCTTCACCGTGTCGAACTAGGAAATATTTATTTCCATTAGTTTTTATATATTTCTTTAAATCATCCAAACCTCCTATTACTTTTATATTTCCTTCAGAATCTTGCCAAACTGGGAGTGGAGTTCCCCAATATCTCTCCCGAGAAATAGCCCAATCTTTTATTTCTCGAAGCCACTCTCCAAAACGTCCTTCTTTTATGTGTGAAGGTTCCCAGACTATGTTTTCATTCTCTTTCACAAGTTCTTCACGAAGTTTTGACATAGCGATATACCATGAATCCCTTGCATAATAGATAAGTGGAGTTTTACATCTCCAGCAGTGTGGATATGAGTGCTCGTATTTTTCTTTCTTAAATAGCAATCCTCTGTGAGCCAAATCTTTTATTATATCTACTGCGACTTCTTCATCTTTAACAAATCTGTTAGACAAAAAATCCATACCATCTAGAAAATTCCCATCATCTTTAACTAAGTGAAACTTAGGGAGACCGATTTGTGTTCCCAAAATAAAATCATCTTGTCCGTACATTACTGCTGTATGAACAATTCCTGTTCCATCGGTTGTGGTTACAAAATCTGCAGAGTAAACCTTATACGCTTTTGCAAACGATTCTTTGTCTTTCTCCTCAAACTTCTGCACGAGGAATGGATACAGTGGTTCATACTCCATTCCAACCATTTCACTACCCTTATGTTCGGCAATAATCTCATATTCACCCTGTATCACTGAAAGTCTTTCTTTTGCTAAAACTAAAATCTCGCTGCCATTTTCTGTAGCGATTTTTACTTCTACATATACCACATCCTTTCCAACAGCAAGACCTACATTTCCTGGAAGTGTCCAAGGTGTAGTTGTCCACGCAAGAAAATATCCATTTTCAGTTCCTCTTATTTTAAACTTTGCAGTTACAGAAAGATCTTTATCATCTTGATAACCTTGTGCTAGTTCATGTGATGACAATGCTGTTCCACAACGTGGACACCAAGGTAGGACTTTGTAGTCTTTATATAACAACCCTCTATCATTTACAGTTTTTACAATATTCCAAACAGACTCTATATAGCTTGTATCGAAAGTATAATATGCATCTTTTTTATCAACCCAGTAACCTATTCTATCTGTAAATTTTTCCCAGTCGCCAATGTATTCAAACACACTGTCTTTACACTGCTTATTAAACTCTTCTACTCCATATTGTTCTATTTCTTTTTTAGATTTAAGACCAAGTTTTTTCTCAATCTGGAGCTCAACAGGAAGTCCATGTGTATCCCAACCTGCCTTTCTTCTCACGTTAAAACCTTGCATCGTTTTGAAACGAGGAATGATGTCTTTAAAAACCCTAGACTCTAAGTGGTGTAGAGCTGGTTTAGCATTTGCAGTTGGAGGACCTTCATAGAAAACAAACTTACCTTTTGGAGCATCTTTTTCCAATGTTTTTTTAAACACTTCTTTTTCTTGCCAGAATTTTAAAACTTCTTCTTCTTTGAGTGCTGTTTGTGATTTTTGTGTTTCTGGATTCATAAATTATTTCTTTGCAATTTATTATTCTTTTAAAATTAAAATCCGTCCTAACCAAACAAATAAAATTTGTTTAGCAAGGACGGATTTCATTCCGTGGTACCACCTTGTTTTATCTGCCGATTAGGCAGAACTCTTACTGCTATAACGGGCTTACCCGTCAGGTTCTACTTTTCATGTATCAGATGAATTTCTTCCTGAAACTTGAGGTTGATTAGTCCTCTTTACGTTTGTAAAGATACTATAACATATTTACATTTTTTCTGGAACTTTGATGCCAAGTAAATGTAGCCCCCCTATCATCCAATGCAAGAAAGTCCTTGTAATTGCCAAACGATATGGTGAAGTAACATCATTTTCATCTATTATTTTTCCACTTGCATAGAAACTATTAAACTCTGCTGCAAGTTCTGTGAGGTAAGTGGTTATATAATGAGGAGCAAACTCTTTTCCAGATCTCTCTACCACATCAAAAAACCTATCCAACATTCTTTCTAGATTAGTAGTTTGCCAACCTTCTGGCTTATCTCCAGAAATCTCTACAATATCTTCAGCCTTTTTTAATATTGAATTCGCTCTAACAGCTGAATACTGAAGATATGGACCCGAATCACCATCAAATGAAATAGACTTATCAAAATCAAAAATAATATCACCTCCTATTGCCTGTCGCAGTATAGTGTATTTTATAGCCCCAAGCCCTATTGTTTCAGCGATTACACCCCTTTCACTTTCTGGAATATCACCGTCTTTCATTTTTTCTAAAACTTTTTCAGTAACTTGATTAATCAAAGCAGTGGCTGTAATAACATTTCCTGTTCTTGAAGACATCTTTCCTTCTGGAAGCTTGAGCATGCCATGAGAAATATGTTTTGTTTTTATAGCGAGTTCTGGGAAAACTAGCGACATAGCTTTAAGAAGAACTTTGAAATACTCATTTATCTCATTGCCAGTAATCACTATTGAAGTGTCATATTGATATGTATCGTATTTCAGTTTTGCCAAGCCAAGTTCTTTTGCTTCATATGTAGGCAAACCTTCTTTGTTTACAAAAACTCTAGTATGAAGTTTCTTGTCGTGATTTTCCCCTTTGAAAACAACAGCCCCGTCACTTTCTTCAAAAACTTCACCTACATTTTTCAAAACAGTCTCCTTTCCAAAATCTGCTACTTCACTTTCGAAAAAGTAGTGATCAAACTTAGTACCCAGAATTTTATACATTACTTCAAAATAAAGAAGTGATTTCTGTCTACCAGTTTCATACAACTCATTTATTTCTTCATCCGAATGGTCGTATATCTTTTTATTTATTTCTATAATTTCTATTTTTGCCTCCTCATCTTCCTCGTATGCTTTATGTCCCTCAGCATATGCCTGCATCAAGTCTGTACCTTTTTTCATAGCCCAAACAGCTTTGGCGACATGAAGACCAACATCTCCTTGATAGTTTGCCCTTTGTATTTCAGCACCATTTTTCTCAAGTATTCGTGAAATAGATTCACCAATAACATTTGGCATAAGGTGTCCAATATGAAACTCCTTGAATGGATTAGGATCTGTATACTCTATAATTATTTTTTGACCAGAAAATATTAAATTTTCAGTTTTTCCATTTTTAAGTTCTTGCAATCTTTTTGCATAATAGTCTGGTGTTAAAAAGAAATTTAAAAACCCTGGTTTAGCCACTTCAATTTTTAAAATATTCTCCAGTTCTTTTGCTCTTATTTTGTCCTTACTTTCTAATTCTTTTTTGATTTCTTCTGCTAAATCAACTGGATTTTTCCCTAATTCTTTTGCATGAACCATAGCAACTGAAGTAGTATAATCCCCTTTATCCAAATACACCGAAGAAACAACGGACACATTCAAATCCTTTGCTCCAAGATCAATTAATATTTTTTCTATTTCTTTTTGTAATATTTCTTTCATTATCTATTGTCTCCAATACCCTTAATAACTCCTCTTTTGTTTCTAGATGCTAATTTTTCAATATTTGCCTTAGCTATATCATCAAAATTATAACCTAAATCTTTTGCTAAAACTGATAAATACCACAATACATCACCTAGTTCAAACTTCAAAGCTTCCTTCCTCTCTTTTGTCATCTTTTCAGTTCCATCATCACCCCTAAGCCATTTCTTAATTTTACCTATAACTTCCCCAGTCTCATCAGCCAATCCTAATGCAGGATAAACCACCTTATATTGTTTTGGATATTTTGCTGTTTTTAAAGCATTTTTCTGATATTCATTGAATTGCATATGCAAATAATAACATTGACCTCTTTGTTTATAAAGCGAAGCGCGGTGGTAATCATACCACCGCGCAAAAGAGTTAGTTATCAAGAGCATGGCCAAGTGCCACCAATGCTACTGAAATCATTCTCTCTTCAGGAACATCGGCATCAACCTGAATAGAAACAATTCCTTCTCTCGAAAAGAACTTATCGTAGAAAACACGAGTCATTCGTCTGTCTTCTTCACTTCTACGATCAAAATGGTTTTCACCTCCACGTGCTTTTAATCTACGAGTTGCTTCTGCTGGTGAAACCTTGAAATCAAGATAGATACAAGGAACACCTCTAAGACAGACTTCTCTTGTGTGCCAGAAAAGTTCCTCGAGGTCTGGGTTTTTCCCGATTTGATATGCATAAGTTGAAGCATCAAATCTATCTGAGATAACTACTTGACCCGCAGTAATTGCTGGTCGAATAATTTTCGCTACATTCTCTGCGCGAGAGGCCCAGAAAAGATTGAACATAGTCAGAGGATCTGCTTGTTCTGCATCGTCTGACAAAACCAGCTCTCTAACTTTCTGACTCAACCCCAAACCACCAGGTTCACGAGAAAAAATAAAGTCAGGTCTTGCTGACTTAAGATGGTTTATGAAGGTAGTTTTACCACAACCATCCAATCCTTCAAGGAATACTGCTTTCATACGAAACCTCCAGTAAAAAGAATATCACTTAGTAAATAAATTGTAAGATTGACCTACACCTAGATAAAAGGTAGAAATATACCAGAACTTTGTGTGGATTCCTCCACCAAAAACAAGGAGCTCTTTTACATGAGTAATGTAGACATTAAGATTTTCAACATCGCAAGAACTGAAGTTGATCGAGAAGAAGTTCGAAGGTGGCTCGACCATGTTGGAGCAAATGGATACGAAATCCCAGATGAAGCAACTGCTTCGAGTCCAGCCCTCCTCATCGCTCTGGCAGCCAAGCGCTGCTATATGAGCTTTGAGCCTGGTCTCAATCCCAATGTGACAAAAGTCCGAAGGGATATGGTCGCGTACTTCGACAACATCCTGTTGTCGCGACATGGATCAGTCCTCGAACACGCAGTTTACTCGTTTGCAATCGAAGGGATCAGCCGAGTTTTCACTGCTGAGATGAACCGCCATCGAGCTGGCTGGGCAATCTCGGAAGGAAGTCTCCGCTACATTCGTTTCGACAAGGATATCCCTTGGTGGTTGCCGACATCACTGCAACCCAATGAAAAAGACGACCCGGATCTCGCTCTGAGAAAAGCGAGGTCGGTTGAAATCTTCCGTCGTGCATTTGGTCACCAGGAAGAATGTTACGCTGAACTCTTGCAAGTCTGGGACATGGATGCCAGTCACCACAACTTCCACTACAAAAAAGTTGTGACTTCATGCCTGCGAAGAATTGTGGGGCTTGGTGTTGCAACAGGAGGTGTTTGGACTGGAAACATGCGTGCACTCAGACACGTCATTGCCATGCGTGCAACTGAAGCAGCAGAAGAAGAGATCTTCTATGTGTTCGACCAGATCGCAAGGATGATGGTTGCAAAAGAACCTCTCATCTTTAACGACTTCAAGACCGACGAAAACGGTTTCTGGACTCCCGAACACTGGAAGGTGTAACAAGAAAAACCCGCGTGCAGTCATTGACTGCTCGCGGGTTCGTTTTTTATTCCCATTCCTTGAATTGTTTACCGAGTTTTGGACCATTCTGACGTCCATACGTCGGAGACTTTTCATCGTAATGAGCATCCGGAACACCAAAGACTTTTTCATAGCGAACTTTTGCTATGGGCTGTCCATCTTGAATGATGATTCCGTTATCGAAAGAACGAACTTCCAAAGTCAGGGTGCGACCAAAAGTGCTAACCTGTTGAGTTACTCCCCAACCCGGATCGATGAATCCTGCATAATGAGAACGCAAGTCCCCACTACGCTCGTCCATCGGCACCATCTCACAAGTGAGATGTGGTGGAACTACCACATGTTCCTTTGTTGAAAGGATGTAGAAAGTACCAGTATTAAGTGTGAGTGACCTGTTGAAAACAGTGATGGGCCTGAAGTAATACTTCGGATCATAGTGACTCCGAAGAGAAAGATCAATCGGATCCCCTCCCTCAATCGCTTCAAAACCAGGATTTTGAAATCCAAGTCCAAGCGAAAGAAGAATTGATCCGTCTCTATCTGAATGTCTTTGATCTTCGTATTTGGCTTGTTCTCCGTCACAATCAAAGATCAAACCATTGAAGTTCATTCGCAAATCCCATTCATCAAAACGGGTATCTGCTGTGAAAAACCTGATTTGATTCAAAGACAAACCCGGAGAAACAATCACTGGAAAAGTCTTAGGAACCACAAGAATCCAGAGGTTTCCAGAGTACGCCTGCTCTACTGCATCGTAACGAGAACAGCTATCCACAAGCAAACGCACATGCATATCGACCCGACCACTTGAAGACTTCGGATTACAATATGCATACACACCTTCAGGCAACTTTGAAACGGCCTCATTTAGTGGCAGAACATAACAGCAACCTCTTTCAAGGAGAATCTTTTCTCCTGTTAGTTTGGTACTCCCAACACGTCTCAATGCACTGAAAACTGATTCACCAATTGCAGGAAGAAAAGCTCCCCGTACACGAAACACTTCACCTGTTACGGTGAGATCCAAGGAGCTAGGCCGAACACTGTCGATGTTTGTTACACCACTCAAGAATCCACTATTAATCAGATACTGAATCTTGTGATCAGGTAATGCTCCACCTTGTCTCATGAACCCTCCTAAAAGTTTCTCGTGCTACTCTAACATAAGCATTATCAATAAAAAAGACCATCAAATGATGGTCTTTTTTTATTATTTTAAAATTTATTTATATTCTCTTATTTCACATCCACGCCCATACTTCTAGCTGAACCTGCGATAATCTTCATCGCTGCCTCAACATCGTTAGCGTTAAGATCTGCCATTTTCTTTTCTGCGATTTCTTGAAGTTGAGCTTTTGAAAGAGTTCCTACTTTTGAAACTGCATTTTTACCTGATCCTTTTTCTTTTCCGATAGCTTTTAGAATAAGAGCTGATGCTGGAGAAGTTTTAAGTACGAAAGTGAAAGTTCTATCTTCATAAACAGACACTTCTACAGGCACAGTTTCACCGATCATTTTCTGTGTAGCATCGTTGAATTGCTTTACAAATTCACCAATATTAACACCCGCCTGTCCAAGTGCTGGTCCCAAAGGTGGAGCTGGTGTAGCTTTACCTCCTATCGCCAAAAGCTTTAGTTTTTTTGTTACTTTTTTTGCCATAATTTTAGTTCAAATACATTACTATAAATACCCTATTTTTGCAAACTTCATAAAGTTTCAAATTCAGATGAAATCCGAGGCAGACAAGGAATTTTATTGGAGCCGTACAAATAGTACGGTGACAATCAAATTGCCGAAGTCCAACAAAGGAGTTAGCTGAATTTGAGACTTTATATCTTTTTTACTTGTAAGAAATCTAGTTCAACCGGTGTCTCTCTTCCAAACATAGCAACTAGTACCTTCACCTTACCTCTCTCCTCATCAACCTCGTTTACTTTTCCATCCAAATCCTTAAATGGTCCGTCTACAATAGAAACAGTGTCATTAATAGACAAATCTATCTTATGTTTAACATTTCCTGAATCCATTCTCTTAAACAAATCATCTATCTCTTTTTTATCAATTGGAACTGGGTAAACACCAGAACCTACGAATCCAGTAACTCTAGGAGTGTTTCTTACTACGAACCATGAATCTTCTGTAACAATCATGTCTACCAATATGTAACCAGGGTAAATTTTTTCTTCCTCCTCAACCCTCTTTCCACCTTTAATTTTTATCTTTTTTTCAGTAGGAACGATAACATTAAAAATCTTATCTTCCATTCCTAAAGATTCAATACGCTGTTTTAGATTTCTCATCACAGCATTTTCATATCCTGCATATGTGTGAACCACATACCAGTTTCTTGTGTTATCTAATTGTTGTTTTGCCATATGATTTTGAGTATTAGATTACAAATTTCTCAATTACCATTTTAAATAGATAATCAAAAAAACCAAGAAGAAATGATACAAAAACAGATATTAGAACCACAACAATTGTAAAAGCTATAGTTTGATTTCTTGTGGGCCAAGAAACGTGTTTAAGCTCTCCTTGTGTATCTTTAAAGTATGTTATTAATGACATGATATTTTTTTAGTTTTTAGAAAGTTCATAATTTAATTAATATCAAGGCGGAAGAAAAATTTAATTGGTGACGTATTAATATACGATGACAAATAAATTTTGAATTCCAACACAGATAGTGATTAAATTTTGAGCTCTCTGGTAGTAAAAAACCCCTCGGGGGGTTAATTACTATACTACTTTATTTACCCCACTTAGTCAATCCTATTTAACCTCGTAAGTAATTGTTACATTACTTACAATCTTATTTTCTCCAGTAGGTAATGAAGGTGCAACTGAAGCACTTCCTGCCATATTCATAACCTTAGCATCTGCTGACATTTCTGATCTATACATTATTGGATAAGCTCCATCTCCATTTTCATAGAAATTTACAATAGTATCAAGCCTTACTCCTAATGTTTTTGAAAGTATTTTTGCTTTAGCTTTAGCATCTGCTACAGCTTTTTCTCTAGCTTCGGCCTTAACTTTTTCTAAATCGTCAACCACAAAATCTAGTCCTGAAATATTTCCTGCACCCAATTCACCCACTTTAGTTAGAGCTTCCCCAGCTTTTTCAGTATCTCTTACTTTTACAGTAACAGATTGATTTACCTCATAACCAGTAAGAACTTGTTTACCTGGAGGACAGTAGTTCATAGAACAAGCACCTTGAGTATATTCATATTTTGGATATGAATTATAACTTGTAGTTTTAATATCTTTCTTATCAACACCCAAAGCCTCAACTGCTTCAAGAATTGAGTTAATCTTTTTGGTTGCTTTATCTTGAGCATCCTTAACTGTTTTACCCTCTTCCACAACTGAGAAAGAAAAAGATGCAACATCTGGAACAGCCAAAACCTCTCCTGTACCATTTACAGATATTACATTTGAAGGATAAACCCCCTTACCTATATATGAAAGTTCTTTCAATGATGAAAGCGCTTTTATACCAAGGAAAACAGCTAGTAATACGAACATAGCAAGAACTGCATTGAAAAGTCTTTTTTTTGATACAGCATCTAAACTATTTAAGAAATCATTCATAATTTTATGTTAACTAATAATTTACAATTTGTATGACTATTCTAACACGAATATATTACAAACTAAGGTGGTGTTTTTTAAAAATGTTGATAGAAATATGACACACAAAACCCCCGAGCAAAATACCGAAAATCACATCTGTTAACCAGTGCACCCCGAGATAAATTCTCGAAAATGAAACAAGGATTACCATTAATATGGATACCGAATACAATATTCGTTTATAATTGCCATCCAATTTTTCTTTAAACGAATAGTATAGACTTATAAAAAATACTGTAGACATAGTTGCGTGATAACTTGGGAAACTACCTCCAAAAGCATACACCAGCCCCTCGACAGGACGAGTTGTATTGAAAACACTTTTTAGTAAATAAACCAAAACCATGGTTACTAATATATTTGTGAGAAAAAATATAGAGTAATTCTTCCCTCTTATTTTATGTACAAAATAAATCACCACCATCGTCATAAGGAAAAAGAAAACAGAAACATCAAACATACTAGTAATAAAATAAAAGATACCATTAAATTCGGACGTCCTAGATGATATTAAGTAGTCTTGTACAAATAAATCTAGCTTGTTCATTTTATTTTTCCCATCTAGCAAATATACCTGAAGACAACAATCTTCCAGCTGATGACTCTTTTATAGCAAGCTCACCTGAAGAATACTTTCCATTTTCTAGACCAAAAATCTCTTCAAGTATATTTTTATAAGTAATGTGAGAATAGACTGATGCATAGCCATTTAACACTACAGCTAGCTTATCGTCTGATAAAACATTCTTTACTTTATGTAGAAGTGGCAGTAAGTCTTCTTCTATTTTCCAAACCTTATCATTTGTACCCTTGCCATAAACCGGCGGATCCATGATAACCACTTCGTACTTATTACCTCTTTTTATTTCTCTTTCAATAAATTTCCTCACATCATCCACAATAAAACGAACTGGGTTTTTACCCATTCCACTATCTTCCAAATTTTTCTTCGCATAAGTTACCGGAAATTCTGATGCATCAAGATGAACTACCTCTGCTCCAGCACGACTGCATGCCAAAGTGGCACCACCAGTGTGAGCAAAAAGATTAAGAACCTTAATTTTTCTTTCACTCTGTTCTATTTTATCTTCTAGCCACTTCCAATTTTGTGATTGCTCAGGAAACAAACCTAGATGTTTTGAAGGTAACAGTTTTAGATTAAATTTAAATCCTTCATATTCTATTTGAAACTCATCATCTATACTATTTTTTTTATTCCATCTTCCTGAATGCTCTCCATGCGTAAAGACCGCATCGACATTATCCCAAATCTCTTTTGAAAGTGTCTTACTCCAGATAGCCTGATTATCCGGTCTTGAAAACACCAAAGAACCGTACCTCTCGAGTTTCATTCCTTCCCCACTATCTAAAAGTTCGTAACCTTCTGACTTTTCAGTAATTAAAATTTCCATAAATTATTTATTATTAATTATCACAATCGACAAAGCCCCACCATTTGATTCAGAATAGTCTGACCAATTAACCCAATTAGGTTTTATTCTATACATAACAAAATTTTCAAAAGAATCTATTTTTGTCACTGGGGCATTCTCTTTCATTCCATATGAAGCCACATCAACATAATTTGCAAGAGAATTTTTAAGAATTTCTTTATCTTGTACCTCAGAAATCTCTCCCTCAATTTGTATTGTTTTTGGCGGTTCAATTGTGTTAACTACAAATGCAACCTTTTTATTGATTTTTATATTCTGATTTTTTCTAGAATTCACAGAAGTAGCAAAATATATACTAAAATCCTCATCTGCATCATAAAAAACAAAAGCTGACTCTGGACCTTCTTTACCCACAGTAGAAACAACTCCCCCTTTTTGAGACATTAAAAATGCTAAAGCGTCTTGTTTTGTTTTATTATCCATATAGACATTATACACCCTTCATGTAAAAAACTAGGCAGGTCTTGCGAAGCAATAACATTGCTTCTCACCCCACCTCGGCTCGTCAGCCTTCCGGTCTTGCGAGAGTGTCCCTACACTCTCTCACCAATTTGTTGACGCCACATAGCATAATACAAACCCTTTTGAGAAAGCAGATCATCATGTGTTCCGGATTCTGAAACAACACCTTTCTCCAATACATATATTTTATCGGCGTGCATTATTGTAGATAACCTATGTGCAACTAAAACCGTAATATGTTCCTTAGTGCTAGTAACATCTCTAACTGTTTTAGTAATTTCTTCCTCTGTTATTGAATCAAGTGAAGATGTGGCCTCATCAAACACAAGTAATGTGGGTTTTCTGAGCAATGCTCTTGCAATAGAAAGTCTTTGCTTTTCACCTCCTGATATTTTTACACCTCCCTCACCAATAACAGTGTCCAAACCTTCTTTTGCTCGTGACATTAATGAATCACATGCACTCCTATGTAAGACATCTAAACACTCTTCATCTGTAGCATTTGGATTAACAAAAAGTAAATTCTCGCGAATAGACCCCGCAAAAAGTTGGGTGTCTTGAGTTACAAATCCTATTTGAGACCTTAAATCATTTAGATTAATATTTGCACTATTAACTCTATTGTAACTTACTTCACCTTTTGTTGGGTTGTATAGACCAACAATAAGTTTAATCACGCTTGTTTTCCCAGAACCTGAAGGGCCAACAAAAGCTACTGTCTCCCCCTTACTTATATCAAAAGAAATATTATCAACTGCATTTTCAACATTATCACTGTAAGAAAATGAGACATCCTGGAATTTTATATTTTCTAAATGTCCTACATGCTTAGAATCTACGGGAATTGGCTCAATTGGCTTATCAATTATCTCCTTATATCTTTTCAATGAAACTTCCGTCTCTCGGTAACTATTCATAACCGTACCCAACATTTGCAACGGTTCAAAGATAAAGTATGAATAAATTAGTAGTGAGAAAAATTGACCGACAGTAATTATTCCCTTAAAAATTAATACGAACATAAAAAGCTGTATACCAGTTCTAAGGAAATTTATTATCGTCCCCTGAATAAAACTAATACTTCTAATATACTTAAGTTTTTGAAGTTCTAGGCTAAGTATCTTTTCAGTTGTATTGTTAAGTCTTCCTATTTCCTGATCACTGAGACCTAGACTTTTTACCAACTCAATATTTCTTAATGACTCTGTGGTTGACCCTGCTAAGGCAACTGTTTCTTTAACAATTCTCTCTTGAATTAGCTTTACTTTGTTAGACAAAAAATAGATTACAAAACCTATAATGGGTGCAGTTAATCCATATGCAACAGCGATGCCCCAATACAAGTTTATTGCATATATTGTCACAAAGATAAATCCTACCAATGAAACAAAAACAATATTGATAACACTTGTTATAAAGTTTTCAGAATCTGTTCTAGATTTTTGAAGCATATTAAGTGTCTCACCACTTCTCTGATCTTCAAAAACACGATATGGCAATGCTAGAGAATGTTTTACCCCATCAGCATACAACTGTGCACCCAATCTTTTTGTAATTGAATTCAAATAATAATCTTGAAAATTTTTAGCAACTCTAGAAACAAAAGCCATACCAACTGTTAATAAGAGTAGCCTCGAAACACCAATTACAAATTCAGAAAAAGTGTATTGACCAAACTTAGTAGCATAATTATCTACAACTAATCTAAATATATATGGATCCAATAGAGAAAATACTTGATTTACTGATGCAAGTAAAAGCACAAGCAAACACATTCTCCAGTATTTCTTTAGATAGTTCCAGAGTATATCCATGAATTAATTACTTGGCATAGAATCCATTCCAGCCCATAGATTCATTGTATTTACAGAAACTCCATTAGCTTTAATGTATAAAAATAATTGCATTCTATACGCAGAAAAATTTCTTAAAATATTTATCATGTGCTCGGCAACACTTGCCTTTCCGTAAAAATCAGCTTCCTTTGAAAAATCACTATCTGTGAATTTAGAAAAGTTTTCCTTCATATCAGAAAGCTGTTCATCCATTTTTTGAGAAAAGTTATCTAAGGTTACACTTTTTCTAAAATCATCATAGTATCCCCACTCTTTTGCATTATTTAATGAAACAGATCTCATAACCCCTGAACCTACAGCAGAAATATATTGCATTAACTCGAGTGTGCTCCTTTGAGCTGGGGTTGGTCTGTATTCCAACATATCTGGACCAACCTTAGTCGCCAAATGTTTAATTATCCTTACTTCATTTTCTAGTGACTTCAAAAAATTTTCTTTTGTGTACATATGTTTATTTAAAATTAAGATTTTCAGTATAACACAGCTATTTAAACAATTCTAAAAACTTTACAGGATCAACGGTGACACCATATATTCTTATACTGAAATGTAAATGTGGTTCATCCGCATAACCAGTCTCCCCACTTAATCCTATAACGTCACCTTTATAAACAAATGTACCTTTTTTTGCAATTATTTCTGATAAATGAAGATAAAATGAAAATACTCCCAAACCATGATCAATAACCACGACTTTTCCATAATTTCTTGAATCATTAACAGCTCTTACTATTCCATCATTTGTAGCAAATACTTTTGTACCAGTTGGTGTATCGTAATCAACACCTTTGTGAGGCATAACTAACCTACCTATCTTTCTATAATAACCGAACTCATCCCCAACGATTGGTTTTGCAAGTGGTGCTTGAAAACCAGAAATCCACCAAGTCTTATTTCCGGTTTTCAATCCTTTAAAATCATTATTTTCTTCTGCAAGTGATTTTATTAAATTCTTTTGACTTTCAATTGTATTACCTCCTAGCTTTTCAGGAATATTATATGGAAGCTCCTTTCTCTTTCTTTCTTTAATTGTAACTTTATCGACAGCAAACACACCTGAATATGTTTCTGCGATCACATAATATTCCCCGGGCGCTTTATTCAGATCTATCCCAACCAAACCCGTAGCCATATTTTTATAATTAAAAATTCTTACTGGGACGCCTCCGAAAGTAAGTTTCTTCAATTTCGTAGAACTAGCATTTACTTGAATCATAAGTGCTTCTCCTTGGGAAATTACTTCAGGGTAGAATGATATTGAAACATTTTGGGCAGATGAAAAATATGGTAAAAAAAATACCGTAAAAACAAAAAGGATTGTTGAAATAATTTTTCTATTCACAATATAAATATACTACAAAATTAGGAGTGCTGGGAGAGACTACTGGAAGTTGGTCACAGGTAAATTTCTAAAAAATTTTCTGCGACCCCGACTCGGCCACGACCTTCGGTCGGCTTCGCGGCCTCCGTCTTTCAACTCCCAGTAGCCATGAAAAAATATATTACAAAAAACGCTCCACGTCTTTTCCATTATTTTTTGGGGTGCCGTAGTAGAGGATGTTAGAACTGTATTTGAGCTTAAAAATGACGCTACAATCTACATTCCTGATTTACAACCTCTAACATTGGTGTAGAGATTATAGCAATTTTTGAGAGGTTCTGGGAAAGTGCTATACTGCCTCTATGAAAACCTATGCTTTCATAGACGCATCAAATCTTTTCTACGGTGGAGAGAAATCTCTTGGTTGGAAAATTGACTACAAAAAACTCCTTGGTTACTTAAAAGGAAAATATGATGTAACTCACACCTTCTATTTTGGAGGAGTTGAGATACATAATTTCAAATATGATTACCTGAAAGACGAAACTGTCCCCCTCGCACGACTTGAAAGTTATTTGCAGGACCTTATTAAAACTAAAGGTAGAGAATTAAACGAAGCAGAACTACTTCTCATTGGTAGACATTTACAAAGAGTACGTTTCTATTTGAAGTTGTCAGAGTTTGGTTATCGTCTATATTTGAAACCAGTAAAAATGTATAACCAAGATGATGGAACAACCAAACGCAAAGCTAACTGCGATGTAGATATGGCGTTTCATCTAATGAAAGAAAGAGATGAGTTTGACCGAGCTATTGTGCTTTCTGGAGATGGAGACTTTTTACCTGTACTAAAATATCTTAAAGAATGTGATAAAAAAGTCATAATACTTGGTAGGGGCAACAGAACAGCAAAAGAGATAAAACAGTTTGCGGGTAGTAATTTTAGAGACTTTGAATACTTGCGAGAGCAGATAAAAAGAGAAGAAAAACAATAGATAAAACGAAAGGCACCCATATAGGATGCCTTTCACGTTTAGTAGTTGAAGTATACCGCTATCAGTATTAATGTCAAATGAAGTTGTTAGACAAAATCCCAGCCACTAACAGATGGCTTTCTTGGGTTGGTAATAGGTTGAGTTAGTATAAAATCTTTATATTCCTGAAGTGCAGTCTTCAACTCTTCAAATGACTGTGATTTTGCAACCAGCCCAATTAAACTTTCACTTTTTATATCTCTTATCTGTAAGTCTTCATTCAATTCCCTAAAGAAATCATTAAGTTCAATAACTATATTATTAATTTTTTCAAACTTTTCTGGATTATCTTTTTTGAAACTTTCTTTTTTCTCTGGATTTAACATATCTAAATGTGTGTAACCAGATAAATATCCATCACTACACATTCGTGCAATAAGTTCATCTTGATACATTGCAAAGCCCTTTTGAAAGTCAGGGTCAGTCTCTTTTTGTTGCAAAATACCGCTATCCATTACACCTTTCCAGAAAAGATGATGTACTTCGTGTGGAATGTTTTCTTTCCATAACCGCTCATCAATTTCAGTCTCACCTATTACAGGAACCATTACAAATGAAATACCATCTTTAATCTTAACCGCTACTGCTGTAGCATCTGGTCTAACTTTTAGAAGTAGGTCTCTATCAATTTTTAGAACAAATACACCTTCAGTTGGTTCAGATAATTCATATTTACTTGAGTCAGAAAACTCCTGTGGAAGAACCCCGTCTGGGAATAATTGTTTAAGTAAAGCTTGTGGACCACCACTACCTTTTCTAAATCTTTCACTTTGAACTTGAAAGAAGTTTTTTCCAGCTTTCACGAAATCTTCCAAACCAGTTTCAGTAAGTTGTTCATCTTCTATACTGACATCTTTGCCTGTAAGTTTGTCTATGTAGTGAGTATATGCTTCACCCACTTTAGAAGACGCCTCAAAAACACTTTCCTCAACTTCTTGTTCTTCTGGTTGCACACCAGACAGTTCTCCAAGAAGTTTTTTGGCATTTATTCTTATATACCTATTTAGGTTATCGGCTCCAATATCAAAATCGTCTCTTGCAACAATATCTATAATCTTTTCTAGCTTTTGTTTGAGTTGTTCTTTATCAACACTCTTTTCTTTTATCTCATCTTTACCACGATTATATATTTCATAACCATTTGCTCTTTTTATGTCCAAAGACAGAGACCTAACCATATTTACCACCTCTGTTTCCATAGTTGAAGACAAAAGATTACCTACGACTTCACGGACATCCAAACCAGAAGATAGAAAGTTTTCTTTGTTATCCTCAATAATTTTAGATATTTCTTCAGTAAACGCCATTAAATCTACTTTCTCCAAACTCCTTATTTTTTGCGACAGCTCATTAAGTTTCTCTCCAAGCTCTGGAGTCGGGACTACACTCATCAAAATGTTTTCTTGTGATATTTGAACATCTGGTTCAGCTTGTCTTCTCATCTCTGCTCTCTCTCTTTCTAATTCTTCCGCTTTTTTTAAGATTTCAATTTTTTTCTCAATATCAAAAGTCTTTATTGCTTCAACTAAATCTTGTTTGGATTTAACTCGCCCCGAGTCTATGCCACTTTCTCCAAAAAAATTAGACATTCTAGCATCTATCTCTTTTAAGTCTTGCTTGGCTTTCTCAATCTTTTCTCTTTTTTTAACGACATCACCCTCGTCATATATTGCAAGCTGTCTTCTACCAGACTCGTACTTTGATGTATAACCAGTTACCTCTTTAGCACTGTCATCAACTTCAATGTCTGTATGAGTTGCATAATCTACAGATTTATCTTCTGGAACCTTCATTATCACCATTCTTCCTTTCTCATCTTCTTCAGTTTCAGTTCCACTTTTACTACCCTTTCTTCTTTCTTGTTTTGTAGCCCATTCAAAAGCGTATATTAAATCACCAGAAACAGTAGCACGACCTTCTTGTGCCTCAAATCCTTCTTGCTGTATCTTTTCAGCATCAGCTTCAGAACTTGTGCCGTGAGTTACATATTCGGGTGATTTCATACAAAGAGTATATCAGATTTATCATACTTCACTCAACTATCCATCATCTTGATACCCGATTGAAAAATCCCTGAAAAAGAGTAGATTTGAGGTATAAATTACAATTACGC
>DAORIV010000004.1:0-2051 GCA_035438705.1 Parcubacteria group bacterium
CTTGCAATTTACAAGGTTTTTAGGTAGTATATTTTGACTATGGAATTCGCAGTTATCAATACAGGTGGAAAGCAATACAAAGTCTCTAAGGGAGATGTACTTAAAATTGAGAAAATCAAAGGTGATTTTAAGGTGGGAGACAAGCTTGTTTTTGATAAAGTTATGCTTGTAGAAGATGGCAAAGACACTACTATTGGTACTCCTTATATAGCAAAAGCTTCTGTAGAAGCAACACTAAAAGAAATTGGTAAAAACAAGACTGTTGAAGTTGTAAAATACAAACAAAAGAGTAGATACTATAAGAGAAACGGACATAGACAGCCTTACTTCAAGGTAGAAATCTCAGCAATAAAATAAAAGAACTAAGGCGCCTCGTGTGAGACGCCTTTTTCGTGCAAGTTTTCAGTATAATCTCCTAAAGTATGATTCACTTTTAGTAGTTAAATCTCCAAATATTTCATAAAGGAACTCCGCTTGCTCTCGTGAGAACTGTTTTGCAACTGCTCTTTTTATGAAAGCTTGCTTTTTTGCTTCTGCATCTGCGATTTCTTTAGAGATCTCTTGGGTTGGCACAGGTACATGTGGTGGCATGGAACTCCTCTAGTCATACAATACTTTAAAACTATCAAAAATCAAGATAAAAACCGCACAAAAGTGCGGTTTAAGGTGCTCGGAGAGTGTTGCCGTGTACAAACTACCTTTGGAGGAGGATGGTTTGAACCCCATGTTCTCGGCCAGGAGAACTGAGGTATATTCTCGACGCGACATTCCTGTGCCGTTACAGACCCTTGCAGGTGTGGATCGGTGGAAGGGCATCTAGAGAATCTACACACAACAGACCCCGAGCAAGGAACATACTACAATATTACTGTCTATTTTTCAAGCTACTCAAAATATAGGTGTAAAATCAGACCTAGTAGCATTCTAGTTTTATGAAAAAGTATTATTTGTTATGATGTGCTTATGGAAAAACCACCAATAAATGAAAAATTACATGAAATCGAAAAAGAAGTCAGTGAATTTGAAGAAAGGTATATAAATGATGAAGGAGGTCCAGGAATAGAAGAGGCGATTAAACCCTTAATAATTTCACTTAGATTACATGGTTTCAATACAACTGGATCTTGTGGAGGACATGAACACAATGATCAAGAGTTTGAACATCCATATGTTGTAATCACTGCAGAATGGTATGACTCAAATAATGATCCTGAGGACTGGGATAAGGCTGATGAAGAGTGGAAAAATAAGATTGATAAATTACAAAAATTTATTGATTTGTATTTTGAAAGCATTAATTCACTAAATAATAATAAAATCTCAATTAAAACAGCTTCAAGAGGTTGGATGTCAATACAATTTAAAGATGATTCATTGAGTATGAGTCAAAAATTAGTCAAAGATTTTTCAGATTATTTATTATTAATCAATTAGACTTTGCAAAGTTTGATATAGATTAATTACTGTCTATTTTTCAAGGCGTTTTTGATTGTGTCAGAATCGGAGTATTCAAGCTCTGTTCCAGTTGAAAGTCCACGACCTAAAGTTGAAATTTTTATATTGTTTTTATCGATTGTGGTTTTTAGCAGTTCGTTTAAGTATGAAAGAGTATTTTCCCCCTCTGGATTGTAGTTTAAAGCAATAATTATTTCTTCAAGACCTGAGTTTAGTCTATTTCCCACACTCTCAATTAATTCTTTCTGACGGATTCTTTTTTCTGGATTTTTTTCAAGTATAGGGACTGAACCTCCAAGTATAAAATAGTATCCGTTGTAGAATTTTGTTTTTTCTATATTCTCAAAATCAACATCATTAGAAACAATCATGAGTTGTTTCTTGTCACGAGTTGTGTCACGACAAACTGGGCATAGTGGGTTTGAGTTGTTTGGGAAAAAACGGAAACAAGAGCTACACGTGTGAACTGTAGAGCGAACTTCCTTTATAAGAGATGCTAAATCATTTGCATATCCAGAATTTCTATTTAGTAAAAAATACACAAATCTTTTTGCTTGTCGTGGTCCAATCCCTGGGAACTCTTTAAAAAGTTCTAT
>DAORIV010000004.1:2151-39735 GCA_035438705.1 Parcubacteria group bacterium
TGCGACTTATCCATACTCTGGAAGGTAGCTTTCTTCTCGTTAAAGAATAGTTCTACTTTTCCAACTTCTCCATTTCTGTGTTTTTCAATAAGTATTTCAGCAATATTTGTTTTTTCCGATTCGTCTTTGTATTTATCTTCACGGTGAATGAACATAACAACATCAGCATCTTGCTCAATAGATCCTGAATCACGCAAATCAGAAAGTCTGGGTTTGCCTCCACGTTGCTCAACTGCACGAGAGAGCTGTGAGAGTGCTAATACAGGCACATCCATTTCACGAGCTAGGTTTTTAAGTCCGCGTGATATTTCTGTGATTTGCTGAACAACGTTGTCATTTTTTGTTTGTGTTGGGACAATGAGTTGTAAGTAGTCCACCACTATAAGTCCCAGATTGTGTTCGTTCTTTAATCGGCGAGCCATACTTCGCATTTTCAGTAGATTGTTTCCGGGTTGATCATCTATATGTATTGGTGCTTTGTTAAGCTTGTCCAAAGATTCACGAATTGCTTCAAAATCGTTTTGTCTTGAAAGTTTTCCAGTTCGAAGTTTCCATGCATCAACATTTGCTTGGGCCGCAAGCATTCTATCTACCAGTTGTTGACTACTCATTTCAAGTGAAAATATTCCAACAGTTATTCCGTGGTTAACTGCAGCTTGTCTGGCAATATCAAGTGCAAGTGAAGTTTTACCCATTGAAGGTCTAGCAGCTAGAATAATCAGGTCTGACTTTTGGAAACCAGCAAGCTTGTGATCAATATCAGAAAATCCAGTTGGAATTCCTCGCATTTCGTTTTCTCCAGAATGAAGTTTATCCAGTCTTTCCCAAGCCTCTTCTAGCTCATCTTTGATGTGAACAAATTTGTGTGCGGTGTTATAGTTTGTAACTTCAAAAAGTTTTTTCTCCGCAGATTCAAGAATTTCTTCCAGCTCTTTGTTTTCATCGTATCCAACTTGAGAAATGTGGTCAGATGCTTCGATAAGTCTACGCATCATATATTTTTTCTGTACTATTTCGGCATAGTAAGAAATATTTGCTGAAGAAGGAACGATGTTAACTATTTCAGTTAGATAAGTATTACCACCGATTTGATCTAACCAACCTTTTTCTTTTAGTTTGCTTGATACAGAAAGTAGATCTATGGGAGATCTTTTCTGGAACAATTCCATCATTGTGCTAAAGATCACCCTATGTTTCTCTGAATAAAAAGAGTCTGCTGAAATAATATCCATAATATCAAAAATAGCCTCAGGTCTTAGCATAATTGAACCCAAAAGAGACATTTCTGCTTCCAAATTTTGGGGTGGAACACGCATTCCTTTTCCAATGGTATTTGTCATACAGCTATTCTAACTTATATGTTTTGATAAGCAAAAAATAATGGGGGACTAAGTGTTGGTAAAATGTGCATAAACAAGAAAGGTCATACCAATGTTTCGGTATGACCTTTTGCGGAACTACTCCGCAATCTGCGTCGGCTTCGTCCGGACGATGCCGAGTATCCGTGCTCGCTCGATGCGAACCCGATGTTCCTCCGGGGTCTTGCAGGAACATCCCTGCATCCCGAACTGCACGCAGTCACGCAGTCGTGACGTTTCGAGGTCCTGAGCCAGGGCGCCCTTGAGCACCTCTGCGTCCAGTCCTGTGAGTGAACTCACCTGTGGATGCTTCATGCATTCCTCCTATTTTTATCTTAGCACACAATATCTATTAAGTCAAGTCAATTTGTGTACCACTTTCTGTATCTTTTACCTTAAAACCAAGTTCTTCGATTATATCTCTAAGTTCATCGCTTTTAGCAAAGTCTTTCTCTGCTCTTGCAATATCACGCTGTTTAATTAATTCGTGTACTTCAGTTGGTATTTCAAAAGTCACTACTTTAGTCAAATCTAATCCTAAAACTTTATCAATATCTAACAAAGTTGCTTTTTTATCTTCTTCATTAATAGAACCGCTACTAAGTATTTCTGAAATAAGCGCTAAGACTTTTGGTGTATCTAAATCATCATTTATGAATTTAAGAAAGTCAGTTGGTGCAATAACCCCACCTTCTGGAAGTTTAGATATTTTTTGTCTTATCCTGTTTAACGCGATTTGTGCACCTTCTAGTGTTTCCCAACTAAACTGAAGTGGGGAAGAGTATCTAGCTCCAAGAAAAACATAACGAAGTGCTAATGGGTCGATTTTCTTTTCTTTAAGTGTTTGAAGGGTAATAAAATTGTCACCAGATTTTGCCATTTTGTCACTTCCATTTGCGGTCGCAATATTTAGGTGTGCATTGTGCATCCAGTATCTGGCATATGGGTCTCCAGCACAAACAGATTGTGCGATTTCATTGTTGTGGTGTACAGGAATATGATCAATGCCTCCAGTGTGTATGTCAAATTCCGACCCAAGGTATTTTACAGACATTGCCGAACATTCTATGTGCCAACCTGGAAAACCTTTTCCAAACTGTGCATCGTAGCCTATCTCATTATTGAACTTCCATACTGCGAAGTCTTGCGAGTTTCTTTTTTCTGGGTTAACGCCTATTCTAGATTCAGTTTCTTCTCCAATTTTTATGTTGCCCAGTTTCCCATAGTCAGGAAATTTTTTAATATCAAAATATATTCCATCAGAAGTTTTGTATGTAAAACCACCATTATCAAGTCTTTCTACAAGTTCGATGTCTTCTTTTATGTGATCTGATGCAAAAGGGAAGTGTTCAGGCATTTCTATATTCAATGATTTTAGATCTTCTTTAAATTTTTCAAAGTAAAAGTCGGCCACTTCTCGCATGGCAGAAAGTGTGAGAGGTTTTCCTTCTCTTTTTAATGCTTTTGTCATTTTATCTTCACCGTCATCTCCGTCAGATGAAAGATGTCCAATGTCGGTTACATTCACCACTTGGTTTACAGTGTAGTCATTGTATTCAAATACGCGACGTAAAGTGTCAGCAAATACATACGCCCTAAGATTTCCGATGTGAGCATAGTCATAAACAGTAGGTCCACAGTTGTACATAGAAACTTGTTTTTCTTTGATAGGTTTGAAAACTTCTTTAGCACCTGTAAGTGTATTATGTAGATGTATTTCCATATAGATTAGATTACAACTTTTTAGGATAAAATACAAAACCGATAAGAAGTAAAAAGTTGTTCACAGTTTGACCGTAATAATTTTTTTTGAGAGAATTTACAAACAACTCATGATTGATTTTCAAAAATATAAATCACAAATAATTATTGCGCTAGTCACTATCGCAATAGTTTTTTTCTCTGGATTTTATTTCGGTAAAAACCATAAAAGTGATGAAGAGAAAATCGCTTCTATTATAAATAAAAATGATCCCACCGGAACTGTAGATTTTGCTGCTTTTTGGAAGGCTTGGAATACAATTAACGAAAAGTTTATTCCTTCAAACAGTGCTACAAGCACTGAAAGGGCTTCAGACCAAGCACGTGTCTATGGTGCTATACAAGGAATGACAGCTTCACTTAAAGATCCTTATACAGTTTTCTTCCCACCAGTAGAGTCAAAAACATTTAATGAGCAAATCAGTGGCCAGATAGAAGGTGTTGGTATGGAAGTGGGTGTTAAGGATGAAATACTTACAGTTATTGCACCAATAAAAGGAGCTCCAGCTTATAGAGCAGGAGTAAAACCAGGAGACAAGATTTTAAAAATTGATGATACTGTAACAAATACTTTAAATACAGAGTCTGCTGTAAAACTTATCAGGGGTAAAAAGGGCACAACAGTTAGACTAACATTGTTTAGAGAAGGAGCAAAAGAGCCATTTGAAATAAGTGTTGTACGAGATGTTATAAATATGCCAACAGTTGATACTGAAACTATTGGGGATGTATTCGTGATTAGACTTTATAGTTTTTCTGCAATTTCTCCTGGTCTCTTCAGGGACGCATTAAGAACTTTTGTGGAGTCAGGTAAACACAAACTAATACTAGATTTGCGTGGCAACCCCGGAGGTTATCTAGAGGCAGCTCAAGATATGGCATCATGGTTTTTGCCAACAGGTGAGGTGATAGTTAAAGAAGACTTCAAAGACACAAGCAATAATCAAGTTTTTAGAAGTAAAGGTTATGATGTTTTTGATGACAGGTTAAAATTTGTAATCCTAATCGACGGAGGTTCTGCTAGTGCTTCAGAAATTCTAGCCGGTGCATTAAGAGAACATGGCAAGGCAACACTAGTAGGAGCACAATCATTCGGTAAGGGCTCCGTTCAGGAGTTGGTAAATATTACAGACGATACATCATTGAAAGTAACAATAGCTAGATGGCTAACACCAAAAGGTAACTCAATCTCAAACGGTGGATTAACTCCAGATGTGGTGGTAAAACTTGATGAAGAGGCTTATAAGAAGGATAAGACAGATACACAATTGAATAAAGCCCTCGAAATTCTTGCAGAATAACTTTCGGATTGTGAAATTCAGTAATTTGCACATCTTTGACATAAATATTTTTATGTGTTAGAAAAATACAGGAGGTGTGTAGTGGTTCATGTTTCTCCTGTCTCAAGGGGTGCTGAGGGTTACCATGGTGTTCTCTCTGGACCTATCGAAGTTGTGGAAGAAAGGTTGAAGAAAGAAGACCCTCATGCTGAAGTACTTTCCCGTGAAAAAACTGAAGTTCGAATGGTGATTGGAGGAGTCTTGTACTCTCTGAAAACCATCGACTATCAGAACACATTCCTCGTTCCTGTCGGGGGTTTTCGAAAAATCATGTACATACCTGAAGCAGTTGAAGTCTAGCTTCATCGCATGGGTCCGGAGGCACTGCCTCCGGTCTTTTTTATTTGAAATATTTTTTCTCATATGACAATATGTTTTTTGGAGGTTCTGTATGGTTGTAGTACTGCATGCTTTTGTTTCTCATCCTGGAGGATTTGAACCAATCAGCATTTCATATGGCAATATTGAAACGGCAACAAAGGGTCTCAGAAGACAATTCGGAGATTCCCTTCAAGAACTCTCACCAGGTTTGTTCAAATGGGGTGATTCACTTCTTAAAGTTGTGCATGCTCCATTCATTGACCTTTTTCATTTGAATGAATCGGGCGAACTCAGAGACATCGTTTCTGAACTACAGAAAAGCAAAAGAACTTAGGTATCAAACCCGGGGGCATCCTCGGGTTTTCGTTTTTTTATCTTTTTTGTTAGTATAAAAATATGAAAGTAATACTTTTAAAAGATGTGGCAAAAATCGGAAGAAAATATGACATCAAAGATGTCTCCGATGGATATGCTCAAAACATGCTTCTGCCAAGAGGGTTAGCTAAAGTTGCTACAAAAGATGCAATTGCAAAAGTTGAACAACTAAAAGCCAACGATCTTACAAATAAAAAAATTCAGGAAGAATTGCTTATAAAAAATTTGGAGGTAATTAGTAATTTAAAACTTGAATTAAAGGAAAAATCTAATGAGAAGGGTCACTTATTTGCAGGAGTCACTAAAGATATAATTCATGAAGAGTTGGTGAAAAAATCTAGATTAAATATAGACATTGATTCAATCAAACTTGATAAACCATTGAAAGAAATTGGAGAGCATAAAGTACTCATTCAAGTTTCGGGGAAGAAAGCTGAGTTTGTAGTAGCTATTACTTCACTTTAGTATAGACCCTTACAGTTTCCACCTGGTATAAATCCAGCTTGTTTAGCTTCAACAATTGAACCAAATCTTACTTGGTTTTCAGGTTTAATTCTTTTTACTGTTCCACACCAAGGGAAATAGTACTTTTTGCCGGATTTTGAGCCAATTACTGGCCCATCTTCTTGTATTTCTAGAGGATATACATTTTTTGAGATAGACGTTGTTTTAGCGGTACTTGTGGAGTTAATAACTGTAGCTGTTTGATTTTGGGGGATATAGGCTATATTTATAGCCGTTTTTTGAGAATTTTCTACTGAAAGTCGGCCAAGTGAGAAGAAAATAATGGCTACAAATAGTATTATAAACAAGGTATAAAAGGGCTTGATTTTTTCTAGGGTTTCCTTTATACTCATAGGACTTAATTTAACACACAATATGGCAACTAAAAAGTCTGGAGGTACAACCAAAAACGGTAGAGATTCAAATCCAAAATACCTTGGAGTAAAAATCACTGAAGGTGACAAGGCTTCTGCTGGTTCAATAATTATAAGACAAAGAGGAACAGACGTTCTACCTGGAAGAAATGTTGGTATGGGTAAAGACCACACACTATTTGCTTTAACTGCAGGAACTGTAAAATTTGGCACAAAAAGAAAAACTCATTTTGACAACACTGTTGTTTCTAA
Source organism: Parcubacteria group bacterium (assembly GCA_035438705.1). Lineage (GTDB taxonomy): Bacteria > Patescibacteriota > Minisyncoccia > Phycocordibacterales > DATDWN01 > C7867-006. The sequence goes on from DAORIV010000004.1 coordinate 8,437, forward strand.
AAAAATTGTTCACGTAATCTAGCCTTTATTTTGTTTTTCGTTTCTGTTTTTTTATGCTATTATTTAATTAATGCAAATTTCTACTACACAAAAATTTAAAAATTTTTTAACCTCAATAAAACTGGGGTTTTTCTTAGCTTACAGACAAGTTAGAGGTTCAAGTATTGGAACTACTGCTCTTATTGTGTTTATTATGACACTCACTTTTCTTAATCTTGTGGTAGTGAGAGGAGTTCTTGTTGGTCTTATACAAAGTTCTACAGATTTATTTAGAGAAAAGTATGCTGGAGATATTTTCATATCAACGCTTCCTAAAAAAACTTACATTGAAAATAGTCCAAGTATTGTTGAGATAGTCAAAAATATGCCATGGACTGATGTTTATTCAGTAAGATATGTAGAGTCTGGTACAGTCGAGGGTACATATAAGGAACGTATTGATTTTACTGAGGACGCAAATATTGCAAACGGGGTATTTACTGGCATTGATCCAATCAAAGAGCAAGAAACAACTGATATTGCGTCTATGATTATTGCTGGAAGTATGCTTACACCAGAAGACACAGATAGTATTTTACTTGGAGCAAATACACTTAAAAAATATTTGCCAATAGAGGCTCCAGGATTATTACTATTAGAGAATGTAGATGTGGGGTCTACTGTGAGAATAAAAGTTAATGGAAATTTAAAAGAAGTAACAGTTAAGGGAATTATAAAAGGAAAGGGTGCATTTGATGATAGAGTAGTTATACTGGATTCAGTTCTAAGACCACTAATTGCTAGAAATGACTACAATGTTGATGAAATTGCAATAAAGATAAAAGATGGAGTTGATCCTCTGGTGGTAAAACAAGCATTGATTACTTCTGGTGTGGGAGAAAATGCAAGAGTTCAGACTATAGAAGAGGCTTTACCAAAATTTTTGAAAGATATTCAAGCAACATTTAATCTGCTAGGAAATGCTATAGGTTCAATAGGTTTGGTTGTTGCATCCATTACTATTTTTATTGTTATCTATATTAATGCTATTACTAGGAGAAAGTTCATCGGAATATTAAAAGGTATCGGTATTAATTCAACTGCAATCGAATTTTCATATATTCTACAATCAATATTGTATGCAACAATGGGTGTAATGTTTGGACTAGCAATATTGTACGGGCTTTTGGTTCCATACATTGATGCTAACCCAATCAACTTTCCATTCAGTGATGGAATACTTGTTGCAGAGTATTCAAACACATTAATGCGTGCAGGACTTCTGCTTTTAGCAACAATATTTGCGGGGTATATACCAGCGCGAATCGTTGTGAAGCAAAATACCTTAGATGCAATTTTAGGAAGATAATAATATGCAAACAATTATTGAAGTAAAAAATTTAGTTAAATCATTTAAATCAGGAGACTCTGAGCTTGTTGTGCTTAAAGGGCTCGATCTTTCTGTTCCAGAAGGACAATTTTTATCTATTACTGGAAGATCAGGTTCTGGTAAATCAACTTTACTTTATCAATTAGGACTTTTGGACAATCCAAACTCAGGTGACATAAAAATTGATGATATAGATATATCTAAACTAGATAGTGATGCTAAGACTCGTTTTCGTTTGAATAAGCTTGGTTATGTTTTTCAGGATTATGCTCTTATTCCTGAGCTTACAGCACTTGAAAACGTTTTACTTCCACTACTTATGCAGGGGGAAAGCATGTCAGAGGCTGAAAGAAAGGCTAAAGATTCTCTAATTAGAATAGGCTTAGGTGACAGAATGGATAATATTCCAAGTAAACTTTCTGGCGGGCAACAACAGAGAGTATCCATTGCTCGAGCTATAGCTCATAACCCAAAAATTATTTTTGCAGATGAGCCGACAGCAAATCTAGATACTGAAACGTCAGATCAAGTTTTGGACGCATTTATAGAGCTTCATAAACAAGGTCAGACTATTATTATGGTAACTCACGAAAAAGAGTATTCTGAGTTAACAGATAGGGTGGTGCAACTCTCGGATGGTAAAATTATTTCTGATATAATGAACAATAGAAAAAAATAAAATGAATACAAAAATACAAAATCTTAAAAATTACATAATGTCACACAAAATCATTTCTATAATAGTTTTGGTTTTAGTTGTGGGAATTATTTACAATGTGGTTTCTGGAGGAGGTGCTAAAGAAGAAACATATGTAACAAAAAAGGGTGATGTTACTCAAAAAGTTATTGTAAATGGAAAAACAAAGGCAATTACTGATTCAAACCTTGCCTTTGAAGTAAATGGCACAGTTAGAAGTGCTTCAGTTTCAGTTGGTTCTAGAGTTGTTGTCGGACAAACCCTAGTTTCTTTAGATCAAGGCGTGGCATATGCAGATTTACTTAGAGCAAAAGCAAATCTTGAAAGTGAAAGAGCGAGATTAGACGAATTAAAAAGGGGTACAAGACCAGAAGAAATTGCAGTTTCTGAAATTGAGGTTAAAAATGCAAAGACAAAACTAGATGATGCACAAAAAAACCTATACAACAAAGTAGTAGATATTGTTAATAATAATATAGATCAGTTTTTCAGTAATCCTAAAACATCAAATCCTCAATTCAACCTTGTAACAAATGATATGCAATTAAAGAATTCAATTAATCTGGGTAGATTAAAAGTTGAGGCCATGATTGTTGGTTGGGATAATACAAAAATCGATTCGTATATACCGGAACTAACTTCACTTATTGATAATGTTGCATCAGTAGTAAATTCTCAAACATCTACATCTGGTCTAAGTCAAACCACTATAGATACTTACAAGGCATCAATGTCATCAGCGCGATCGTCATATATTTCAGCGAAAGAAACATTGAATACAGCACAATCAACCCTAGCTCTTGCCGAACAAAATCTTTCATTAAAGAAAAGTGGTAGTGCACCTGAAGTAATTAGGGCACAAGAAGCAAAAGTTCTACAAAATGAAGCAAGTGTAGCAAGCAGTGAGGTGCAATTAAGTAAAATGATTCTACGTTCTCCTCAAAATGGTGTAGTTACCAAGCAAGATGCAAAAGTAGGTGAAATAGTAACTCCAGGAAAAGTTGTTGTTTCTGTTATTTCTGACAGTGACTTGGAGATAGAATCAAATGTTTCAGAGGTGAGTATTGGAAAGGTTTCAGTTGGAAATCCGGTAGTTATCACTTTTGATGCATTTCCTGGGGAAGTTTTTTCAGGAACTGTATCTTACATAGAACCAGGAGAGACTTTGGTGGATGGCGTAGTAAATTATAAAATTACCGTAGCTTTTTCTGAAAAATATACTCAAGTTAAATCTGGACTAACATCAAAACTAGAAATAATTACTGGAGAGAAAAAGGAAGTTTTAACTATTCCTGAGTATTCACTGATTAAAGAGGAAAATAGTAGTTATGTTATGAAAGTGGTGGGAAAGGAGCACGTAAAGACAAAAGTGGAATTAGGTTTGAGGGGACAAGATGGCTTTGTTGAGGTTTTTTCAGGATTAAGTGAGGGTGATGTAATTTTGACAGTAGTTGAAGCTTTATAATTCTGTATGAAAGACGATTATACAATACTTTTATTCTATAAATACGTAAACATAGACAATCCACAAAAGCTACGAGATGAACAACATGCTTTGTGTGAAAGATTTAATTTGAAAGGAAGAATTATTACTGCTAATGAAGGTATTAATGTAACAGTAGAAGGTACAACAGAGAATATTGAAAAGTATTTAGAAGAATATTTCAAAGATCCAAGATTTCAAGGTACTCACATAAAAAGAAGCAAGGGTACAGGGGATGCTTTTCCCAAGCTTTCAGTTAAAGCACGAAATGAAATTGTTACTCTGGGCAAAAGTCTAACTGAAGTAAAGTCTAAAGGTAAGGTAATAAAACCAGAAGAGTTAAAAGAATGGTTTCAAACTAAAAAAGTTGGGGAGGATTTTTATATCGTAGATTTAAGAAATGATTATGAATTTAAAGTTGGGAGGTTTAAGGGTTCAATGATACCTGAAAAGTTGCAAAACTTTCGAGATGTTCCACATGTTTTAGATCAGTTGGAAAGTATGAAAGACAAGCCAATGATTACTGTTTGCACAGGGGATGTACGGTGTGAAAAAGCATCTGCATTTTTACAAGATATGGGTTTCAAAGACGCATACCATTTGGATGGTGGAATAGTGACATATATGGAGAAGTATCCCGCTCAGGAGTTTGAGGGGACACTATACGTTTTTGATAAACGTATAACTATGGATTTCGATCCAAAAGATAAACATGTGATTGTGGGAGAATGTGAAAAATGTAATGTTAAGTCCGAGAGATATGTGAATTGTAAAAATCCTCGTTGCAATAAACATTTTCTTTGTTGTTTAGATTGTAGCGAGGAAGATGGACGTTCATTTTGTTCAGAGGAATGCCGTGAGAAAATTCTTGTCACAGAGTAAATAATATGAACAAATTCTATCATTGCGTTCCATATTTGATTCAGAATTTGTTCTTTTTAACTTTTTTACCTTTCTATAAGTTCTTCTTGAGATTAGAGATTATCGGAACTGAGAATCTAAAAGAAATTAAAGGCCCTATTATCATTGCTCCAAATCACACAAGTGAACTTGATCCAACTGTCATTCCATTAATTTTTCCATTTCTTTCTTTGAAACTACCGATATATTCAGTAATTTATCCAATTGAAAAGTATAAAACAAAAGATTGGAAATGGAAAAGATTTATTTATGGCAAATTATTTTTTAATCTACTTGGGGGTTATTCTACATATTCAGGTCATAAAGATTATGAAATTTCATTGGAAAACCACATTGGATTATTAAAACTTGGTAGGACTGTGTGTATTTTTCCAGAAGGTAAATGTACAACTGATGGAAATTTAGGAAGAGCTAGAGGGGGATTGGGTTTCTTGGCTGCCAGAACTAATTCAGTGATTATTCCTCTTGTAATTAATACTTTCTATGGTATTACTATTAGAGACTTACTTTTTAGAAGAAGAAAAGTGGTTCTTACTGTTTTGCCGCCAATATACCCTGGAAGCTTGAATGTAAATATAAATTCAAGCCCTATTGAGTTTAAAAATATTGGACAAATGGTTTTAGATCAAATCGATAAACACTTATAATTAGTTAAAATCTATGTTAAACCAAGAAACAATACAAACGATTCTCGGTATAAAAGAAAAAGTTTATGTTACACCATTGGAAATGGCAGATAAAATGAACATTACTTTTTTCCCGTATGTTAGCAAGGGGACTAGTGATAATGTTGTGAATTTCAGCAATAAACTTAAGGAAACTTTCAGAGAACTAAATGTTAATATTGTTCCTTATAATGAATCTTTAGTAAAAATACCTATATCTAAGTCAGTAAAATCAGTTTTAAAAATATTATTCAATAACTTGGTTTATATTTTTAGAAGGTTTCTAAAGCTTCCTGAAAATGGACACTATTTTAATTTAGATTCCATTAAATATCTTTTTAAAAGAACAAAAATAAAAAAGGGTATTTCAGTAATAGTTTTAGGAGAGCAAGATTCAAAAAATTTACCAATGCAATATATTTACAGTTTTAAGGATAACTCAGTAATAACCATATTGGATTTCCCTAAAAACATAAGTGATAAAAGTACTTTTCATGAACATTTTGATGAAGCATTGAAATTATTTGCACATAATATGACAAACATAGTTATAGGGGTAGATAGTGAAAAATGGTTGCTTTACAATTTTAATGCTTCTCATCCAGTATTTTCAATTAATGAAAACTTTAAAGAGAATGTGTTGCATGCCCTTATTCCTAAAATAGTTGCCCCGATAAGGCCTTACACCCTTTCAGAGTTTGTTGTGTCAAATAATCATTTCAGCATAATTGATGATATGTATAAAAGCCAAGTAGAAGATTTGGTAAAAGGAGCTCTAATATTTAGCAAAACAAATCTTTATCCGGCAGGTAAGAAAATAGATGATTTGCCATTCAGAAACAATTTTTATAGGTGGATTGGAAAATTACATCTTGATAATAGAAACGGTATGAGTTACGGATTTCTTGCTGTTCAGTTACCTGGTGAAATATACCCGCTTGTTAAGGAACAGGAATTTCAGAAAAAACACGGCAATGAATTTGATCATAATTTTACATTTATAGATGAAAATTTATATATAAAGATTAATTTAGAAAATGATAACTTTTGGTTAAGAGTTCCAGATGTTTGGGTACTTAGTCAGAAATCAGGCTCGGACAAAACCCACGTTAATCCGAAAAGAGATTTGATCAAATTGGGTCTATCAAATGGCAAAATGTACCTTGAAAGCCAATATGATTCAGTTATAGATAATGACTATAAGACTTCTTTTGATACTCAAGTTATACTTGCACACTCAGTGGGCAATGCGATTATAGCTTCAGTACTTAATCATATAAATCCAGAATCAGAGTTTGTTAAAAGGTATAAAAATTTCGGTATTTCTATCAGTCATTGGCATGGATATATTCACCCTGAACATGTTCAACCGGGGTGGTTTGTTCATGGTATAGCTAATCCACATGTAGCCTGTTCATCTCCTCAATCAGCAATATATGCCTTAGATGGCAAACTTAAATCTTTTAGTGAATCATTAAAAAATTCTATGGAATTTAAGGGTGATATACATATTGAGCCACATCATGGAACAAATATTTGTTATACATCAATATCAGACCTAGCAAACTATCTTGTAAACAACCCACAAGCTTCAGTGCTTGGTAACTCTTACTATTACTTATATAATAAGTAGAGTATGAATATTGTTTTTGATTACTTTAGTATCTCACTTCTATTGGGAGGTTTCATTGCATTACTTTCAGGGTTGGTTGTTTTTGCACATAATCATAGAACCGTAGAAAATATTGCTTGGTTTCTATTTAATATATCTTCTTCAGTTTGGAGTTTTGGTTATTTTGCAACAATCAATGCTCCAAGTCATACATTTGCTTACTACTCGGACTGGATTCTACATTCAGCAGCTATACTCGTTCCACTATTTTGTTTACTTTCAGTTATTTCCATTACTAAGAATTATAGTAAACATAAAATACCAGTGACAATTTTAGGTATAGCTGGATTGATTTTCTTAATTAGTGCACCCACAAATTTTTTTGTAAGAGATGTTGTTCCCAAGGCAAATTTTAATTATGTACCTGATGCAGGACCACTATATATTTATTTTGCTGGCTACTTTTTCTTAATTGTTTTATATGTTTTAGTGCTTTTATATAGGGCAATATTGGTTTCTAAAGATAATCTTGAGAAAAAAAGATTAAAGTTCATGCTCATATTTACTGCAGTTGGATCGATAGGTGGGGGAAGTGTCTTTTTTCTAACTTTTAATGTTCCTTTTTTGCCATACCCACTTATTCTATTTCCACTTTTCCCACTGATAAGTATTTATGCGATTTTCAGATTACAATTATTTGATGTGAAAGTTATTACTACTGAAGCAATCGTTTTCTTTTTGTGGATATTTATACTAATCAGGACAATTATTTCAGAATCACTCTCTGAAATAATTGTAAATGCAGGATTACTCGTAGCTTTAGTTATTGGGGGGACTCTGTTAATTAGAAATGTGATTAAAGAAGTAAAACTTCGTGAACAAGTAGAAAAACTTGCTGAAGATTTGCAGAAAGCAAATTTAGGTCAATCAAATCTAATTCATTTTATGAATCATCAAGTTAAGGGACGTTTTGGAAATGCAAAAAATATTTTTGCAGAGCTTTTGACTGACGACTATGGTGTTATGCCTAAAGATGCAATACCTTTGTTGCAAAAGGGACTTGAGGAAACAAATATGGGGGTGGACTATGTACAGAGTATATTACATGGTGCAAGTGCTGAAAACGGTACACTTCCATATGAAATGGCTGATATGGACATGCAAGAACTTGTTGAAACTGTTTTCAATAAGCAAAAAGAATATGCTGAGAAAAAAGGTTTAAAAATTTCATTGAATATAGAAAAAGGAAACTACATCATCAAAGGGGATTCTACTCAACTAAGTGAAGCTGTAAAAAATCTAATAGATAACTCTATAAATTACACCATGGAAGGTAGTATTGATGTTAGTCTTTCTTCGGTTGATAAAGTGAAACTTGTAATTAAAGATACAGGTGTGGGAATAACCTCAGATGATAGACAAAAACTATTTAAATCGGGAGGAAGGGGATCTGAATCATTAAAAATAAATGTGAATTCTACAGGATATGGGCTTGCATTTGTGAAAGGTGTGGTAGAGGCACATAAGGGTAGAGTTTGGGCTGAGTCTGACGGCCGAGGAAAAGGTTCTGTGTTTGTACTAGAGTTGCCTATATAATAATAAGTAACTTATATATTGACAGAACTAAATAAAAATGTAGTATTTAGTTCTGATAAATTGGGTCAAGGAGGACTCATTATGGCAAAGAGAGCAGTGGTTTTCCGGAAAAGTTGGAAGTCTGAAGCAGAAAAACTTGCTCGCGAAGTAGAGCATCTGAAAGGGCTTCTGACAGAAAGAGATCAGCTGATCAGTGAAGATCAGGCTGAAATCAAGGATCTCAAGAGCAAGGTCGCCCACCTCGAAGATGAGTTGCGGGTTCAGAAGGAAGATACAAAAAATGCTGAACGAATCGCAAGTAATTGGAAGCGAGATTTCAGCAGAAAGTATAATGAGTGGTATGAACTTATTTACCAAGTGAGAGACTTAGAAGAAAAAGTTCGACAGCTCCGTAAGGTAGGACAAGTATTTGCGGGAATGTCTCTTTCGGCCGATGCTTCCTATGTCGAAGTGTTGGGTGAGTTTAGAAAGAGAGTCAACCTTCTTGGTCTGCGTGGCATTGCACCTTCTGTCCTCGAAGAGGTTGTGAAGGGTGGACAGAGACAGATTACCAAGTTAGTCTTTTCAGTGGATCATCAATCAGGGTCCAGCCTTTCCGGTGAGGATCCTGAGGTTCAGAAGATCATGAATGAGATCGCAAAGACGATTTCTGGTGGTCTTCGACCCTAGTTCTAGATAAACAAGTTTCGAACCCGGTGGCGCTGTGCCACCGGGTTTTATAATTTAATGCTAATATTAAAAAATGGCACAGGAAGATATCTGGGATAGAGAATATAGGAAGTCAAAACTTTTGACAAAGGAAAACAAGCCACAGTCTGATGTGGTTCGTTTTGTTAAATATTTAAAAAAGGAAAAATTTGAAATTGAAGGTTCAAACGTTTTGGATCTTGGTTCGGGTGCGGGTAGAAACAGTTTTTACTTTGCGGAACTTGGTGCAGTAGTAACTGGCCTAGAAATATCAAAAACTGCGATAGAAATATCTGAACAAAACGCCAAAGAGGCTGGGCTTGATATTAAATATATAAAACAAAGTATCGGAGAAAGGTTTCCAGTTGAAGACAGTTCTATAGATATTTTACTTGATGTAACATCATCAAACTCCTTAACAGAAGCAGAGCGGGAAGTTTATTTAAGTGAAGCAAATAGAGTCTTGAAAAATAACGGTTGTTTTTTTGTAAAAGCACTTTGTTTGGAAGGGGATAGTAATGCAAAGTTTTTAATAAAAAACTACCCCGGTAAAGAAAAAGATACATACACAATGCCGGGCTTGGGTGTAACGGAACGTGTTTGGACCCGGGAAGATTTTGTTAAAACATATGAAAAGAATTTCAAAATAGTAAGCATGGAAAAGAAAACAAATTACCCAAGAATGAATGAAAGGGTCTATAAAAGAAACTATTTTATTTGTTATCTAAAAAAGTCATAGTTAATTTTACTTTCGTGTGTTGGACAATATTTTAAATGTGTTGTAACATTTTTCAGTCACTTGTATACGGTGGCAAGGAGGTTTTTTTGAGCAAAGAATTGGACGAGAACCCATTTTTTGTAAGACTCTCAGTTCACGACAAAGCAATCGCTCGAAATGATGGCTTTCTTGCATCATTCGATACAGTTGTTCGGGAAATCAATGTCGAGAGACCACCCAAGAATATGCTGGACTGGTTTCTCAAGTTTCTTTTTGAGGCAAGGTATACCAATTTGCCAAAAAGCACTTGGTGTGAACTTGCAAAAAAAGTTTCCAGGAAACATCAGTGTGAGGAAGGCCCAAGGTGTCCTCATGGTGATGCAGGGAAGAGAAGTTGTTGGTTTTGTTTCTGCAAAGAAAGTTGGCCAGATTGCCGACAAGGTACGGAAACTACCATCAGTTTTTAAGAGTTAAGGTGTTTATACACCAAAAGGATGTTTATTGTTCAGAGCAGCGATGAGTGCTGAGGTCCACGATAGGAGACCCGGTGCCCCAGTCGGTCAGATCAGTCGAAGTCGGTGACTGTTCTACCGAGCCCCTCGTAAACATCTGTGTTACGAGGGTTTTTCACTTTTATATAAAAAAAGAGCTGGTCAGGCTCTTTCTTCTTTATTTATTGACCGATTTGGCTATTGATTGCGAACTAACCTCTGATAGTGTTCGCATGTCTCGGAGAGTTCAGAGTGTGAACCCTGGCCGACCAGTTTACCTTTGTCGAAGACGAAGACCTTGTCCACCTTACGGATAGTACTGAAGCGGTGGGCAATGATGATTGTGGTGCGACCTCGGGATGCTCCCTCGATTGCGTCACGAATCATATCTTCGTTTGCGCTGTCCAAGTTACTTGTCGCCTCATCAAAGATGAGAATGTCCGGATTCTTGATGAGAGCTCTGGCGATACCTACACGCTGTCTTTCTCCACCAGAAAGTTTGACTCCTCGTTCTCCGATGTTTGTTTTGAAACCTTTTTCGAGTCGATCAAAAAAACGATCGATGCGAGCATGTTCCGCCACATCACGGAGTTCGATGTCAGTTATGAGTCTACGTCTCTCTTCTTCAAGACCATAAGTGATGTTGTACTCTAAGGTCCTGTCGAAAAGTGTCACGTCTTGGTTTACGAAACCAATTGCTTGTCTGAAATGCTTCAGATCAAGTAGTCGGAGATCGTTACCATCGACGAGGATTTGTCCATGTGCTGGATCTTGTGCTCGTATGAGAGCATTGACCAGCGTGGACTTACCGGCACCAGATTCACCGACAAAAGCGACTGTTTGACCAGCTTCGATAATAAAACTGACATTATCGAGAGCAGGTCCAACTTCCTTGGGTTTGTCTTGTACCTCTTCGTTTTCATCGTCCATGAGCTTTTTGGAATCACGGCCGGGATACTTGAAAGTGACGTTTTTGAACTCAATCCTGCCAGGATATTTTTCTGGTCGAATTGGGTTGTCGACGACTTTCACATCGGGCTCAATCGCGAGCATATCGAAGTATCCTCGGATAGAGTTGTAAGCCCGGATAATTTGGCGGTGTAAACTGCTCAAATCACCCAAGTTTCCGAGACTCGTACCAGCCCAAGAGATGTACATCGTCAGTTGCCCAACAGTGTACTGCCCACTTAGAACTGCTTTAATCCCTAGCAGATACACACCAAGTCGGGCAATCTGCGGGATCGAATCTCGAATCGAAGTCCAGTTAAGAAAACGTAGCCAAACGAGTTTGTTGTACTCGAAGGCTCCGTTCTGACTTTCTCTGCATTCTTGAATGGCCCTTTCGTTTTGCGCATTGACCATAACAAGTGCGATGTTTCGTACGACTTCACCTTCTAGTTTGGAGTCTTGGATGTATCTCCGCTCAACTTCTTTGAAGTCTTTGCGGAAACTCATGTTCAGTTTCCAAATAAAGGTGAGGTTGATGACGACACAAGTCAGTACCACAGCGCCAATGATCGGTGCCATGTACAGGAGTACACCCGACATGATCAGCATTTCGATAACAACAGGAAGACCCTGATAGATCAAAAGCTGAATCATGTTTTGCAAACCATTTTCACCACGGTTAATCACGCTTTGCTTGATACCCGAGTTTTCACTCGTGTGTTGTCCGATAGAAAATCCGAACAACTTTTTCATGGTGTACTCTTGCATACGTTCAGGGATTGCTCCGTCAACGTAGTTGAGTTCGTACCGTTCTCGAAAGATCCTGAAAACCGTCACCCGAAATACCCATATGACAAATGCCGTGAGAGCAAGTGTCTGAAGAGTGTCGATGGGCTGATGAGATACCAGACCATCGATAATCTTGCTGTGAATGTAAGGCGGGATGAGGTTGATCACCTGAGCACTGGCGATGAAGCCGAGCACTCCGAGAATCGGTAGAAACAGCGGTCGGTAAACCTCTAACAGACTTTCCAAGAATTTTCTCAATGAGCGCTCCTTTGTCTCCGCTCATTATTATAGCATTATAAATTAATTTTGTCAAACATAAATTTTTATATATAAAATTATTTATTTTAAATCATAATTTTGTTACAATATCGTTATGTCTAAAAAAATCTTACTGTCTGGAGTAAAACCTACTGGACGACCACATATTGGAAACTATTTTGGTGCAATGAAACAGTTCGTGGATATGCAAGACGACTACACTTGCTACTTTATGATTGCTGACTACCACGCTCTTAACTTTATTCAAAACGGAGAGGAGATGAAGCAAAGTATTTTAGATCTTACTTTGGATTACTTAGCTTTGGGGCTTGATCCACAAAAGTCAGTTATATTCAAACAATCAGACGTGCAAGAGCACACAGAACTTACTTGGATTTTCGACACTATTACTACAGTGCCATATCTAGAAAGAGCCCATGCATACAAAGATGCTGAAGCAAAAAGCAAAGAAATAAGTGTGGGAACATTCAACTACCCAATGCTAATGGCATCAGATATTTTGATGTATGACACTGATGTTGTGCCAGTCGGTCAGGACCAAAAGCAACATATAGAATACACACGGGATACTGCTCAAAAATTTAATCATGTTTTCCAAAAAGAAGTTTTCAAACTTCCTGACGTAAAGATACTTGAAAGTGTTGCAGTTGTTCCGGGAACTGACGGACAAAAAATGTCTAAGTCGTACGGAAATACTATTCCACTTTTTGCTACAGATGAAGAAATAGAAAAAGCAGTAATGTCTATTGTCACAGACTCAAGTGGGGACTTTCCAGAAAATGTATACGCAATACATAGACTATTTAAAACTGAGGAGGAACTAAAAGATTTATACGAAACAAACAAGGGCAAATACAAAGCACTAAAAGATGCATTAATTGTAGATATGAAAGCATTCATTAAACCTTTACGAGAAAAAAGAGAGCAGTTAGAAGCAGACAAGGATTATGTATTGGAAGTGCTGAAAGAAGGCGGAAGAAAAGCAAAGTCTAAAGCTGAGAAAAAAATGGATGAAGTGCGAGATGCTATCGGAGTAAGATTGTACTAATAAATAAAAATAAACGAGCCCGCGGTTTGCGGGCTCGAATCGATGTGAGGCTTAAGACAAATTGATGTCTTGAGCTTTCTCGACGATCTGGTCGAGTAGACCGAACTCCAGAGCTTCTTTACTCGGAATCCAGGTATCGTCTTCGCATTTCTTAAAGATCAAGTCCAAATCCTTGTTGGTGCGTCGAGCAAGAATGAGCTTTGAGTTCAAGTAATACTCATTCGTTCTGATGAACTCGTCGCGTTTCACTGGATCCGTCAACACATCCCAAGCTATTCGAAACTTTGTGTGATGGATCAGGATCTTGCCGTTCGGAGTTGCTGCTCTGATCTGGCATGCTTGCAAGATAGTACAAGCAGCCGAACCGGCACGAGTCAGTGCAAAACCGATGGTTTTTCCTGGGTAAGCTCGGATCATGTCGTAGATCTCGAGCCCCGCATCCGCATCACCTCCTGGGCTGTTGATGGTAATCAGAACATCTGGTGATCCGTTGGAAGCAAGGAGTATCAAGGCTTCCCGAACGTAGGTCACAACATCGAAGTTGATAGTTCCCACGATGTCGATCGTTTTCTTGTCAGCGAGACGTCTCTGTAGTTCGTTCATATATCCTCCTGAATTGACATTAACACAATATTTAATTTTGTCAATAATATTTTATTAAGTAAAAACAATGTGATATTATAAAAAACATATGAAAAGAACTTATATAAAGGATTTAGCACAAAACGTGGGACAGGAGGTTGTTATAAAGGGCTGGGTGGATGTTAGGCGAGACCAAGGAAAAATGGTCTTTATGGATATGAGAGATATGACTGGAAAGGTCCAGTGTGTAGTTTTACCTAACTATACAGATGTTATCGAAGCAGTAAAAGAAGTCAGAACTGAGTGGGTTTTGGCTGTTACTGGAATAGTAAACAAAAGACCAGAAAGAAATGTAAAAGTTGGAGTGCTAAATGGAGATATTGAACTAGAAATAACAGGCATTGAAGTTTTGAATAAGTCTGACACTATTCCTTTTGATATTTCAGGAGATACAAAAGAAATCAACGAAGAGGTGCGACTAAAATACAGATATGTAGACCTTCGTTCTGACAGAATGCAGAAAAACATCAGAATGCGTCACAAAGTTATAAAGTATATTCGTGATTTTCTGGATAATGAAAACTTCATTGAAGTAGAAACTCCAATGCTGACAAAGTCTACTCCAGAAGGTTCTCGCGATTATGTTGTGCCAGCTAGACTTTACCCTGGAAAGTTTTACGCACTTCCACAGTCTCCACAGCAGTACAAACAACTTTTAATGACATCTGGTGTTGAGAAGTATTTCCAAATTGCGCGATGCATGCGTGACGAAGATACTCGTGGTGATAGGCAACCAGAGTTTACTCAGCTTGATATGGAACTTTCTTTCGTGCAAAGAGAGGATGTAATGGAGCTAAACGAAAAACTTTTAATAGATCTTGTAACAAAACTTTATCCAGAAAAGAAAATCCAAACTGTGCCTTTCCCACGACTTACATATGTAGAAGCAATGGAAAAATATGGTAACGACAAGCCAGATCTAAGAGAAGATAAAAACGACCCAAATCTTTTAGCATTTTGCTGGGTTATAGATTTTCCATTCTTTGAGAAAACTGATACTGGCGCTTGGACATTTACACACAATCCATTTTCTAGACCAAAACCAGATCATGTTGAGTGGCTTATGAACAAAGAAAATATTGGCGAGATCCTGACTACTCAATACGATGTGGCTTTAAACGGATTTGAAATTGGAGGGGGAAGTATAAGAAACCATGATCCAAAAGCGTTAGAAAAGGTTTTTGAAATAATGGGTCACAGTATGGAGGGTATCAAAGCAAATTTCGGTCATATGCTTTCAGCATTTTCTCTTGGAACTCCACCACACGGAGGTATTGCTTGGGGTCTAGATAGGTTAGTTATGCTACTTCAAAACGAACCAAACATTCGTGAGGTTATTCCTTTTGCAAAAACAGGTGAGGGCAAAGATCCAATGATGGACTCTCCTTCTGAAATCTCAGACGACCAACTACTTGAACTAAATATAAAAACTTTGAAGAAATAATTTGCTATAATTATTTCATGCCGGATGAGTATCTAGTTAAAACACATATTTTTGAAGGTCCACTTGAGACACTGCTTTCTCTTATTGAAAAAAGAAAACTTTTTATTAATGACATTTCGCTTGCACAAGTTGCTGATGACTATATTGCATATGTAAAAACACTTGAAAATTTTCCATTAGCTGACTCATCACATTTCATACTTATTGCTTCGACACTGGTTCTGATTAAATCCAAGTCTTTATTGCCAGATTTACAACTAACTCCTGAAGAACAGGAGGATATCCACGATTTAGAAGACAGACTAAAGCAATATCAAAAATACAAGGCACTTTCTGTGCATTTAAAAGAAAGATTTGGTATTCATATTGAGTACCTTAGGCTTCCAAGTAAAGAAAAGAAAATAGTTTTTACTCCAGACATTAATACCAGCATTTCAAAAATATTTGAGACTGTAAAATCGGTAATCCAGAACATTCCCAAAAAAGAATTTGTACCAAAAGCAATTGTTCAAAAAGTTATTTCTTTGGAAGAAATGATGACAAGTTTATCAGAAAGAATTACAAAAAGTTTTAAAATGAGTTTTAAAGATTTTTCAGGGCATGGCAAAGCTGAAAAAGTAAATGTAATTGTTAGTTTCCTTGCCATGCTTGAACTCGTAAAACAAGGTATTATAAATGTAAGACAAGACGCAGATTTTCAGGATATAGAGATGGAGACACAATCAGTCGGTGTACCACGTTACTAAACTTCCAAATTTGGCGACCTGCTCGTTACGAAATTAAAAATGTTCGTTACCTTACTACTTGTAAGGCTTCTCACATTTTTAATTTCTCAACTTCGCATCTCATCTAAATTATGAAAGTATAAAATTATGGCTCAAAGAAATTTTCATATATAATACATATAAATGGAATTAGAAAAGAAAATTGAAGCAATACTTTTTTACACTGCTGAGCCTACGAAGGTTAGTTTTTTGGCTAAAACTCTAGAAGTTAAAAGTGACGAAATCAACGAAGCTCTAGTATTGCTTTCTAAATCTTTAGAAACAAGAGGTATTAAACTTATCAATCATAATGATGAAGTTTCTTTAGTTACTTCTCCAGAACTAGCACCACTTATTGAACGAATAATAAAAGAAGAGCGTGAAAGGGATTTGGGTAAGGCGGGCATAGAAACTCTTACAATAATTGCCTATAAGGGCCCAGTAACAAAAAAAGAAATAGAGTATATTAGAGGTGTAAACTCACAATATGCTATCAGAAACTTACTCCTTAGGGGTTTGATTGATAGGTCTGTAAGCAAAACAGATGAAAGAATGGTTGTATACAATATTACATCTGATACAATAAGATTTCTGGGAATTAAAAGCGTTAAGGATCTTCCAGAGTATGAAGATATGAATAAGCAACTTGAAGTTTCTGAAGAGCTAGAAAACACAGAAGAGTAATATGGAAGAACAAAAGATATCAAAAACACTACACTTTTTTAATATTGCACTTTTTATTGGTGTAGTTTTTATGATTTTTTTAGTAAGTCAAAAATCACAGGACAAAAAAGATCAAATTACTCAAATAAATGAGCAAGTAAAAAGTTCAGAAGTTTTTGATGATTTAAAACTAAAAGCGAGAGCTGTTTATGTATATGATTTGTCTACGAATAAAGTATTGTATGCAAAAAATGAAAATGTTCAGTTGCCTCTAGCATCAATTACAAAACTCATGACAGCAGTTGTGGCAGTTGAACTTTTGCCTCAGAACTCAAACATAACCATAAGAAGTGATTTTCTAAGAGAAGAAGGTGATAGTGGTTTGGTGGTGTCTGAATCATGGAAAATGCGAGACTTATTAGATTTTTCACTTGTTACTTCTTCTAATGATGGTGCGAGATCTCTTGCTTCAGTTATAGGTGCAGTAACATTAGATACTTCAGACTATAATCTTGGAAGAAAAGACTTTATAGAAAAAATGAACTCCAAAGCAAAAGAGTTGGGACTTACACAGTCTTTCTTTTTGAATGAGACTGGTTTAGATATTGATACAAATACAAGCGGTGGTTATGGATCGGCAACAGATGTGAATACTTTAATGAATTATATGATTGTTAACTACCCAGATGTTCTAGAACCAACTAAATACACAACAATAAAAATAAGTTCAGATGATAAAAAGCACACCGGAAAAAACACTAATGATTTTGTGGGCTCAATTCCAGGGCTTTTTGCGTCTAAGACTGGATATACAAATATGGCAGGTGGAAACTTGACCGTAGCTTTTGATGCGGGCCTTGCACACCCAGTAATTGTTACTGTGCTCGGGTCAACTCAAGAGGGGAGGTTTGAAGATGTTGAGTTGTTGGCTGATGCTACATTCAAATACCTTAACCAATAAGTAGTAATTTTTAAGATTTAAGGGTATTCTCTGCTCCATTTTTTATTACGTAATTGTTATGTATTATTTATATAGTGATATATCGCTATATAAATAATAATGAATTTTATTGAAAAACTTCATATAACGAAAAAGTCGACACGGTAGTCTGTGTGACTTTTTCGTGTCGACTGTTGCCACCTCTTACCGTGAAATGATGATGCCAAGCAGCAGGCCGGCGATAATCGCAAGAAGAAACACCACTTGAAAACCGGTACTCCTCACATATTTGAACTGTTCCTCGGTCATATTGTAACCACCTCTTTTTAAAACACTATAACAATACTACCAATAGGTCAAGTATTAAAATTGGCTCATTTTTAGACACTTTTTGGGGCATAGGGTATACTTTAAATATGTGTGGAATATCAGGTGTTATTGGCCCAAAAATCAACGATAAAGAGGCAGTAATAGGCAAAATGGTAGGTAAGATAACTCATCGTGGACCTGACGATGATGGTTTTTATGTTGATAAAAACATTGCTATGGGAATGAGACGACTTGCAATTATTGACCTAGAAACAGGCAGACAACCTATAGCAACAGATGATGGAAAACTCG
Source organism: Parcubacteria group bacterium (assembly GCA_035438705.1). Lineage (GTDB taxonomy): Bacteria > Patescibacteriota > Minisyncoccia > Phycocordibacterales > DATDWN01 > C7867-006. Next base: position 26,814 of record DAORIV010000004.1, read on the forward strand.
TGATTGTTTTCAATGGAGAAATATACAACTACAAGGAGTTGAAAGACGAACTTTTGCAAAAAGGATATGTGTTTAAAACAACATCAGATACAGAAGTAATTCTAACAATGTTTCAGGAGTATGGTGAAAAAATGTTACCAAAACTTCGGGGTATGTTTGTGTTTTCTATTTACAATACAGAAACCAAAGAAGTATTTATAGCTAGAGATTTCTTTGGTATCAAACCACTATACTATTATATTCAAAATGAACAGATAGTTGCTTACTCTTCAGAAGTAAAAAGTTTTGAAGAATTCCCTGGTTTTAAAGCTGAGGTAAATCATGCTGCAGTAGTTAATTTCCTATCATTCCAGTATAACCCACTTGTCGAAACACTTTTCAAAAATGTTTTTAAGCTTCCGCCAGCACATTATTTAAAAATTAATGTCGATAGTGGAGAGATAGATATAAAAAAATACTGGAATATGGAATTCCATCCAAACAGTTCTATTCCTGAAGAAGAGGCAAAGAAAGACATTCATGAGACGATAAAAGATTCTGTTGCTCACCATATGATTGCAGATGTACCTGTGGGGGCATTTCTTTCTGGGGGATTAGACAGTAGTATCATTACTACATTAATGCAGGAAATAAGGGGTGATAATAAAATAAAAACATTTACAGTAGGTTTTAATACTCTAACTGAAGGAAAAGAAGCAGAAGAGACAGCAAGTTTCCTTGGAACAGATCACACAGAACTAAACATAGGCCCAGATGAGTATTTTAGTGTATTACCTAAAGTAGTTTATCACTTCGATGAACCAATTGCTGACCCTTCAGCTGTGGGACTATATTTTGTTGCAGAGGAGGCAAGTAAGCATGTGAAAGTTGTGCTATCGGGTGAAGGTTCAGATGAACTTTTTGGTGGTTATAATATTTATTTTACTCCAATAGAATCTCAAAAACTTTCTTGGATACCAAAAGTAATATTAAAAGCATTTACTAGTTTACCTTTTGAATTTTATGGCAAAAATTATTTAAAGAGGGTTTCAATGAAAATAGAAGATTGGTATATCGGCCAAAAGTACTTTAATGGTTCAATTTTTACAAGAGAGGAAATTGATTTACTATGGGAAGCTCCTGCTGAAAAATATATGTCACTTGCACCCTTATACAAACATATAAAGTCACTGAGTGATTCTACAAAAATGCAATACATAGATATAAACACATGGCTTGTTGGGGACATCCTAGCGAAAGCTGACAAAATGACTATGGCCAACTCTCTTGAGTTACGTGTTCCTTTCCTAGATAAAGAGGTTGCTAAAATGGCAGGCAAACTTCCAGATAGATACAAGTGGAATGGTGGAGTGTCTAAATACATATTAAGAGAAGCTTTTAAAAATATAATTCCAGAAAGTACAAGAAATAGAAGAAAATTAGGCTTTCCAACTCCTGTAAAGGATTGGTTTACAGCAGATAGAAAGGATGTTTACAGGACTATTTTAGAGAATGAATATATTAATTCTCATATGAGTATTGATTACATCAAAAATATAATTGAAGATCATGTTCATAAAAAAGCAGACAATTCTAGAAAAATATATATTCTGCTAGTATTGTCACTGTGGTATGATGTGTTTATATCAAAAAAAATAAAACCAATTTAATATGATAGATGTAATTAAAGTAGTAGTTCCTTCAGTTTTGTCTTTCTTGATCGGTATTTCTATTACTCCTTTTTTTACAAACATTTTCTACAAATACAAAATGTGGAAAAAATCTGCAAGAACTGAAGCGGGGGATATAACAAACAATGATTTTGGGAAGATACATAATACTTCAGAAGAAGTATCTACTCCAAGAATAGGAGGTGTAATAATCTGGGTATCGGTTTTATTTACAATGTTAGTTGTATATCTTTTGTCAGTATTTTTTCAATCTGATTTAACAGAGAAACTTAATTTTTGGAGTAGAAGTCAAACATATGTTCCTATAGGAGCATTAATTCTGGCATCACTTATCGGATTAGCAGATGATTTATTGCAAATATTTGGTAAAGGTTTTTATGCAAAGGATCCACTAATTTATAGAAAAGTTAAAATAGTATGTATCACATTAATCGGCTTAGGTATTTCTTATTGGTTTTATGACAAACTAGAATTTACATCTATACATATTCCTTTTGGTGGAGAGCTTCAACTAGGTTTGTGGTTTATACCATTTTTTATAGTTGTAATGCTTGGAGTGTTTTCAAGCTCGGTTATTGATGGAATGGATGGTCTTTCTGGGGGTGTCATGTCAGTTATTTTTACTGCTTACTCTCTTATTGCTTTTGCCAATAATCAGATAGATATTTCTGTATTGTGTGCTGTTATTGCAGGAGCCACACTTGCATTTCTTTGGTTTAATATTCCACCAGCAAGATTTTATATGGGTGAGACGGGAATACTCGGGCTAACTGTAACACTTTCTGTAATCGCTTTTCTAACTAACTCAGTTTTAGTATTACCTCTTATTGCTTTACCACTTGTCGCTACATCACTTTCTGTAGTAATACAAATAACTTCATATAAGTATTTTAATAAGCACAGGGTTTTTAAAGTTGCTCCACTTCATCATCATTTTGAAGCCCTTGGTTGGCCTAGAACAAAAATAGTAATGAGATATTGGGTTATTTCTTTGGTTTGCGCTATATCAGGAGTAATAGTTTCACTAATAAGTTAATTTGCACTGTGCTATAATGTTTCTTTGAAATAGATGAAAAAATTCAAAGTTGATTTGCCATTTTTAATATCAGTGATCATCCTCATAGTAGGAGGATATTTAATATTCCGTTCAGCATCACTTGGTCTACTTTCTAAACAGCCCATCAAATACGCCGGAGTAGCATTTAATCAAACAGTTTTTGGTTTGCTTTTGGGTTCAATTGCTTGCTTTGTTACATCTAAAATTGATTACAAAATATACAGAAAGTATGCATTTTTCATATTTTTATCATCAATTATTGCTACACTTATGGTATTTGTACCAGATATAGGTTTTACTCACGGTGGTGCAAGTAGGTGGGTACGTATTGGAACTTTCTCATTTCAACCATCAGAGTTTTTGAAAATTGGTTTTATTGTATTTCTTTCCGCATGGATGGCATCAGTTAAAGAAAGAACACAAAATATTAAGTACGGTTTAATACCATTTGTTGTACTCGTGTTTATTGTGGGTGTGGTCCTTTTGTTACAACCCGACACTGATACATTTATAATTACTGCTTTTGCGGGACTAGCCATTTATCTTTCATCAGGAGGTAGATGGAAACATATTTTGGTAATGGGCCTTATTGCAGTTCTAGGTGTTGGTATTTTGGCGTATACAAGACCTTATGTTAAAGCTCGAATTACAACATTTATCAATCCCGCACATGATTCATTAGGTTCTGGCTATCAGATACAGCAGTCACTAATTGCTATTGGAAGTGGTGGAATGTTTGGTAGGGGATTTGGACAGAGTATTCAGAAGTTTAGTGTGTTGCCAGAACCAATAGGAGACTCAATTTTTGCCGTAGCTTCAGAAGAATTCGGTTTTGTTGGAGCCACAACTATAATCATTTTGTTTATATTTTTCTGTGTAAGAGGGCTTAAAATAGCTTCTAGAACAACAGATTCATTCGGTAGACTAATGGTGATAGGAATTGTTATAATGATTGGAACTCAGGCTTTTGTAAATATCGGTGCCATGGTTGGGGTATTGCCATTATCTGGGATAACCTTACCTTTTGTAAGTCATGGTGGTACAGCATTATTTATGACGTTAGCTGAAGTCGGTATAGTCTTAAATATTTCTAAATCAGCAAAAAAATGAAAATAATATTAACAGGAGGAGGTACAGGTGGGCACTTTTATCCAATAATTGCAGTTGCCGAAAAATTAAATGAAATAGCAAAAGACAACAGACTTTTAAGACCAGAGCTGTACTATATGTCTACCGATCCATATGATGAAAGCTTGCTATTTGAAAATAATATAACTTTTTATAAAGTTAGTGCTGGAAAAATTAGAAGAAACAAAACTCCTGATAATCTAATTAAAAATTTCTTTGATCTTTTCAAAACTTTTTCTGGTGTAATATCGGCTTTGTGGAGAGTTTTTGTTATATATCCTGATGTAGTTTTTGGTAAGGGTGGTTACGCAAGTTTCCCAGTACTTTTTGCTGCTAGATTTCTGGGTATACCAGTCGTAATTCATGAGTCTGATGGTAAACCAGGGAAGGTCAATGCATGGGCTGGAAAGTTCGCAAGAAGAGTAGCTGTATCATATCCAGATGCTGTTTCATATTTTAAAAAAGGAATAACCGCTTATACTGGTAACCCAGTAAGAAAGGCGATACAAGAGAAACAAGTTTCTGGTTCTCATGAGTTTTTTGGTTTTGATAAAAATATTAAAACAGTATTTATAATTGGTGGTTCTCTAGGCTCACGTTTTGTAAATAGTGCAATTATGGATGCATTGTCAGAGTTGGTAGAAAATTATCAGGTTATACATCAAACTGGTAAAGATAATTTTCCAATAATCCAAGAAACATCCAAAGTTATACTTAATGGCAATAAGAACAAAGATAGATATAAAGCCTTCCCATATATGAATGACTTAACAATGCGTATGGCTTCTGGAGCTGCTGATGTTATTGTATCTAGAGCTGGTTCTGCTATATTTGAAATAGCATTGTGGGGTAGAGCGTCAATAATAATACCGATACCTGAAGAAACTTCACATGATCAAAGGACTAATGCATATTCATATGCTAGAAGTGGCTCAGCTGTTGTCATAGAAGAAAAAAATATGTCAACTGGGGTTCTGATGTCTGAAATAGAAAGAATCACAGGTGACCCTTTGACTAAAGAGAAAATGGAGAGTTCAGCTGTAGCTTTTTCAAGAAAGGATTCTGCACAGCTTATTGCAGAGGGGATTATAGAGATCGGCCTAGAACACGAAAAATAAAATGACAGAAACAAAGAAAGTAGTAACAAGGTTTGCACCAAGTCCAACTGGATTTATGCATATTGGTGGTGTTAGAACGGCTCTTTTTGCCTACCTTTACGCTAAAAGAAATAATGGAACGTTTATTCTGAGAATTGAAGATACTGACAAAGCTCGCGAGGTGGAGGGTTCCATAGAACACATACAGGAATCTCTAAAATGGCTTGGTATAAAATGGGATATTGGCCCTCAAAATCCAGGAGAATTTGGCACAGTTATACAATCACAAAGACTAGATACATATATAAAAGAAGCTCATAAACTTATTGAAAAAGGTTTGGCATACCCTGACCCTTACACAGTAGAAGAATTGGAAGCATTTAGAAAAAAAGCAGAAGAAGAAAGAAGACCTTTTCTTTATAGAGATCATAGACCAGATACTTTTGAAGTTTGGGACGGCAAGAAACCTCTTCGTCTAAAAGTTCCGGAAGTAAAAAGATACAAATGGACTGATGCTGTTCGTGGTGAACTTGAAGCCGGACCCGAAGCCCTAGATGATTTTGTATTGATTAAAGCTGATGGCTATCCAACTTATAACTTTGCACATATAGTGGATGATTACAATATGGGTGTGACTCATGTTATGCGAGGCGATGAGTTTATTTCAAGTACACCCAAGTTTCTTTCACTTTATGATGCATTGGGTATACCATATCCTGTTTTCGCTTCACTTCCTCCAATACTTAAAGAAGATAGAACAAAAAAACTTGGCAAAAGAGATGGTGCTAAGGATATTCTAGAATATCGTGCTGAGGGTTACTTACCAGAAGCAATGGTAAATTTTCTTGCTTTAATTGGCTGGAATCCAGGAACAGAACAAGAGATATTTACAAAAGATGAACTAATAAGTATTTTTGATATTGATAAGATTCAGAAATCTGGTGGAGCTTTTAATGATGATAAGCTGGATTGGATGAACAAAGAACACATGAAGAAAATGAATGATGATGATATTCATAATGAGATTATTTCAAGACTTTCTAATCATGGCATAAATGGAGATGTAAATTTATTAAAAAAAATATCAAAAATAGTTTTTGAACATATTTCAAAGTGGGGTGATATAGACGACATGGTGAGGGAAGGGGAGTTATCATTTTATTTCAATTCTCCAGAGTATGACACTTCCCTGTTGTCTTGGAAAGGGGATTCGTTAGAAAATTCAAAAAAACACTTAGAATGGATCAAAGAAAAATTAACACAATCAAGTGTAAATGACTTTGATAACCCAGATGCAATAAAAGCAATAGTTTTTGATTACGCAACAGAAAATGGTCGTGGTAATGTGTTGTGGCCACTTCGAGTTTCACTTTCAGGTAAGGAAAAGAGCCCTGATCCATTCACTTTACTTTATATTTTAGGCAAAGAAGAATCATTGAAAAGAATTAATGATGCAGTATCAAAAATATAAAACTTATATTAACAAATATGGCTGGGTATTTTTGTTGTTAATTTTTTTTAGTGTTACAAATATTGCACACACTCAAACAATTACCAATCCAGATGAGCTAAAAAATAAAATTGATGATAGACAGGCACAAATTAAAAAACTAGAGGAAGAAATTAAGCAGTTTAATGCCGAAGTTGAGAATGCAAATAAGGAGGCGAAAACTCTAGAAACTACAATAAAAAGTTTGGACTTAACTAAAAAGAAAATAACGACCGACATTAATTTAACTGAAAACAAAATAAGTAAAACAAATTTAACTATACAGCAAATTGGTGGAGAAATTAGTACTAAAGAAGAGCAAATTGAAAATAATAGAAAGGCCGTTACCAATGCCATAAAAAATGCACAGTTTATAGATAATAACAATATAATTACGATGATTTTGACCACTAAAAGCATAAGTGATGTCTGGAAAGACATAGATAATATTCAAACTATTCGTGAGGCCATAAGAGATAAAACAAAAGAACTTTCAGGTTTAAAAAGAGAGTTAGAAGTAAAACAAGAAGATCTAAGTGAACAAAAAGAAGAACTTGTGGATTTAAAACAAGATTTATCTGGTAAAAAACAGGCTGTAGAATATACAGTTAAGGAAAAAGCAACAGTTTTGACACAAACAAAAAGTAAGGAGCAAGCATTCAAAGAGTTGGTAAAAACTAAAGAACAACAAAGAACTCAGTATTTAAAAGAGTTGTTTGAATACGAATCTCAATTAAAGTATTTAATTGACCCTAATAGTTACCCACAAGGAAAACCAAGCATTTTAGCTTGGCCGTTGGATAATGTATATATAACTCAACGGTTTGGCAAAACTGTTGGAGCTCAAAAACTTTATACATCTGGTTCACATAATGGAGTAGACTTTCGAGCAACTGTAGGTACAAGAGTAAAAAATGTTTTGACTGGTACGGTTGTGGGTTCTGGAAATACTGATCAATATCCAGGATGTTACTCATTTGGAAAATGGGTTATGGTTAGACACGATAATGGTCTTTCTACTATATATGCCCACCTTTCTGTTATAAGTGTAAATAATGGTCAGAAGCTAGAAACTGGTGATACTATTGGATTCTCTGGAAATACTGGATATTCAACTGGCCCACATTTGCATATTTCTGTTTATGCAACACAAGGAGTTCGAATAGAAAAGTTTGTAAACAGTAGGGGATGTAAAGAGGCTGTCATACCTTTGGCAGATATTCGAGCATATCTAGATCCTATGGAATACTTCCCAGCAATCTAATTTGATATAATATATATAATGAAAAATAATAATGAAGATGGTTTTGTAATGAAAATTGTTGTAATAATTATTGCTTTAGTTTTTATAAAGTACTACTTAGATTTTGATTTGGTTGAATGGTATAACTCTCCTACTGGTCAAAAGTATGTTGGTACTATCTGGGAAATGATTAAAGGTTTCTATGTGTGGGTTGATAACTACGTGAGGACTAAATGGTTTAGTTAGAAATTAAACTACAGATTTAAGGGTAGGGGACTTCCCTATTTTAGGGAACAAAAAAAGAAGGTCAAAATAATAGGTTCCAAATCCAACAGGGGTGCTATCTAGGTACCTAAAAAAGATAGTTGGAGGCGGATAAAAAGGGGATGCAAAGTACAAAAAGCAGATTGTCAGACGCTAAAGCGACCGACAATCTGCAGGTATGTTTTGTACTACATCTCCATAGGAAGATGTAGTACAAAACATATATTGTGCGACATACTTATATACTTCTCCCCTCTATATATTTCATACATATAAATCAATAACCAAATCAAATTAACTAATATAATTTAATATAATTATCCTTCCCTATTTTACTTGCGTGTAAACAAAATTCGTCCGTATTTCTACGGACGAATTTTTTATTACCTTTTGGAATTAGGTTTAAGAACTTCTTGTACTTTGGCCAAGCAACCTTCACAATTTGCAATATGCCTAAGATTCATGCGAACCCACTTCTGATCTTTCGGCCAGTTTATTGGGAATTCACTTGAAAATAGACAAAGTGCTCTTTCTCGATAAAGAATGTGTATAGTTTCCATTCAGAGACCTCCTTTTCTCAAGTGATTCTAATTGAACTTGCATATTTTAACAAGTAATACAAAAAGCCCTTGCGGGCCTTTTGTCTAATCAGTATACACCCATACATTTTGTATACAAGGATAGTTATCCACACAAAACAAAAAGCACCATTTCGGGTGCTTTTTGTTTTGTTAGGTTCTTTAGATAATAGCAAGTGCTTGACCTCTTGGGTGCCAACAATTTTTTGATGAAGCATCAGCTTCCCAAGGTTTTGTTCCAAACTTGTTGTACAAGTGTTGAGCAAAACGAACGTTACCTTCTAAGGTATTGATATCTAGACCAAGTTTCTCTGCATCTTCCTCGTGGATTGAGGCCATGATTTGCATCACTCCAGTAGCTGAACTACCTTTATGATTTTTAAGTGGATTACCATCACTGTCTAGTTGTCTAAAACCAGACTCACAATAAGCAATCTCAATCATGATTGGGTTATCTTTAAAGTACTGTCTAACATACTTTTCAGTACTCATAAGAGACTCAACCTCTTTATTAGATATTTGTTTTACAACTTTGTAAGACGAATCTTCTACTTTAGGTAATGAAGTTACGTTCGGAGTTGTCGTACCTGATATTGTCGAAAGGAACATAAACAAACTAACTGCGGTAAAATTTAAAATAAGTCTTTAATTAAATTGTAATTCTATCGTGGCTCAGGGGTAAACTTAATGAAAGTCACCCTAGAACAGAAAAACTCAGCTAATTACTGAGTTGTTAATATAATAGCATATCTGAATTCAAATGTCAATACAATACAATGAATTTTCATGCATATCAAGGGTAAAAAAAGCTATATTTATAGCCATATAATTATGAAAATTCAATCGAAAACATTAAACAAGAAAACCACAAGTTAGGCAACTTGTGGCTTCTTTTTGGTTTAAAAGCGAATTGTACGCTATAGACCCAAGTCTTTTAGTTGATTTATCGTTTTTTTGGCGTCTTTTGATAACTTTGTAGGCATTATAATACTAGTTTTGACGAGTATATCTCCTCTGTAACCCTTCTCATATGGCACTCCTTTGCCTTTAATACGTAGAATTTCACCATGTTTGAGGCCTTCTGGTACTCTAAGGCTAATTTCTCCATCAAGAGTCTTAATACTAACTTCTGAGCCAATGAGAGCATCAGTTAGTTTTACAGGTAAGTCCATTACTAGGTTCACATCTTCTTTTCTAAATACAGGATGTTTTTTAACATAAATTTTTATGTACAAATCCCCTGATTGACCTCCTGAAATCGCTTCCCCAGCTCCAGATAATCTAATCATTTCACCATTGTCAATTCCGGCTGGTATTTTGACCTTGATTTCAGATTCCTTCTTATATACTCCATTACCATTACAAGCTCCACATTTAACTTTTGGTACTTTTCCTGTGCCATGGCAATTATCACATGTAGCTTGAGACTCAAACTGACCAAAGAATGTTCTTTTAACCTCTCTTACACTACCCTTACCATTACACTTTGTACAAGTAGTTTGTTCAGTCCCCTTTTCCGCTCCTGATCCACTGCATGTATCACATTTTGACACTTTATTAAGTAGTACAGTTCTCTCAACTCCAAATATTGAGTCTTCAAAGGAAAGTTCAATATCAATTGAGATATCACGTCCTCTTTTTGCTTGTCTTCTTGAGCCTCCTCCGAACACATCTCCGAATATATCACCAAAGTCGAATTCGAAACCCCCATTACCACCTTGAGTAAACTGTGAGAAGTCAAAACCTTCAAAGCCTCCTCCGAACCCACCTCCACCCATGTTTGGACCTGCAGAGCCAAACTGGTCGTATTGTGCACGCTTTTGGTCATCAGAAAGAACCGAGTAAGCCTCGTTTATTTCTTTGAATTTAGCATCATCTCCTGTTTTTTTATCCGGGTGATACTTGTGCGCTAAAGTCCGAAATGCTTTTTTGATTTCATCCTTTGAGGCTTTCTTATCAACGCCTAATGTTTGATAGTAGTCTTTTGACATAGGTTTTGTTAATTTACACTAACAGATACAAAGTATCAACTATTTACCCTCTTCTGGTTTTTTCTCTTCAAAGTCAGCGTCTCGAACATTCTCACCCTCTTGTTTAGGAGCTTCTGTTCCACTAGAAGCATTTGCTTTGTTCATTGCTTCGCCAATTTTAGATGTTTCGTTCGACAGATCAACTGTTGCTTTTTTGATAGCTTCAATGTCACTTGCTGTATTTGCTAGCACATCTTTTAGTGCTTTAGATTTCTCTTCTACAGAAGCTTTTACATCTGCAGGAACTTTGTCTCCAGCATCTTTCAGTGCTTTTTCTGCTGTGTAGATAAGTTGCTCACCAATATTTTTTGCCTCAACAAGATCCTTTTTCTTCAAGTCGTCTTGTGCATGCATCTCTGCATCTTTTTGCATTTTCTCAATCTCTTCTTTGGATAGACTTGATCGAGCCTCTATTCTGATAGATTGCTCCTTACTTGTTGCTTTGTCTTTTGCTTTTACAGATAGGATTCCGTTTGCATCCACATCGAACATAACTTCAATCTGAGGCATACCTCGTGGTGCTGGTGGAATACCATCTAGAATAAATCTACCAAGGGACTTGTTGTCACTTGCCATTGCTCTTTCTCCCTGAACAATATGAATCTCTACAGATGTTTGGTTGTCTGCTGCTGTAGAGAAAACTTGTGAGCGCGATGCCGGGATAGTAGTGTTTCTTTCAACTAGTTTTGTTGCTACACCTCCCATAGTTTCAATACCTAGAGAAAGTGGAATAACATCTAGAAGTAGAACATCTTTAACATCTCCAGCTAGTATTCCTCCTTGAATTGCTGCTCCTAGAGCCACAACTTCGTCAGGGTTGATAGATTTGTTTGGTTCCTTACCAAAGTACTCTTTTACTTTTTCAGCGATTTTAGGCATTCTTGTCTGTCCTCCAACTAGGATAACTTCGTTAATCTGTGAAGTAGAAAATCCTGAAGCTTCCATAGCTCTTTTTGTGATAGACATTGCTCGGTCAATAAACTCTGCTGTAAGCTCTTCAAGTTTTGCTCGAGTAATTTTTATAAGCAAGTGTCTAGGGCCTGAAGCATCTGAAGTAATGAATGGAATATTTACTTCTGACTCCATTGCAGTAGAAAGCTCAATCTTTGCTTTTTCTGCAGCCTCATCTAGTCGCTGTAGTGCTAGTGTGTCACCTCGAAGATCGATACCTGATTCTTTTTTGAACTCATCTGCAAGGAAGTTGATAATCTTTTGATCGATGTCCTTACCTCCTAAGTGACTATCTCCGTCTGTAGATTTTACCTCTATAACTGAGTCCCCCACTTCTAGAACTGATACGTCAAAAGTACCACCACCAAAGTCGAAAACTACAATTTTCTCCTCTTTCTTTCCTTTGTCAAAACCGTAAGCAAGTGCTGCTGAAGTTGGTTCGTTTATGATTCTCAAAACTTCAAGTCCTGCAATAGCTCCAGCATCTTTTGTCGCTTGTCTTTGTGCGTCGTTAAAGTATGCAGGTACTGTGATGATAGCCTGAGTTACTTTTTCCCCTATTTTTGCTTCAACATCTGCTTTGATTTTAGAAAGTACCATCGCTGATACTTCTTCTGGAGAGTAATCTTTGTCACCCATTTTTACTTTTACTCCACCTGTTCCAGATTTTGAGACTTCAAAAGGTACGATACCTTTATCTTTTTGAACAGCTTCGTCTTCAAAGTTGTGACCTATAAATCTTTTAATTCCAAAAACTGTGTTTTTTGGATTTGTTACTGCCTGTCTTTTTGCAAGTAGTCCAACAAGTCTTTCTCCAGTTTTAGATACTGCAATTATAGAAGGTGTTGTTCTTGCACCTTCTGAGTTTTCTAATATTTTAGGTTGTCCTGCTTCCATGATAGCTACCGCTGAATTGGTAGTACCAAGATCTATTCCAATAATTTTAGCCATATGTGTTTATTGTGTTAGTCACAGAGCTTCCAAATTTGGTGATCTCCTTGTTTCGATTTTGAAAATTTTCGTCATCGTATACTCGATACGCCTCCTCTTATTTTCAAACTCTCAACTTCGGATTTCATTCAAATTATGAAAGCGTGTGGTTAATTAAAGTTAGTAAATCTAATAAAGTTAATATAAATAACAATATTAAATTTTATTTGGGCCACGAGGTTTAGAACCAATAGCGTAAACAGTTGCTAGTTTATAGTTTCGGGTTGTGAGTGAGAGTAGGAAGAAATTTAAAACTGAGTTAGATGTTTTTGAAACAATAGAAAGTAAAAGTTCCTTTCCTTTTAGAAGTATTTGTTCAGTAAGATATACAAAATCTAGAAGTCTAGCTTTGATTCTGCCACCATTTTCATATACAAAAAATCTTGCACGAATAAGTTTGCCTTCTTTATCTCGAAGTACTTTTT